>CAJXWP010000024.1 GCA_913062625.1 uncultured Haliea sp. | reverse complement strand
TATATACAACGTATATACGAAGTAAACATAAGCTTTATAGAAATAAGAATAACAAACGGATATTGAGTGGCAATATAGACAATTTGAACCTGATATATAGATAGTTTACGCTATATACAATTACCGCCGCTCCACATGGAGCGGGTCAAGTACGCTTAGATCTGACGTGGCGGCTAAACTACCAGTTTCGTGAGAACGCTTAGATTAATTGACAAAGGGCTTTGATTATTCTCTATGCCTAGAGCTTTCGCCTCGCTGGATTATCAATGAAGACTCATCCCAGGGCCTAAGTGATCGGCAGACACCGGCACTGACGACCCATGACAGGCAATCTCACCTTGTCAGTGGCTGATAATATGGTTGCGGGTCATCTTTTAGCACCAACTAGTGATATAGCAGCACAGTAGAGCTTCACGGCATAAGCCCGCTCTAAGGTGACAATCTGCTCTGACAATTCCTGATCTAAAGCCAAGACCTTCCGGCTTTTATATAGGCTATACAATCCAACGGCACCAGCAACACCTTCTGAGCTATAGACAACTGCGGTATAGCCTTCATCGTCCATCAAAAAAGCTTGCTACCAAGATAGATAGGGCTGTTGTGAACCGGATTGAGCTACTATTAGCGCTTACTCAGAAGGACCTAGACGTGTTAGACGACAAGACAATCAAGGATACGATTACAGGGCATCTACAATACTAGGGGCTTGCTACTTCTAAACCATCAAATCACGATATTGCGCTGATGGTTAAACTTTCAGATCACAACTCCTCTGTGAATCTTTTCCAAGAACCTACTAGGCCTGCGAGAACTGAATGAGAGAGCTCCCATGATCGGACATGGAAGATCCCGTACGATTCAAGCAGGCCGTGTTGGCTTTCCTATCGCGTCAGAACTCGTAGTTCAGATCCACCCCGATGCTGCGCGGCTCAGACCAGGCCTTCGCGCTCTCTACATAGCCATAGACTACTTGGCCTAACTGATTCTGGGCTGGCACAGCGCTACCCAAGCCGATTACTTGCGAAGGGTATTCCTTGTCGGCTAAGTTTTCGCCCCACAGAGCCAGTTCAATACTGCCACCGCGGGACAGTTCGAACGATAAAGCGATACGTGCATTGAACAGTCCATAGGAGGGAACTTTCCAGTTGTTTCTCCCTGGTATGTCCTTGCCGGCGGTAGCCGTGGCGTAAATAGAAGACTGGTACCGGTAGTCCACGTGCGCCGAAACGTTATAACCATTTTCCTCATACAACGTGGTATCAATTGCCAGTAACAGGCTGTTCTCGGGTGCATAGGGTAAAGTGAAGGCTTCCGCAATATTTTCGCCCACTGCGTACACTCCGGTGGCAGCCGGATTCACAGCCGGATCAAACACGGTACCGGCTAGTGCCTCAACTTCTTTGATATCGGGGTCCAAGTAGGAATACTGCAAGCTAACTTGGAGGTTATCGAGTGCTTGCACTGCAATATCTGCCTCGAGACCGCGCACGGCCGCCTTACCTGCGTTGTAGCTTTGGACTATGGAAGGATCGAGCGGGTCAACTGCAAACGCTAACTGCATATCATCGAACTGGCTTTCAAATAATGCGAAATTGGCACGGACGCGATTGTCCAGCCATTGCGACTTTAGCCCGATCTCATACGACGTGACGTTTTCAGGCTCGACTGTGTTTTCGAATTGATCTGTCGGTCCGGACTCACTGGAGCCTCCGGCCTTATAGCCGGTGGCAACTTTGACGTACGTATTTAGGTCTGCAGTCCAGTCATAGGCCAGCGTCGACGCCGGATTGAACTTACTGTAGGTGTCGTTGTTAAACGCGTCCGTCTGGGATTTGCTCGGATCAATCACCCCGTCGGTTACACTAATAAGATCGCGTGTCGCCTTACGTTTATCCTTGGTATAGCGGCCGCCCAGCGTCACATGCAGATTGTCATCCAGTATGGATGGCGTCCAGGTGGCTTGACCATAGGCTGCGTAAGAAGTGGAGTCTGCGGTGACATTTCGGGTCGTCGTGATTTCGGTGCCCAGCGCGATCTGCACGCCATAGCCGTCTGATTTGCTGCTCTCATCAAAATAGTACAGCCCTGCCACATAATCGATGGCACCGCTCTCGGTTTCGCCAATAAGGGTAAGCTCCTGTGAAAACTGATCAGTATTGATCTCATTGTCCGAGATAAAAGTGATCGGAAATGGCTGTAGCGGAAAATTCGGGTCGGTGCTAGTAATGAAACCGAAGGCCTCGGCAAAGTTCTGCTGGGCGCGCCAGTCCAGTGTGCGGTAACCCGTTAGGGAGCGAATAGACATCAAGTCGTTAATCTCCCAGTTAAGGGTGAGTGCATTCATCGTATAGTCAGACTTACTTTTTGGCAGATCGATCGGTCGGTATGAGGATGAGCGGAACTCCCCAGCATTTTCAAAGTAAGTGTATGGTGTGCCTTCAATCACGATGACCTGACCGTCCCACGCTTCGTTCTGATAGTAGCTCGGCGTTGAGTCCAGATTGCCCTTCTCGAAGAAGTAATCCGCGACGAACGTCTCTGTCACTTCCCAGCTGAGATCGAAACGACCCGCAAGCTGTTCTTCCATACCAAAATCTTCACCGTTACCCAGATTATCCACGTAGCCGTCAATGGAACTGGCAAGGAAGGCAAACTTGGTAGCAACGCCTTTCCAGGCCGGCAATTCCAGCGTGGTTAGCGAACGAAATTGGTCACGGTTGCCCGCGCTCAGCTTTTCCTTGAATCCGAACTCCCCGGTTGGTCGGTTGGAAATCAGATTGACTGCACCACCAGTGGTGTTGCGCCCGTACAGTGTTCCCTGTGGGCCGCGCAACACTTCCACCCGCGCAAGGTCTGCCAGATCGATAGTTGAAGATTGGGGGCGAGAAAGATAGAAGCCATCCTGGTAGAGCCCCACTGAGCCATCGATGGTGACCTGTCCGGGATCGGACACCCCCTGACCCCGCATGTACAGGATCAGTGTATTCCCGGAGTTGGGGTAAGGGGTAAAGGTGATGCTGGGGCTGGCCCGTGCAACGTCATCAAAGCTGGTGATTTGCATGGCCTCCAGCTCGGCTCCCTGTATCGCCGTAATAGACATCGGCGCATCTTGGAGGTTCTCCTCCCGCTTCTGCGCCATAACAATGACTTCCTCCAGTGCGGCTGCCATCAGTGGACTACTCGTCGCAGTAGTCGCGAATGCCAGCAGCGAGCAACGAAAATAGGCGGGGAATTTGGATTTATGCTTATAGCGTATATTCATCATCAAGATTCCTTATGTTTGCTATTTTTACTTTTCAATTACCGGTCAACTTTCTTGAGCCACCTTATAGCGCTGGCGATAACTGCTGTAGCGCTCGCTCAACATCTTTTCAGTCCAGCCAAAATCACCGGGGTCATAGCTGTGAACACCCGCTGCATGCTGTGGCCGCTGGGTGAGCCAGGTGTCTATCCGTCGCTTGTGCAGGGTGTTCAGTGCATCCCCGAAGTGCTCGTAGACGACTTCCAGCGTAGCTTTCGGTTGGGCCAACAGATCCTTGTACTGGACATGGCAACACCAGTCGGATACAGCCGCCTGATCAAATGACGTTGCTTTGTCGATAGCGATACTGATTTTTTCTGCCCAGTATTCGCCGACCCGTTTCGCATCAAGGCGCCGGGTGAACTGGAGTTGCATCGCACAATTCAAACTCACCAGTGAGGTCACCAACTTGGCCGGGTCCCGATGGATCCAGATAATGCGCGCGTCGGGATAGGCGCTTAACAATTCGGGTAGGCACCATAAGTGATTTGGACTTTTCAGTGTCCAGCGCTCGGTGGGTTGCGCGTGCTGCAGCGCCTGCAACGTGAGCTTGTGAATATCGTAGGCAGGTGTCATGTCCGCATGGTCCAGCCAGCGCCCGTAGCTGGGCACAAACGCCACTGTCTCCATTCCGATGGTTCGCAGCGCATACGTAAAAATCGCTGTGCACTCCTCCGCCAGAGTACTGCCAAAGGGGTGCATAGTCGCCAGCGCCGGGTTCATCTTGTTAACGCGCGCCATCTCCTGAGTAAACAACGCGATTCGCGGGTCTTCGTTTGCCGTAGCAAGATCCGCCGGTGGAATCGCTCGTTTCGCTTCCCACTGCAGCAGCGGTCGGGAGAACGGGTCCAAGCCCAGTAAAATAGAGAGAATGCTCGTTCCTGTGCGGGGTAATCCCACGACGATCCAGGGCTCACGGATTTTTTCCCTCTGTACCTCCGGGTGGCATTTACCCCAGTCCACCATGCGTAACCGACAGGCCAATGAGTTCACCAACATGCCCTGCACGGCAATTCTACCGAGCGTATTCAGGTTCGCTTCGGATTCTGCGGATTCAATGAAGCGGTTTAATGCCTCCGTGGTGTGGTCGCCTATAGGCAAATCTACCTCTGCCTGACGCTGCGCCGAGCGGATGACGGTCTCCGGCTCCAATCTCGGCAAGCGCAATCCGACCGCGCCCAAACCGGCGCCTGCTGCATTTAGCAAGCGCAGTGCGGGTGCACGAAGGCGGGCGTCACGAAACGTATAGGACTTCGGCATTGTCACTAATTTGCCACGATGACGACTGTACGACCGAGCGTTTTTCGCTGCGCCTGCTCAGTGAGCGCGGCAGGTGCTTCTGCCAAGCTTATGCTGCGGCTGAGCACCGAATGCACTCGGTTCTGGGCCAGTAGGGACAGCAGTGCGCTGTGCACCTCATCAGCAACATCGCGAGTGAACATATTGAAACCGTAATCTCGAATCGCTGGCGGTACAGCGTTGACCCAGGACAACATGACACCCATAATCGAAAAGTTAGCGGCACAGGCCGGCCTCAGCGGGCGACCGGAAAATCCGTTCTCGTCATCGTCAGCAAACCCCGCCGTTACATAACGACCCTCCCTCGCAACACACTTCCACGAGGGTTCGACGAACGCACCGCCGGCAAGATCGAGAATGACATGCGCGCCGACATAGTCGGTAGCGTCAAGTACGACTTGTTCAAACTGCTCAGTTTGATGATTGATTACGACATCCGCACCCAGTTTCCGGCAATAGTCCGCCTTGGCATCGGAGCTTACGGTGGTAAATACTTTCAATCCGAGAGCGCTCCCAATCTGGATTGCAGCGGCACCGACGCTACTGGCGCCGGAATGCACCAGAAGTGTTTCACCTTCTGCAATCTTGGCTCGACGCACCAACGCGAGGTAGGCAAGCTGAAATGGAATAATGAAGGCGGCCGCCTCCGCATCTGTGAGGCCGGGCGGGGCATCAAACACCGACGCCGATTGTGCGATGGCATACTCAGCGAGGCCGCCGGTGGCCATCATAGTTAACGCGATAACGCGCTTGCCCTGCCATGCTTCTGCTCCCGCGCCGACCGCTTCGACTAGACCGCAAACATCCATGCCAAGAGTAAAAGGTGGCGTCAGCGGGACAGAAATTCGCCGGCCATAGCACCGATCAATGTCATTGAAGTTGAGCGACGCCGCAGTTACTTTGATCAACACCTGATCCGGACCAGGCTCCGGTACGGGGAGGTCGACAACTTCGAGAACCTCGGAGGGGGGGCCGTTTTTCATCGCTTGCAGTGCTTTCATACGTCTTCTCATTAATAATAATCGATGGATAAGAGCTTTTTCTCAGTGATCAGCCCTTGGGCTTAGTGCGCTTGCGCCCAGCAGGTTGCTGACCGAGAATGTCATGGAGACTAGGTTTGAGTATTGTATAAAACATGTCGCGCATTTCATCCCGATTACGCGCCACGTGGCTTGGCACGATGGCGTAGGACGCCAGCAGACGTAAAATCAGCTCCGCTAAAAAATCAATTCTCCGCTTGCTCCTTTCTCCTTTCGCCAACTTTAGGCCTGGCATTGCAAGAACCATTTCAACGCACATCTGATGAAGATTTTCTGCGGACATAGTCTGGGAGAGCACCCAGGCTCCACCTGAGTTAGTGAACAAGTGCGCATGTAGCGGGCGACGTGGAATCTCGTCGAGTACATAGAGTAAACCTTCGATCACGTGTTCCGCTGGATCCTCGATACCAATCAGTTGCGCTTCGCAGGCCTCGACCATCTCGGAGGACTCTCGCGCCAAAGTCGTGAGGAATATATCGCCGTGACTTGGAAACCGTCGGTACAAGGTCGCCCGGGAAATGCCCGCTTCACTGGCAATATCTGCCGCCGTGGTCTTGCTAACGCCTAGCCGCAGATAACATGCTTTCGCCGCGTTGAGAATGAGTGCATGTATATTTGAATTATTTGACACTGGCAGCGCTACTGATTTTGAGACATGATACACATATTGCCTCATGTTTCACTCATGTGCAAGCAGCGTCGAAGCAATTCAGTATCGGCGAGTTAACCTGTTGAGGTCAGTTCAAATCTGGCTTCGCCTTCGCCTCCAATAATTCACCCATCAGTAACATTCAGTAATATCCTAACAACGCTGTAAATCACCGCTCTTTCACTCTGATTAGACGGGTAGAACCAAGTGGCCAGGGTTACCACCCCGAAGAAGTCCGCAGACAACCGCAGACGATCAGCAAGGAAGCCACTGACAAAGTCTGGCTCGCCTCTGTGCGTTCGACAGTTAAGCAATAGACGGATGTGAATTGTTCGATGACTGAGGCCGGTAGGATTTCACAGTAATCGACCCCCTGTTCGCGATCTTTTTAGGCCTTGCGGCTCGCATCCATAGGAAGACCTACTCACGATAGCCCTTTTATTTCTACTATACTTACAGGAAATGTGATGAATTATGCTGCTCAAGGAAGAGGCTGGCAGGGCCCTATATCGTTTAAGAAAGTTTCTCTAGCAAAAGACACGACGCTAACGGGTGGTTTATGGCCATATGATTCATTTATAACACAAGTTAATAGCCTGGACCGCGATCAATGGTTGTCTACAGTCCGCTGTTTGTAATAGATTAGTGGCAAAGGTAGTGTTTATCTCGCTTATACTTTAGCAACCTACCCTGCCTGTCATTTAATTCTAACCTCTAACCAGCTGAGCCAATCAATGACCTATACCAATCGCCAATGGCTGTTAAAACAGCGCCCACAAGGCATGGTAAGCCTTGAAGATTTTAACCGTGTAGAAACCGACGCCCCTACCGCCAACCTTGCCGCAGGCGAGGTATTAATCAAAAATCTGTACTTAAGTTTCGACCCAGCCATGCGCGGCTGGATGGATGACGAACCCAGCTATCTGCCCCCCGTCGAGATTGGCCAGCCAATGCGCGCCAGTGCTGTTGGCCAAGTCATAGCATCAGAAAATACAGAGCTGCCCACAGGCACTCTGGTTCAAGGCATGTTCGGCTGGCAGGAATACGCTTTAGCAAAACCTGACGATTTAATTCCCGCCATGGCCCTGCCCGAAGGCACGCCCCCCACCATGCCACTATCTATCTTTGGCGGTACTAGCCTCACCGCCTACTTCGGCCTATTAAGCGTTGGTGCTTTAGCGGAGGGTGAAACCGTTTTAGTCTCAGGTGCCGCTGGTGCCACCGGTTCAGTCGTTGCACAAATCGCAAAAATTAAAAACTGTAAAGTCATCGCTATTGCCGGCGGTAAAGAAAAATCCGACTGGCTAATAAACGATTGCAAGATTGATGCGGTTATCGACTACAAAAGTGAAAATGTCGAGCAACGTATTGGAGAGCTTTGCCCCAATGGGGTTAATGTGTTCTTTGATAATGTCGGTGGCGATATTTTGCAAGCCGGGATCGAACACATGGCCGAAAAAGGGCGCATTGTTTTATGCGGTCAAATTTCTGTCTACAACGACTCCACACCAACACCCGGGCCAAACAACCTAATGAAAATCGTAGTAAACCGTGTCCGCATGGAAGGCTTTATTATGATTGATTTTATGGACCGCATCGATGAGGCCATGAATGACTTAGTGCCCTGGGTAATGGAAGGAAAGATCAGCTACCGCGAAGATATTCAGGAGGGCTTTGATAATATTCCTGCAACCTTCCTGCGACTGTTTGCCGGTAAAAACGAAGGCAAACAATTATTAAAACTGGCCGACCCGGCATAACCTGCCCAATCATAAAAAACGAGACCTACAATGAAAGACTTCAAAAATAAAGTCGCTGTCGTCACCGGCGCTGCCAGCGGTATTGGCCTCGGCTTGGCAAAACGCGCCGCCAGCGAAGGCATGAAACTAGTTATTGCCGACATTGAAGACAAACCGCTGCAAGCCGTTGCTGAGCAATTAACCGCCCTCGGTGCTGCTGATGTACTGGCGATTAAAACCGATGTTTCAAAAGCTGACGACATGGATGCACTAGCTGAAAAAACCATCGAAAAATATGGCACCATACACCTGTTATTTAATAACGCCGGTGTCGGCGGTGGCGGCTGCATGTGGGAATTGGATACTGACTACTGGGAATGGGTGCTGGGCGTCAACCTCTGGGGCGTCATTCACGGCATTCGCACCTTTACCAAATACATGGTGGCACAAAAAGAGGGTCACATCGTCAATACCGCCTCCATCGCTGGTTTAATATCTGCACCCACCACTGGCCCCTATACGGTATCTAAACATGCTGTTGTTGGATTGTCCGAAACCCTCTATGGCGAATTAAGAAATGCCGAAGCTAATGTAGGCGTTTCTGTACTATGCCCTGCGTATGTGGATACTAAAATCTATGCCGCCGAGCGCAACCGGCCCCTGGAGGACGCGGTAAAAAATGACCCCGCCCGCATTGCTGAACAAAAAGCCATAGAAGAAATGGCATCAGAATTTTTCAGCAGTGCCGCCATGGCCACCGAGGCGGTCGCGGATCAAGTTTTTGATGCAATCAGCAATGATACGTTTTATATTCTGACCCACCCCAAAGGCTCGAAAATCCAAATTGAGAAACGGATGCATGAAATTTTAGACGGCGGTCAACCTTCATCGACAGGTCCTGAAGACTTTCCCTTTGAATAGCTCACTAAAACTTTTACACAGGAATAAATAATGCGTTATCGACACGCCATGGTCAGAGTCAGTAATCTGGATGCGTCGCTGGAGTTTTACTGCCGGCAAAGCAGTGAGAATTGTCGCTAGCATTGAAGACCGACTGGTCATTAAAAAATCCTTGATTACCTGAATACCAAATTCTCGGCACCAGCCTCAGGAAATCAGCTATCAGAACCTCGAGCTCCGCCTCGAGCAAGTCTCTTCGACTATTAACCATTACAGTGAATGTGATGATTTATGCTGCTCAAGGAAGAGGCTGGCAGAGCCATATATCGTTTAAGAAAGTTTCTCTGGCAAAAGACACGACGCTAACGGGTGGTTTATGACCATGTGATCCATTTATAACACAAGTTAATAGCCTGGACCGCGATCAATGGTTGTCTACAGTCTGCTGTTTGTAATAGATTGGAAGTAAAGTTAGTGTTTATCCCGCTTATACTTAAAGGGCGTTTAAAGTGGCAGGCCAATGGCGTTATAATAGTCCTGTGGACACGTTTTTCCGTCGCTAAACTAATGTAGATGTTCAGTCGCTCATGTTGAAAATATATCATGCACCCTTTTCTCGATCGGTTCGGATACTCTGGCTGGCTGAAGAAATCAAGCTGCCCTATCAGATTGAATCGTTCACTCTCTTTACCAAGGCGATGCAAGAGCCGGCGTTCCTAAAGATTCATCCTCAGGGCAAAGTACCCGCTATTGATGACAACGGGTTTGTGCTGTGGGAAACCGCCGCCATCATCGAATACTTGGTAGCGAAATACAGTGATGGTGCCCTACTCCCAGCACGAGACAGTCAAGCTGGTGCTAAAGCCGTGCAGTGGATGGAATTTGCCGAAAACCAGTTAACGGTGATTATGGCGGAGATCGTCGCCCACGGTGGTATCTTGCCGCAAGAACGAATTATTCCGGCCCTTGTTGAGCGCGGTAATGCGCTGGCGCCGCAGCTTATTCAAATCATCGAAGAGGGCTTGGACGGCAAGCCGTACATTCTTGGGGATAACTTCAGCGTCGCCGACATCATGTTGGGCTTTGGCCTCAGCATCGCGACTTATCTTGAATTTGTGAACCACTCTACGCCGAACTGCCAAGCTTACTGCACACGGCTGGCCACGCGACCGGCGTATATTAAGGCGAATGCAGTCTAGGCTATCGCGCAGCCCGAAGCGGCATGTGCTTCCCGATCATATTGACTGCACTATTATTGAACAGCTGCCCACAGAAGCAGGGGTTTAAAGTATTGGCAAATTAGAGAGACCATTGGCAGAAAATCGACTCGCACCTTTTCGGTCTCATCCCTGAAGATGGCACTCTAGCGTCATTGATTATCGTGACATCACGCTCGCAACGCGCTTGTCGGGGGTATGTTGCTGTCATTCCCGCCTTAAGGCGCGCAAGAATCCATGCCCGGTGTTGTTATAGCAGTCGCCTGCTCATGACGCCGACAAAAGCTGCGATGACCTATAGGGCATAGCGGCGTGATTTCGAGGCCGATGGTAGTTGGGCACTGAAAGTGCGGATATTGCCGCTTAAAAGAGCCTTTTATGTCCCGCACGCACCACAACCGCGCACAGTATCGGAAGGCCGTAACCTAAATATTTTAACTTTCGTCTATATAGCGCTGCAGCATTTGTCTAATCGCATCGCGGGTAGCGTTAGAATCTAGGTTTGCAGTTTGTGAACTTTCGGCCATTTCGAACATAGCCGCATATAGCGGTATACCCTCCTCGGTCTTTCGAATCCTGAGGGTGTGTTCATCTTGCAAATAGTTAGCCCACACGTCCCGCGTGATCGCCCAAAAATCCGCTGTTCGCTTCCAGTACTCATCGCCCGCCCGCCAGTCATAGCCGCTGATACGCTCATACCGCGCTACACCATTTTCCCGCGCCAAAATCTCACTAACTGCGCCCTCATCGTCTAGGACCGTTTTCAAATTGAACTCCTCCTGAACCCAGCCGCTAGGCGTTATAGTATGTCTATTCGTTCCAATAAGAGCATCGTAGTCATTGCGCACACTGAATTCTCTCCGCGGTAAAGGACGCCATGTCTCATCGCTGGTCCAACTGGAAAAATTAGCACGGTGTTGCCAGCGGCCAGCAGCCATGTAGCGGGGTGAGTCATCCACTTGATATACGGACTGAACCCACCGACCTCTGGACTCCGCGCGTGACTGTTTAGCGAGCTTCCAGGTGAGATTGCCATGAAAGGTATGCATCCGCCGCTGCTCATAGCGCCAATCCTGTCGCCAGTGCTTAATGACCATAGGTTCCGCAGGCGTCCCATCGCTAGAGTCGAATCTAAGTACCATAATGTGCTGTAAACTTATAAAGTCAGGCTCGTCTGTCACTACGTAGACAAACTCCGTACCCCAACTTTGGTAAGGCGCAGCAGGAACATAGCCCTCAACGAACCCGATTGTTTCGATAAAGTCAAAACTCGCTCGATAGGGCCCTGCCATTGCCAGAATAGCGAAGCGGTCGCGTTCTTTATCTGTCAGTCCAGGCGCCCTGAGACGAGTCCACTGTTCTCCTGTGGACTTCGCCAGCCCTACAGGCGCTCCGCGACTGCTCCCTCCCCGTGGTGCCATGTCAGTTTTATCTGTATACGGCCAAGAAAATGTGAACTGCCGTGGTTCATTTACGCTAATGTCATCTGACATGACCACACGCGACGCGAACACTGTTCCCAACACCATTACCATTACACCCGTTCGCCATTTTTTTGCCGCCATCGTCTTCGCCTCTGGTAATAAAGTGCTGCTGCTTTTAGTCAATGCACCACAAATATAATTAAAAACCTAGTCATACGATTACGGGCAAAGAGCCGACTTGGACTTTTCAGCCTACTGAATATCGCCCGCGAAAGTTGTGCAGGCGGGGGCGCCGTGTTGGTTGCCACCAAGCGGCGGCCTTCAGCTTACACACTTGCATCTTTAAATACTAATGGTTATCATTCGCATATACGTTTAAAGCGGTCGACGCCGTTATAGTTTTGAGACAGTTGTTACTCCAGCCAAATTAGTGTTCGTGTGCACATTATGACCGGTTCTATACGTGCAGTTTGGCATCTCCAACTATGGTGGTCATGATCAGCCAGTAAGTGGCACTGCAAACAGTCCATTCGGTTTGCCGCCTGCTAGGTGGGCAAATCCCCACTAACAAGGGGGCAACCACTCTCCTTCCTGGTTTAGAACCGAGGAAAGCGGCTCTGCTGCAATTTTGAATGAAACGTATTTAAAGACCGATTATTTATTTCACTGCACAGGGAGCAAGTTATGCTAAGTACGAAAATCATTAAGTGTCTCAATGATCAGATCAATCTTGAGTTTTACTCATCCAATCTTTATTTACAGATGAGTTCCTGGTCCTCAAATCAGGGACTGGAGGGGTCAGCGTCTTTCCTTCGGGATCATGCAGTGGACGAGATGAATCATATGCAACGTCTATTCACCTATGTGAACGAATGTGGCGCAATGGCTGAGCTGGGACAAATTGCAGCCCCACCCACGCAATTTGCGTCAGTGCAGGAAATCTTTGAAAAAACCCATGCACACGAACTCATTGTCACGAAAAAGATTAATGAGCTCGTGCATCTCGCTTTTACTGAGCAGGACTATTCCACCTTTAACTTCCTGCAGTGGTACGTGGCCGAGCAGCATGAAGAGGAAATGTTGTCCAAGTCCATTCTTGACAAAATCCGAATTATTGGAATGGATGGGCAAGGCCTGTATCACTTTGATCACGAGCTTAAACAGATGATCGGAAGCGAAAGCGAACAGAGCTGAAACGATAACTAACGGACCGCTGGGAACGTCTCAGCCAGAGAAGATGTGAATATCAAGCTGCAAAAAAGAGCAGGCACATAGACTCAGTAACTATGTGCCTGTCTCACCCTCGGGAGGAGGATCATTTAAGCTCAAAGAATAGGCTGCCGCCATAAAGCATAAGATAACAACTAAGACTACCGGCCAGTGCACCCCCTGTATTTGGGCAATATAGCCGAAGAAGCTTGCCAAAATGAGTGCGAGAACAGCACTAACCGTGTTTGTCACAGCAACATAGTAAGTGAGTTCTTCTTTCGGTGCCGCGTCGATCAAAAACAGCACGCGGGAACCATTAACAGCCTGAATCCCACCCGCCGCCAGTGCAAACACCAAAGAGTGAGCGAAAACGGTTTGGAGTGACTCCACTTGTTCAATCGTCAAGGCCCAGACACCTCCCAAGCCCACAAAAATTGATCCTAGCGCCATAGACAAGCGCTGTGATCGTTTACCCAGCCATTGCCACAAAGGCCCGCAAATGATCGCCGCCACGCTGGTTGCCACCACGAATATGCTGAGCCCGGCCGCATTTTTATGGACGTGATGAGTAGCGCCATGCACCGCATAGAATGGCATGGCCAGAACAACAGCAGCAGTCAGGCATCGCATGTACAGGTAGCGACGAAACCAGACTAATCGAAGTACATCGCGAAACTTCTGCAGTCGAGCAACAAAACTGGGCTTGACCGACTGGCCTGAGACGTCAGTGCCGTGCTTCGCCTGCCGAGCTGTTATCGGAGCACTGGTCTCGCGAAAGAATAGAATAATGACTGCGGCAAATGCAGTTACCAAGGCTGCACTAAACGCTAAATTAATGTAATGGTCGATCGTGTCTTCACCCGATGAAAGATAATGCGTGAACCACGTGACGCCAATGGTAACAAAGCCTCCCGCCGCAGACATGAAGAACACTCCAGAATTTCTGCGTGATTTGTTAATGTTGAGCGCCATTAGGTCATTGAACGCGAGACCGTTAAGACCCTTAGAGAAACCCAGTGCTAATGACGCACCGATGAAGACTGCCATCAGTGCCCAATGGTTAGAGCCTCTTGCACCTAAGCCGGCTACAGCGAGGCCAATTGCGGCTGCCATCCAGCCGATGAATAATATCCACTTTCTTGTGCTAGCAGCGCTCACATAGGGCGCCCCAACGATCTGACTAATCAGTCGCGAAGCCGATACGATCGGGATCAGTGCTCCCGCTAAAAAGACCGGCGCGCCGGTTGCTACGTATAGATAAGGAAGCAGAAGACGAGGACTTCCAATCGACTTCGATGCACTTGCGACGATTCCCTGAAAAACAAAAATAAAATAGTTCCAGCTGTCCCGGCGATCTGCGGCGTCGATGTTTTCGTCTTCTTCGGCCACTGCTGTGACACCATATATAGGGTCTTGCTTCACGCTACTGGCTCAGCGAAACCGACTGAGGACAGGCCCCGCACGCCGAGCCGTGACAGCCTCTGTCGCCAAATTGATTTTGCCCTGAGGCAGCCAGCGCTGTCCCTGTCGCGACTGCTGCAGAGCGCGCTATGCACACTGATTGCGTCGCTCATTTCTCAGCCACAGAACGGCCGGAGACGGCGTTATAAAACGCCTCGTCCCATGACACCTGAACCCTATGTTCAGGGTCGAGTTCCAATAGACTTGGGCACCTTTGTTTGTGAACCGACACGACTCGACTGTGCGTGATCCAGCCGACTACAATGTCCCCCGGTATAGGCGTGCAGCACTTAGCCAGACGGACAGGCACGTCGTTCATCCCTTCGACACTCAGTTGGTCAGTCTGACTGGAGTGCCGCTCGACCCGAACAGGCCGTTCCGTGATGCTTGACACTGCTTTTGGCAGACGTCCCTTGTGCTGTGGTCTTATCGCATTCATAACCGCAGACATAGACAAATCACCGATTCCGATGCGGGCATAAAGCTGTTGCGCGTTACCTGCATCCAACCTATCAAGAACATCTTTAGCATGCTGGCTCGTCCAGAAACGCAGCGGCGAGATTTTGTGTCGGTGCATCTCCTTGTCCAAAAGGTCATGTCCCTGACGTACCGCTTTGGGCTGATCTTCAACGCACAGATAGGCGCGTATTCTAGACTCAGCATGACATGTGACAACCAATTCAAGCCAATGTTCACTTGGCCGATTACTCTTGTGAGTAAGAATATGAACCTCGTCGCCGTTCTGTAGTTTATACCGCAACGGCACGATGGTACCGTTGACCCATGCGCCCCCACAATGATGGCCTAAATCAGTTTGAACTGCATAGGCGAAATCTATCGGAGTCGCTCCGCGCGGGAAATTCTTTACATCGCCTTTGGGTGTAAGCACATAAACATCCTCGGGAAATGGATCAAAGGGGAGACTTTCTCGCACCGGTGGCGCATCCCCGCCGGCACGTTGAAATTCGGTAAGCTGGCGCAACCATGCGAAGCGAGCTACATCCTTTGGGTCGACGCCACCTAAATGCTCTTTGTACAACCAATGGGCCGCGACACCATACTCTGCTGTTGTATGCATTTTGTCGGTGCGGATCTGAATCTCTACCTCTTTCTTTCCGGGCTCGATGACCGTCGTGTGTAACGATTGATACTTGTTTGACTTCGGCAATGCGATAAAGTCTTTGAAACGCTCAGGCAGCGGTTCCCATTCAGATTGAATGACGCTCAGGGACGCATAACAGTCGGCAACGCAATTCGTGATGACTCGAAATGCAATAAAGTCCTGAACTTCATCGAAGGTTAGGTGACTGTTGCGCATTTCCTGTTGTAGCGAATACAGGTGCTTTCGCCGACCACTGACCCGGACCGACAGTCCCTTTTTCAACAACACACTCTTTATCTGCTCGGTCAGCTCAGTAACGCAGTGGTCAGTGCTCTCGGCCAAACTACTCACCGTGGCCTCGAGAGCGCTGAATGCCTCAGGCTCCAGGTAGCGAAAACTGAGGTCTTGCAGCTCAGCCTTTAACCATTGTATTCCTAGACGCTCAGCCAAGGGGGCGTAAATCTCTAGCGTCTCTGTGGCAGTGCGTTTTTGCGCACACGCTTCTATCGCTCCAAGTGTCCGCATGCTGTCTAGCCGCTCGGCCAGTTTTACCAGTACGACTCGAATATCGCTGGACGCCGCCAACAGCATTTTACGGAAGCTCTCGGCTTCCTCATCCTCATCCCTATCCTCGTAAGGCAAAAAGCTGAACTTATCGAGTCTGGTAACGCCATCCACAAGAAATGCAATGTCCGCTCCAAACTCCCTGTGGATTTCCCCCATATTCGCGATACCGTTTTCGACAACGTCGTGCAGCAGTGCCGAGCAAACGGTAGCAGCATCGAGACGCATGTTTGCTAAAATGTCAGCAACAGCGACGCGATGAACAAAACACCTGTCCTCTAATGAATTCCGCGGTTCATTTTGCGCATGCGCTGCATACGCATAGGCTCTCTCGATCAGCT
The DNA here is from genome assembly GCA_913062625.1 of uncultured Haliea sp. GTDB lineage: Bacteria > Pseudomonadota > Gammaproteobacteria > Pseudomonadales > Halieaceae > Marimicrobium. The sequence goes on along the minus strand of CAJXWP010000024.1, from coordinate 17,878 downwards.
CAGCATCTGCTTGAGGATGATTATCTACTACCGCTTCTATAATGCCCGCCAAACTGGCCATCGCTTTTATCCTTGATCTTCCATCTTGCTGGGTGCTGTTTAATAGCGCTGACAATACCGCTATCTGACAGTCACTGTAGCGTGCAATACGACGTGCACACTGAGTGCACGCTGCTTGGTTTGCGCCTCACGATACCCATTGGCTTAAACGTTGATGATCTTTAACTCTAGGTTCACATACTGTGCCCGTGGGCGACTCGTGGCTTACACACCGCGCGCTCTTTAGAGGACAGCTTGAACCTATCGATAGACGACGGCGTGCCGGCTTCACACTGTCCCGCAGAGGACGACATCTCGATGGTTGACATCATTCCATTGTCCTCGTGCTCGCCGATGTGGCACTGGTATATTGCCTTACCTTCGATGATCGGGTTAGTGAACGGAATACGCAGAACAACCGAGCCCCATGGGTCCTCGTCGGTAGGGCAAGTACAGTCGGAAGCATTACCTTGTTCATCGACTTTGCAGCGATCTGCGTTGTCCTTATTGACGGATCGAAAGTCCACGGTAACGGTATCCTGAAGGCCTGTAAACGGCACATCTTTGCCGTTTTTCTTGATCACTTGAAACTGTAGTTGGTGGATATGAAACACATGGTTTTCTGCTGAGCAATTGTTAATCGTCCATTCCTCAACGCCGCCAATGCGCACCGTCGTATTGACAATATTCATGTCGGTACCAGCGTTATTTATGCAAAATTGACTTCCGTCACTCGTCTCAGAGAAATCTATGGCTCGTTCACAAGAGACATCCACTTCGCGTAGGTCATCCAACGGAGGAAAGACCTGCGGTAGGTCAATACTATGTTTTTCCTTTTCACCACTAGACACCAACGTCGCTAGCGTTGTTCTAGGATGCGGGTCACCCGCCGGACCCATGTCAATCTCGCGTGTTCTAAATACATATTCGCCTGCTTCCCCTCCCACCACAAGAAACTCAGTGCGTGCACTGGTTGGAAGCAGCAGCGTGTCATAGACTACCGGCTGATTGTGCCGGATACCATCGCGTGCAATTTCGTACATCTTGTGTCCTTCGATCTCCAGATCATAAAAAATGTCTGCACCAATGTTTCCGACTCGCCAAAACTGAACTTCACCGGGACGGATTGGAATCGTAGGATTGACTAACCCATTTACGGTCCGCATTGTGGGGTTGCCAGGATCTGGCGGATTAGGCACCTTGCCGTTGACGATCTGGATGTCGCGCAGAATGATGTCTCGTTCAGTAATGCCCTTTAGTTCGGGCCATGGGTCCAAAACACCGTCGACGCTCAACAATCCAGACATCCCACCCCCAATCTGATACTCGGTTGTGCCGTGCCAATGAGGGTGATACCAAAAAAGTCCCTGCGGATGATCTTTCGGAAAGTCGACCTCGTACTGATAACTTTCTTTTGGAGCAACGCGGATATACACGTTATCTTGCGGTTCTTTGGGGGATACATTGGTGCCGTGATAATGCAGGTTTGTATTGCTATCACGTTGATTGTTGAGCTTCAGTATTAGCTTATCGCCTGGGCGCACGTGTAACGTTGGAGGAGCAAAGAGCCCGTTGTAGAGGTAGGTCGTCACCTGCTTTCCGCCAACTTCTATTGTCCGAGATTCAGCCGTGAGTTCGACCGTCAACGATCCATCTTTGCTGCTGATATCAGGTGGGCTTTTAAATAGAGGCCGCTCGTCTGCTGTCTGTGCCGCCGGGCTCAGAAGTATCAGCAGGATTGGAAGTAAACAAAGACTGCGTGGGGCCATCAAAATCTCCTTGAGACTATCAACACTAAAAGAAGTGAAATTGTTGCTTGGCCTATTCCATCGCAGCGGTAGCAACATTTCGCGAGGAGTATAGTAATAACTTCTTGATAACGCAAATGATAATCATTATGATTTGCGTCGACAACGGCTTAGATGCCGACAGCACTGTACTTTAAGGCTGGGCTTGTTGAATACAACAGCACCGCCAAAAAGCGCAGCGACACGGTACATCACTAGCGCGCGCATGAGAAAGAGTTATGAACTTCACATTGAACAGCCGACGAATGAATCACCTTCAACGTCCAGTAGCTCGCAGCTGCCATAGGCTGACTGCGAATCTGTATCTGCGCGAGCGGCCATCTGCAACGGCCACAGGCTGGTTGGCCGCTGTACAAAATCGATTATGTTCAATGGATCCTCTTTTAGCATTGGCTCTCTGCCTTATTTTGACGTCCCCGGCCTTAGTTGCTGAAGAAGCCGACCCTGCGATGACAACGCAACCGATTGAGCATTCGCAAGGATCGGACGTCGCAAGCTCGCTGGTGGCAGAGACACCGATACAACCCCGGCCCGTAATGCAGCAATCGTCACCTTCCCCATGGTTTCTCAAAAAACACCCAGTAGTCAATGATAAAGCTGCCACAGCTAACAGCCAGCCTATACCTTGGTCTCAATGGCAGCACATGACAGGTGAATGGGATGGGACCAGGCCACGTTTAGCCCAGAAAGGTGTGCTATTCGAGTTGGTCTATACAGCGGAAGTTATGTCTAGGGTCGACGGTGGCGATCCCTCAAAGGGCGACACCAGTGGGCTGGGCAACATGGATCTGACGCTGACACTGGATAGCGGCAAACTCAACTGGTGGGAGGGAGGCACGTTTTTCGTCTATCTAGAAAACATGGTGGGCGACGGCAATGAGATTAATGACGCAGTCGGAGGGCCACTGGCCCCCGTCAGCACATTGGATGCGAAAGATTTCACACAATTGAGCGCGTACTATTACGAGCAATCCCTGTGCAACGGCAAATGTAGGCTGAAATTTGGCAAGCAAGATGCCAACTCAGAGTTCGCGACTTCTAATATCACTGGTGAGTTCATCAACGGCGGAATCTCTCCTCCGCCGAATATGCCCGTGCCAACCTTTCCTGAACCTGCACTGGGTCTCCTCGGCGAGATCAACCCAGTCAATTGGCTTTCGCTGCGGGCGGGTGTTTATGGGGCCGAGCTCGATGGCAAAAGTAAAAGTTTTGAGGACAGCGGACTGTTTTCTGGGGATGTGATCGCAGTGTTAGAGACTGACATTACTGCTACCAGCCTACAGCGTTATGCCGGCACCTACCGTTTCGCGACGTGGTTTACGACGCTGAGTACATTGGAAATCGTAGCGAGCACAAACAACGACCCCAAAGAGTATGGTGACAATTATGGGGTGTATATGCTGATCGATCAGCCTGTTTATCTGGAGCCATCAGCGACTGACTCAAGCGGTGAGGGCCTCACGATGTTTTTCGAATATTCTTGGGCGCCGGAAAGTCGGAATCAAATTAATCAGTATTTTTCAACCGGCGCAATGTACACCGGCGCGATTCCGACACGCGACAGCGACGAAATCGGATTTGCCGTTACCTACATGAGCCCGTCAGACAATGTTAGACCTGACGACGTAACAAGAAATCAAGCCAATTTCGAGCTGTTCTACAAAGCAAATATTACCCCATGGCTATACGTCCAGCCTGATGTGCAGTGGCTACGAAACGTTGGCGGTGCCGACACCAATGCGGTTGTAGTCGGTGCGCGTGTCGGTATTACGTTTTAAACCTGCTTGACATACTCATAGTGAAACTCCTCTGCTTCAGCGTAAAAGTAGCAGAATTTTCTCTTAGTGGATGAGCTCATCTGGTGCGGTATGGGCTAAAGCTGCATACGCCTGTCTATGCGCTCGGGAGTGACAATCGATCGCAACTCTCCAAATACTTGGCGGTACCGTAGGGGAAGTAGGCTCCGATATTGGCCTTAAAATCTATGGTCATAGCGAGATAAAGCCATAGGAAGACCCTTAACGGACTGCAGCAGCAATTGAGCTGCATAGACTGGAATAAGTCGCCTTCCAGGCAGTTCCGTGCTGCTACCGATAGGCCAGAAGGCAAATCACAAGAAACCTAGTCCACCCTCGGCCTGCCCAAACCCTAGGGCTAGTTTTTCCTATTGTAGAAAATCAGAAAATCGCTCACACAGCCTTGGTCTTTCTATGTGTCTACTGGGATTTCACCTAATTGAAAAAGGATGGCAATCAATTCAATATTATTTAACTTGTCAGGAGTTTTATACAGTACGTTATCCCCATTATTTTTGTACATGTACAAATGAAACTGCTTAACTTTTTTCAATGCAGAGCCATCACGTTCGTGAACATACGTTGCGTCAGTTTTTAGTATCGCCAACGGTCCATTGACTGGGTACACTGAATTTCCTATCAGCTCAAGTATTGCAGCGTTGCAGTTGGCAGAGTAAACGAAATCTGCCTTAATCTTAAGTATTGCAGACTGGGCGTTGTTAGAGTAAATGGAGTTTCCTTTGATCTCAATTATTGAAGATCGGCTATTGGCCAAATAAACGGAGCCATCTTCAATCGTCAGTGCTGGAGAGCGGCTATTGCTCGAGTAAATTTTTTTTACTTTTATAGAGGTGAAAAGTGCTGATGCTAGTTTCCTGAGCATGAGGAGATTTCCTTGTCAATTCGCACGTTCTGTATTGACTCTAAAGTGGTCTCGGCAACGGTTCAGAACATCAGAGTGAGTCAGTTTCCTGAAGCCCTACTCCGTAAATTTTACAAGGGATGCCAAGATGTTCTGCGGCTTTTTTGACTTTTACCACTTCTAGACATCCACGTTTTAGCTAACAGAGTTAGTATCGTTCTCGAGAGGCTCTGAAGCTTCTTTCTTGCGCTCGATAGGCGATTTTTTGAGATAAGGTGCCGAAGATATCGTTACCAAAAGTACGGCTGCCATAATAAATACAAGGCCTAGATTGGCAGAACCCGCAGTGTCAAGGTGAGAGCCAGCATGTGCATTTGCGCTGACGCCGGCAATAAAAAAGAGAGTAAATACCAGTGTCTTCATGTGAGGATCTCCGTTGTTGGGCCTGTGAGGGTTGACATGCGTTAGGTGTACTTTAAACGCAAATAAGAATCATTTGCAAGTAGATTATTCTGCAAATGCATTATTCACTACCTGGAGACTGCAAATGGTATTGCGAAGGGGTCGCCGAGGCGCCACGCTAATTACACAGAGCAGCCACAGCCAAAGTCGCTGCCGGATCCAAACCCACCCTACCCTGACCTCCCTGATAATGTATCACTGCTCCTGCAGAGCATGGATCAGCACGACGTCGAACCAGTCCGATGGGACTGGCATGGAATCGGACAGAAAAAATGCGGCTCAGATAAAAGCGGATGCGACACCTAGATCAAGCTTTTGGTAACACGTCCATTGGCGAGACGCGCTCAATCTCAGCGATACTGACGGCTCGGTCTTGCACACATGAGAAGCTAACGTCGCAAAATTATGGCCCGAGTCTGTTACTTAGAGCGCACAATAATGATTTTATCTCGCACTAGTAGCACTTTATAAATGGTGAATAACCTACACTAAAGTAAAAGGAGATGCGGTCTATCCCCTCATGCTGCCCGTTGCGACCGCTCTGGCCGCTCTGGCCTCCCCCTGAACAAAACCACAGGACAGAGTATTCAGCATCGCAGGTTTAAACCTACTTCACGTTGGCTGCAACATCGGTGTAATCGCCGAGTCGCAAATAGGCGAGCTCTCGGACTAGTTTGATGGTTGGACGAAGACCAAAAAAGATAGAGCCGATCAGAAAAAACCATACACCCACATCAGTCGTCTTCGGATAAAAAAACAATATACTGCCAACAACAAATAATGCTGCCGCGGAAAAATCGACTGCAGTGTGCGCAATCTCGCACAGTGCATGGATTTTTTGGTGCCGTGAACTGAGCATGGAATTCCCAGGATGAAAAATAGTCATTTTGAATTGTCCTCTTTATAAATAGATTATCAAATGTGTTATTTAACAGTGTCTCTACACGATCACATCGGGGCTAATCATTACTGAAGTTATAAGCCCCGAGAGCATTCTTACCTGCAGTCGAACCACAAAACTCAAATTTCTCTGGGGTTGGCCGTTCCCATTTCTAACGCTCAAAGGGGGTGACGTCTCCCTTGCCCGCGCGCAATATCATCGGCCTATCGTCCGCCAAATCTACGACCGTACTCGGCTCCATGCCGCAATAGCCTCCGTCAATCACAAGATCAACTTCATGCTCCAGTATTGCACGGATATCGTAGGGGTCAGTCAGGGGGAACTCGTCCCCCGGCATTATCAGCGTAACGCTCATCAACGGCTCATCCAAGTCAGCCAGCAAGGCTGCAGCAATAGCATTGTCTGGCACGCGCAACCCGACCGTTTTTCGTTTGGGATGCATCAACCGCCGTGGCACCTCGTTTGTCGCCTGCAAGATAAAGGTATAGGGGCCTGGCGTGGTGTGGCGTAACAATCGATACGACGTATTAGTCACTTTGGCGTAAGTGGCGATCTCTGACAGGTCGCGACACACCAAAGTAAAGTTGTGCTTGTCGTCAAGCTTGCGAATACGTCGAATTCGATCCAGCGCCGTTTTATCTCCGATATGACAACCTAGAGCATAAGCAGAGTCTGTGGGGTAGACCACCACACCTCCATTGCGAATAATATCGACTGCATTGCGTATTAGGCGCGCCTGCGGGTTTTCTGGGTGAATCTGATAAAACTGGCTCACGATGTCTCTCTTAGTTCTTTTGGTATGGGCTGAGGCAAGACTTACCAGCGCTGCCATACACCGTTTAAACCATCAAATGGGGCCGACTCTACCCCGAGAGGCGCGCTGTAAGGAGCATCCCGGTGGAAATCGCTGCCAATGGAGACTTCCAGGTCGAAATCCCGCGCCAGCCGCATTAGATGATTTGTTTGATCGCTGGTTTGCCGACCACTTAGCACCTCAATACCGCGGCCTCCTGCGGCTACAAAAGCGGCTATAAAGCGTCGTAATTTCATGCCAGTGAAACGGTATTTCAGAGGGTGGGCAATAACGGCCACACCATCGGAGGAGTGAATCCACTGAGTCACTTCAGCCAGTTCCGGCCAGAATGCCTTGACGTCGCCTACCTTGCCCTGCCCCAGAAATTTATCAAAGGCCTGGTTGTGGTCCCTGACATGCCCGCGTTCTACCATCCATGCAGCAAAGTGCGGTCGGCCTAACTGGCTGTCCCCCGCGAGTGCTAAAGCACCCTGGAGCGCCCCGTCGAACCCGCGAGACGCTAGGCGGGAAGCGATCTTAGCTCCACGTTCCGTCCTTGCCGTAGCCATGCGATCAAGCCCTGCGCGCATCACAGGGTGCTCGCAGTTGACTCCCAACCCCAGAATATGAATCGTTGCGCCCGACCATTGACAGGAAAGCTCAATGCCCGGAATAAGGCGCATACCACTGGGATTCTTCGTATGATAAGCTGCCGCTGCTTCATACCCTGCCATTGTGTCGTGGTCGGTAATTGCTAGCAACTCTACCTCACTGGCTGCGGCCCGGGCCATCAGGTCGCAGGGAGAAAGGGCCCCATCAGAGGCGCTGGTGTGGGTGTGGAAATCAATCAACACAGTCTTTACACTTGGCGCTAGGGCCGTAACGCGGCTCAGATAATTTATCCATCGCACATAGTAACAGTCGGAGCAGCACAGAATCCATGAAGCAAATCGCTGAATTCGTTCCCATTGCCTTGTTCTTCATTGTTTATCAGCTCGATGGTCAAAGTATTAACCTCGCGGGCTGGCACTATGAATTCGACGGCATATTTTCTGCCACTGCTGCGATGATGGTAGCCACTGTACTGCAGGTAGTTTTTGTCTATGCCCTCACACGAAAAGTTGAAAAGCGCCTACTGTGGCTGCTGTTAGCGGTGCTGGTATTCGGTGGGGCTACATTGTTCTTTCGAAACCAGATGTTTATTCAGTGGAAGCCGTCCATTTTCAATTGGGCCCTTGCACTAGCGTTTGGAGTCTCTCAGTTTGTTGGCGACAGGAATCTGATGGAGCGCACATTGGGCAGTCAGATCCACCTGCCCAAGGCAATATGGACCCGACTTAACTTATTGTGGGTTACAAACTTTGTGATTGTAGGTGCACTCAACTTGGTAGTCGCTTACGGCTATAGCGAAGAGACCTGGGTTAGCTACAAATTGTATTCTGCGATCGGATTCACGCTCTCATTGACGATTCTAACAGCCTTGATCATCAGCCCACATCTCAAGGACGATGCGGCAAAAAAACAAGGGCTACAGCAGGACGATTAACACCTGAGGGAGGTTATTTCAGGATGTATTACGCAATACTGTGTGAAGACGTTGAAACTAGCTTGTCACTGCGCCAAAATGCTTGCGTGGCCCACCTAGCGCGCCTGCAATCACTGACCGATCAGGGCAGGCTTTTGGCCTCCGGCCCCCACCCAGCTCTCGACACCGAAGAGCCCGGATCGGCGGGCTTTACCGGGAGTCTTGTTATTGCTGAATTTGACAGCTTGGAGGCCGCCACTGCCTGGGCCGATCTAGACCCGTACGTGAGCGCCGGTGTTTTTAGCAAGATCATCGTCAAGCCTTACAAACTGGTGCTGCCCTGAACTTCAACTTCTTCGCTCGTCAGGTTATATTGGTTATTAAGGCGCGACGCCATAAATGCTCGACTTAGACGGGCCTCACTATCTCTATGCTTTTGAGCTGATTTATAAGGAATACACTTTGCGACCCTACGTATCTGCACTGCTGCTCTCATTACTCTTTTCGGTCTCCACTGCCGCTGCGGAGATACGCTATGTCAGTGACAAACAGTTTGTTCCCTTGCGCAGTGGCGCTGGAAATAATTACCGTATCGTTCATCGCGGCATTCCTTCAGGAACCCGCCTTACGGTTAACAGCTCCCTTGCTGATGGATCGTGGTCAGAAGTCACTATGGAAAACGGCAACACCGGTTGGATTCAACCTCAGTTCCTCATGCCAGATCTTCCGGCGCGACTGAAACTGGCGGCAATCACCGCAGAAGCTGAAAAAACGGGGTCCGAAAGTCTCGATATGGCGACTGAATTGGAGACTCTCAACACCGAAAGAGACGAACTCATTAGCCAAGTCACCGCAAGCGATTTCGAGTTGAATACTGTCTCCCGCGAACTGCATGAGCTAAAGAAAATTTCCAGTAGGTCAGTACAACTGGACCAAAACAATCGCAGGCTAGTGGAGGAAGCGGAGAACTTGCGCTCAGATGTAGAAATGCTTGAGGCAGAGCGTCTGCGGCTGCAAGAGAGGCTCGAAAGTGAAGACTTCATAAACGGTGCTATGGCCGTATTACTAGGGGTCATTATTGCCCTAGTGGCACCCCGCCTAATACCAAAACGACGTAAAATGTCCAGCTGGGCTTAAAACAACTAGAGTATAAGAGGAAATCATCATGTTTAAATTACTGCTAATTTGTCTATCGCTAATGCTGCCGGCAATCACCCACGCCGATGAGTCCGCGCCAGCCAACCCCTTTGTTGTTATCAAAACCAGCGAAGGGGATATGACTGTGGAACTTTTTGCCGATAAAGCTCCGATCACCGTTGCAAACTTTCTAAGCTACGTGGACAGTGGTTTTTACAATGGCACGATTTTTCACAGAGTCATTTCCAATTTTATGATTCAGGGCGGAGGTTTCTTACCCGACATGACCGAGAAGGAAAACTCGGACCCTATTATCAACGAATCGAAAAATCGGTTGCACAACACGCGGGGTACACTCGCCATGGCCCGCACTAATAATCCTAATTCAGCCACCTCACAGTTTTACATCAACCTACGCTCAAACCTGAACCTAGATTGGGCTCCCAGGACCCAAGGCTATGCTGTTTTTGGTGAGGTTCGCCAGGGCATGGACGTCGTGGACTTCATCGCCACAGCGGAGACCGGCAACGTCAAAGGCATGGGCGACGTACCCCAGCAGGCGATTGTGATCAAAGAAATCGTGCGCCAGCAGCCCTGATGATTGCGCTCAGCATCAATCTCAACAAAATTGCCTTGATCCGCAACTCCCGCGACACTGCCAACCCGAGCATCCCTCAGCATGCTCAGATGTGCATCGACGCGGGTGCTAATGGTATCACTGTCCACCCACGCCCGGACCAGAGGCACATTCGTGTTGCAGACTGTTTTGACCTTGCCTCTATGCTTCAGGTTGAGTTCAATATCGAAGGAAACCCGATGACTGGACCGCGCAAAGCTGAGCGTGCAAATGTGCAGGACTACCCAGGTTTCATTGCGCTGGTGAAAGAGATTCGCCCGGCTCAATGTACTCTCGTGCCTGATGATGATGGCCAGCTCACCTCTGATCATGGCTTTGACCTAAAACAGAATGGCGAGCAAGTTGCACGAGTCGTGCAGGAACTGCAGTCGCTAGGTATTCGTACCAGCCTGTTCATGGACCCGGACCCCGAGCAAATCCGTCTTGCAGCACAAACAGGCACCGATCGCATTGAACTCTATACCGAAACTTATGCCCGCGCATTCCGGACAGGTGATGAGCTCGAGCACGTATTCCAACAATTTGTGCGGGCCGCTGAAGTGGCTGCAGAAGAAGGCCTAGAGATCAACGCGGGGCATGACCTCGACCTCAACAATCTGCCACGATTTGCGACCATAGCAGGATTAAAAGAAGTCTCGATCGGACACCATCTCACCGTCGACGCGATTCGAATGGGCCTGGCTGATACCGTAGCCGCTTATCAATACGCATTAGGTGTGGGGTAATGGAACCAAGATTACAGGCCTTGCTCGACAAGCAAGACATCACTGAGCTCATCCACAGCTACTGCAACGCTGCCGACCGACATGATCATGAAAAAATGCGCGAGCTTTATCATGACGACGCTATAGATGATCACGGTGCCTTTTTCAACGGCCTCGCTATGGAGTTCATCGACAAGTTGCCGGATATACAAGCACCGATGGTGATCCTGCACCACAACATCACCACCGTGAATATTGCACTGGAGGGCAACTATGGCGAAGGTGAAGTCTATATCTTGGCGTTTCATCAGATACAAACCGATGATCAGCCCGTGGACCTAATGATCGGAGGTCGCTACTTGGATCGTTACGAAAAGCGCGCAGGCGTCTGGAAGTTCAGCCATCGGGCGGTTCTGGCGGATTGGGCAACGCTAAACGACCCTTCTACTGTGCGGCTTGATCTTCCTATGATTGAGGGATCGCACATTGGCCAACCCGGCAAGGCAGATCCTTCCTATGCATTTTTTCGACTGTTCAAATGGGGTCGGCGTTAACCCGCTGCAGCACTCAACGCAGTCCGATGGGAACTTCCGCCAGTTTCACCTTTTCCTGCCTGAAAATCTAAATACTCCAAGGCCGCTGTTCGTCTCTCTAACCGGCACAGTAGCTACTGAACTGGAATTTGTCTCCAATGATGTTGCTCAATTCGAGTCGCTGGTGAACGGTGGCTGGATTGTGGTTGCACCGTTGTAGCGCTGGACTACCGGAGACAGACGCTGTCGCGGTATTGGTGCCACAGGCAGTGATGATGGCCGCTTTGGGGAGCCTTGGTTTGACGTTTCGATTTCCCGAAGCAATGATGAAGGCCCTGATGTACGATTTATCGAATCCATGGTGAACTGTATCGCCACTGATTACCCAGTGGACAAAGATCGTATCTATAACGGCGGGAGCTCTGCCGGCGGCACCATGACCAGTCGCAATATGATGTTCAATTCTGACCTGTTCGCGGGCGGAATAATTGGATTGGGAAACTTCCACTATCTCAGCCAGTTCCCCATACAGCCGGTCGACACTGTCATCATGGATAGTGCTATCGTAGTTCTTCTTTGGGGCGGAGCAGACGATCGCTATGGCACTTCAGGTTATGCCGTCGAAACCAAATTAACGGCCGAATACTACGCCGCCCAAGATAATGTTGTCACCGTCTCCTGTTCACGCATCCATGGTCATCCTTGGCCCAACGCCTTCGGCCCCTGGGCTGCGGCAACATTGCTGTCGCACCCTAAAGGGACATCCGTTTCCGACATCGAGCTCACTACACCGCCAGATGGATTTTCGTGCGTTGTGGGTGTCTACACCGACCATTAGAACCACGGGACCCTGAAATCTGCGCACCCCAAAAATCTCAGTCGTTTTTGATGGCGTTTGCAGCCGCTGTTCGGTTATGGAAAAATATACAGTCAAAAAATAATTTCAGAGTGGCATTATGCAGTACCCATCGACTCAGCAACCGCTAACGATCAAATTGATTAATCGCCTGGGGCGTGGTCTGCGAGCTGTTGGCATCGCTGTGCCGTCATTAGCTCCTCAATCGTTACTGTCTAAGGCTAAAAAACAAACTGGACTCAATGACTTTGGCGATGAGAGTTTCCTGTCTGCACTGGATCAACTGTGCACATCATTGGATAAACAGGCTAGGTTATCGCTGATAGGGCGTATAGCGGCGCAAGGCATGTTGATTGACAACCTGAAGATCCGTCTGCAATTAACGCATTATCGAAAACAGCGACCAGAAGTTGCACAACAAAAAGTTAAGCGTCCTATATTTGTGTTGGGCCTGCCTAGAACAGGAACCACCATCCTATACGAATTGCTTGCACAGGACCCAGCACATCGCTCGCCGCTGAGCTGGGAGGTCTCCCAGCCAATGCCGCCACCGCATTCGGACACGTTCTCATCAGATTCACGTATTACTGAGGTAGAGAAGGTCTTGCAGAAGACAGAAATACTTGCGCCCGGTTTTAAGGCTATTCATGAGATCGGCTCACAATTGCCGCAGGAGTGCGTGGCCATTCTTGCCTCACACTTTATGTCAGATCAATACGGCGCCACTTTTTTTATTCCCCAATACCGTGAATGGACACTTCGTCAGGATATGGCGAAGGCCTATGCTTGGCACTATCAGTTTCTTCAGCACTTACAAGTGGATTACAGCAAACAACGCTGGGTGTTAAAGACACCACCGCATCTGCCCTATCTCGACACTATTGTTAATCAGTACCCCGATGCGGCGATCATTCACACTCATCGCGATCCGATGGATGTAATGGGCTCGATTTCCAGTTTGTCCTGCACTTTGCATAGCGCCTTTAGCGATGACATTGATCCTGTAGAGATTGCCGCTAATGAAGTGATTTTTTTCTCTGAAATGTTAAAGGTGGGCATGGCGCAACGAGACGCGATGACTGATAAAGATAGCCGGTTTTTCGATGTTCAGTTTAGCGACATTATTACTGACCCTATCGCAATTATCGATAATCTCTATCGTCACTTTGATTTTGATTTTACTTTAGAAGCACGACAGGCCATGCAAAATTATCTTAATCATAGACCTCGAGACAAACACGGTACGCATCAGTATACCCTGAAAGACTTTGGGTTAAGTCGGGAGGAGCATACCCATCTGTTCCAAGAGTACAATCAACGCTATGGATTCTAAGGTTGCCCTGAGAGATATTCCTTTCACTACTGCCACGAAAACGGCCGTCGAGTATCCACGATCTCCTGCCTGTGCAGGAATGTTATTGTTCAGATTTGCCCTAATTAATTAAACTCCCAGAATTGAGAATGACTATGACGAATAACGCAGAATTTCCGGAATTGAGCTGTTATCTCCTGCCCGGGCATACCACTACGCCGGCCGATGCGATTGCAGAGGCGAAGCAGGCAGAAGCGTTAGGGTTGGGTAAAGTATGGGTGTCGGAGCGATTCGACGTCAAAGATGCTGGCGTGATTTGCTCAGCAGCGCTAGCGGTGACAGACTCTATCCACGTGGCCACAGGGGGGACTAATCTTCATACTCGTCATCCCATGGTGCTCGCGACGATGTGCAGCACTCTTCATTATATGTCTGGTGGGCGTTTTGAGTTAGGTTTGGCGCGGGGAGTCGCTATTCGCAATCAACTAATGGGTCTGAACTCAGTCAGTAATGCTCAAATGGCAGAAGGCATACAGTTGTTACGCAGCCTTTGGCAGGGTGAAAAAATCATGGGCCATGAAGGTAAAATGGGCAACCTGCCCTATCTGAGCATGGGAGATTGGATGGCTGCAGACATCCCTCTGCATTTTGTAGGATTCGGGCCCAAGAGTTTGCGCTTTGCCGGAGAGCATTTTGATGGCGTACATTTACATACCTTCGTCACTGATCATGGCCTGCGCCGCGCTAAGTCATTCATTGAGGAGGGTGCCGAACGCGCCGGACGGGACCCCAAAGACGTTAAGTTGCACTCTGTATTGGCCACTGGCATTGATCTTGACCATGAAGGCTATTTGCGTAAGTTAGTCGCGCGTATGGCTACCTATATGCAGGCGCCCGGTTATGCCGAGATGCTGATCGATCTTAATGAGTGGGATCCGGAAGTACTCGTGGCCTTTAGGGCAAATGAAATCGTTTCTTCCATGGCAGGCGGCATTGATAGCGTCGCCACTTTAGAGCAGTTAGAAAAGATCAGTGAGTTAATTCCGCGAGAGTGGTTGCCCGCGGCTACAGGCAATGCAGATGAATGTGCTCAGGCTTGGAAAAATCAATTGCGTGTAGGGGCCGATGGCGTGGTGATTCATGGTTCTACTCCCGAAGAGTTCGCACCTATTGTGGATGCTTATCGCCAGCTAGAAAATTGAGATGTCTTGCAGCCTGAAGGGGTAAGCCATGGTGCCAATGGCGCAGTGACCTGTGGACCTTTCTTTGAGGCATAGCGCACAGAAAACTAGTTGGGCCACCCTCTTTGACAACTCTCGGAAGCCCTTGATTCGTTACTTGACTCTCTGTGCGTGCCACGATTGAATGGTGTTGGGTCAGGCAGGTGCATGCAAGAAATAGAACTACAACAAAGCTGACACGGCGTCAGCATAAGGAACAGGCTATGAGTTTATTTGGAGAAAAGTGTGCTCGGTGCGGGACACGCACTCGGAATAAAGAAGATGACAAGGCGATCTGCGAGATCTGCGCGCAGGAAATGCACCTCCTGATCGAAGCGGGCAAGGAGGCGTTGCGAGTCTGCCCGATCGACGGCACCACAATGCGCAAAGAAATAGCACAGGTGGTCGTCATTGATCGCTGTCCTACCTGCTCCGGCGTATGGCTGGATGGTGGAGAACTTGATCAAATGCGAAATGGGGCAGAGAGTGAGGCCCTGATGCTAATGGCAACGGGCCTCGCCTATCCAATGTAGGTGATGCGCAGACGCTAGGCGATTTTCGCATTGCGAAGGTGGCTGATTTCGGTATTCCTGTGCGTCTGTATTGTCTCGCAAAGGATTCTAGGGAGCGTTTTTCACAGCTTGTCGATGTCATGGCAGAACGTTTGTTCGCGTCTGCTATTGAAGTCGGGGCATGCAAAGCGCGTGACTAATCCACGAGAGTGAATCCTATGGACCAAAAGCAGTTAGATCATTTCCGGCAGTCGTTGATCTCTAGCAGGGACGAGATCGAGCAGATGAGCAGCATCAATACAGAGGCCGCAGGCACGGTTACACTTGACCAGTCGATGATGGGGCGTCTGTCTCGTATAGACGCCCTGCAAGGCCAGCAAATGGCACAAGAGACGGCACGCCGGAGGAAGATTCAGCGACAAAAAATCGACAACGCGTTGCGTCGCATGGAGGCAGGTCAGTATGGGTATTGTTTAATATGCGGCGACGACATCAAGCCGGCCAGACTGGACTTTGATCCAGCCTGTACCCGCTGCATTGGTTGCATGGATAACTAACGCCCTTTCTTCACCGCGTAATGTGATGCGCTCAAGAGAGCCACTGGATTATTCCGAGCGCTCGCCGAAGCGATTTTCGCCCTCATGGCTGCGCTGGAGTACCCAGTACAGAAAAATCAGATAACCGATAATCGGAATCAGGACAATCAGTATCCACCAACCGCTTCTGTCGGTATCACGAAGGCGCCTTACAGCAACAGCGAGGTTCGGCAGTAATAGCGCTAGCGCTGCCAGCATTCCCAGCGGACCCCCTGCCCTGTCATCAAAGGTCTCTAATCCCAGCAGCGGCACGAGGACCGTAACATCAACAACCCGTAAAAAGAGATTGAACAACATCAAGGCGAAAAACCACCACCAGTATTCAGAACGGGATGCTCTGCCATTAAACGTCGCGTACTTGCCAAGAACCGTTCGAACTGCAGTTTGTATATCCATCGGGGTATCCTTTTTTAAGTTCACTTACACTATGCCACCGATAGGTACAGAGAAGTTAACTTTTTGAGGTCAGCGGAATCGAGCCCGGGTCTCACGCGACTGCCTCTGTCCATTCATCAAACGCACTTACCTTAAGAACCCGATACTGGTCAGCCCTGACCTGGTGCCTTCCCAGATTGAACAAATTGCTGAACGCAGCGTCAGTACCCGATGAGCTACTCCATAACTGCGTAGTTTGTCCGTCACAATCTTCCTGAGCCCACCAGCATTGCTACCCAGTAGACGCTTGAAAAAGAACTTCGCAGCGGCTCCATCGCGTCTAGCCTGGAGATATACATCAACGACCTCTCCATCCTCATCCACAGCCCGCCATAGGTAATGTTGCTTGCCGTTGATTTTCACGAAGACTTCATCTAGGAAAAATGTGTCGCCGTAGCCTTGGTGTGTCCGTTTCGAGCTTCTAGCGTATAGAGTGTCGAACTTGATACACCAGAGACGAATCGCTTCACGGCGAACGGTGACGTTTATACGTATTCATAGGCTGATTATACGGATATCAGTAGCTTAACTTGGCGGTACCTAACTTGGGTGCAAGGCTATCCCAGACTGGGTCAATTTGGCATAAAAATTAACAGCATGGCGCGACTTCCTATATGCTAAGTAAATGATTAACAACCGATACAAATTAATGTCGTGACCAAATTTGTCAATTTCTGGCCGGGCTTTGAGCAAGAAGACCATATGATCCGTCGTGTGTTCAGCGGCGCGCACAGAGAGTTAACAGTTTTAGGCCCATTTCAACCTAAAACGGGTTTATCGGAGCGGTTTAACAAGAGCCCACTGCTCAACAAGTTGATCCGGCGTGATGACAAAGTTGATTTTTTTGTTACTGGCGAAAATCACCCACCACGGTTCGCGGGGGCGCATAAACAAATTGGCTTTTGGCGAGGCTTTCCCAATCGAACTGATGTTTTCAGGTTTCCCTACTGGAAATGGTACTTAGATTGGCCGGAAATGCCGGATTTACCGCCCTACCCTCGTTTCGGTACACGCCTGTGTATAGACCAGCTCATGCGACCGATTGAAGCAAGCTATAGCGCCCAGCAACTGGCGCGCAGATCTGTCAACGCTATCATGCTATCTCGTCACCTAGTGCGCCCACGCAAACGGCTTTATCGACTGACGGATGATATGATCGGCTGTTCAGGCTTTGGTGGTGCATTTGGTAAAGACGACCGTTCGGCTCCCAAAATGCCAATGTTGCAGAATTTTCGATTCTCCCTGTGTCCAGAAAATTCAATCGGTGATGGCTATATCACCGAAAAGATTCCTGAGGCATTTTACTCCGGCTGTGTTCCTATTTCTTGGTGCCGACCAGAGGATCTGGCTGAGGATTTCAATCCGCGAGCGGTTCTGAATCTTTACGGGTTAAACGACGACGAGTGTTTAGAGGTACTACTGCGCTTGAAGACTGATAGTGGCTTCTATAAATCTTTTATTAGAGAGCCTCTCCTTCTCAAAAAGCCCTCCTTGACCCCCTTACTAAACTTTATTCATGGGTCATAGCTTATTAATTCCAAGTGATTTTTAAAGTCGATCTATAAACTCGGCTTGCGCAGCGCCCGGAACCCTCCGCTTCATCCCAAGCCCACTAGTAGCCCACGCACGCAGTGCCAACTGCAAGCTTTAAGTCAACAGACGCTGGCTTCCGAGAGCCGGCCCACTGATTTTTTTTATTCAATTTCTTTTTCAAAATGAGTTCCATCATCAATGGTAATTCCTATTCTGT
>CAJXWP010000023.1 GCA_913062625.1 uncultured Haliea sp. | reverse complement strand
GTTCCAGCGGGATACGCAGATCGGGCTTGTCCGAACCATAGCGCTCCATGGCTTCCGCATAGCTAATGTGGGGGAACACAGGCAAATCCACTGCCAGTACAGCCTGAAACAATTCGCGAATCATGCGCTCAGTAATGGCCATAATCTCTTGTTCGCCCAAAAAGGCCGTCTCGATATCAATCTGGGTAAACTCAGGCTGTCTATCGGCGCGCAGGTCCTCGTCCCGAAAGCACTTAGCAACCTGATAATACCGGTCGAAACCCGCCACCATTAACAGCTGCTTGAACAGTTGAGGTGACTGCGGCAATGCAAAAAATTGACCGGGATGCGTGCGGCTAGGCACCAGATAGTCGCGGGCACCCTCCGGTGTCGCCCGTGTGAGAATCGGTGTTTCAATATCTAAAAATCCCTCGGCATCGAGGAAGTTTCGCACAGCGCTCGTTATTTTGGAGCGCAGAATCAGACGGTCCTGCATTTCCTGCCGGCGCAGGTCCATATAACGGTACTGGAGGCGGACGTCTTCACCCACATTTGTGTATTCATCCAATTGGAAGGGCGGCGTCGCAGCGATATTAAGAATTTCTAGCTCTTTGCCCAGCACCTCTATCTCACCTGTAGACATCGCTGAGTTCACGGTGGCATCAGAACGCGCCCTTACCCGCCCGGTTACTTTAAGGACATATTCGCTACGAACGCGATCGGCACGCTGAAAATGCTCATCCGTATCGGGGTCATAGACCACCTGCACAATCCCGCGCTGGTCGCGCAAATCAAGGAAAATGACACCGCCATGATCTCGACGGCGATCTACCCAACCGCACAGAGTCACCGTTTCATCAATGTTATCTGTGCTCAAAGCGCCACAATAATGACTGCGCATAATTTGGATTCCGTATGGATTAGCGGGCCGGACCCATAATGGGCCAGGGGTTAGGCTGTCTTTTTACTGTCACCCGATTTACTGTCACCCGATTTACTGTCACCCGATTTATTCTCACTGGATTTGGTTGGGGCAGAGTCGGCTGGGGCGGATTTATCACCGGCACCGGCACCGGCATCAGCGCTGCCGCCACCGTCGCCACCGCCACCGCCACCGCCTACTAAGTTTTTCTTATCACCTGTTTTAAAGTCGGTTTCGTACCAACCACTGCCCTTCAGGCGAAAAGCGGCTGCAGATACCTTTTTTTTCAACGACGCCTCGCCGCACTGTGGGCAATCAAGCAGAGGCGTGTCGCTCATCTTCTGCAAAGCCTCTATCTGATGCTGACAGGCCTGACACTGATACTCGTAAATCGGCATAAAGTAGCACCACCAAGGGTTACATTGCGAAGTGAAGTAATATTTTAAGGCGGAGATTTTAACCCATGCGAGCGTGCAGGCCAAGCGCAGGGGTGGGCAAAATAGAGCGTCGAGGCACCCAACACTAGATAAGTGCTATAAAGAATGGACCTACTAGCCAGCTTACCGCGGCAAGCTGACTATAAGATGTTACCTAGGAAGCAGCGAATTCCTTCAACTTTTTCAACGGACGAACTTTTACGCTCATAGTCGCGGGCTTGGCTTTAAACATCTGTTCTTCGCCAGTAAAAGGATTGATGCCTTTACGTGCTTTTTTAGCCGGCTTGCTCACGGTGGTGATTTTCATCATGCCAGGTACAGTAAACTCGCCCACTGAGCGCTTCTTAATACTGCGCTGGATCAGGGTGTCATATCCGTCCATGACGGAACCGACCTGTTTCTTGGTTAAGCCGGTAGTCTCAGCCAAGCTTGCAACGATCTGACTCTTGGTCATTTTTGCTTGAATCGCTGGACCCACTTTTTTCACTGCGGGTGCTGCTTTTTTTGGAGCTTTTTTCACTGCTTTTTTTGTCGCCATTTTATTTTCTACCTTCCCTGAAAGATGAAATGAATTTCGCCGGAAAACTTAGACTATGCGTTTCCTGATTCTTCAAAAGCAACGCCGTCACAAACTACAACCGAATATATAAAACATGAAACGCTGCAATACAAGCGTTTTCTGCGATTGCATCCAAATAAGCTATGTTTTTAGCTCCTTAATCCCTTATAGAACAAATACGCATTATAAAAGTGTGAACTCGCTATCGCTATAAAAATCAAAATCTATGTCAAAAAAACAGCCGCAATGGAACGCTGTACGCTTATCTTATTCAGACGTAAACTAGGGAGTCTCCCAGAATTTTAATCACCGGATATTTTCATGCGTACCAGTCAATTCTTGATAGCAACTCAAAAAGAAACGCCTGCCGATGCGGAGGTTATCAGCCACCAACTGATGCTGCGCGCTGGACTGATCCGAAAATTAGCCGCTGGACTCTACACATGGCTACCCTTGGGCCTGCGCGTTCTGCGCAAAGTAGAGGACATAGTGCGCCAGGAAATGGATGCCGCTGGGGCGCAGGAAGTGAGCATGCCGGTGCTACAACCCGCTGAGTTGTGGCAGGAATCAGGCCGCTGGGAGGAATATGGCCCGGAACTTTTACGCATCCAAGACCGGCATCAGCGGGATTTTTGCCTCGGCCCTACTCATGAAGAAGTGATTACCCGCCTCGTGAGTGACGAAATCAAGAGTTATAAGCAGCTGCCCCTTAACTTTTATCAGATACAGACCAAAGTCCGGGATGAGATCCGACCCCGCTTTGGCATCATGCGCTCTCGCGAGTTTTTAATGAAAGATGCCTACTCTTTTCATGTTGACCAAGCATCCCTGGAACAGACTTATCAGATCATGTTTAACGCCTATACCACTATTTTTACCCGACTAGGACTGACATTTCGTCCGGTAATCGCCGATAGTGGCAGTATTGGCGGCAGTACATCGCACGAGTTCCACGTGCTGGCAAGCTCTGGGGAGGACGCGATCGCGTTCAGCGACACCAGCGACTATGCCGCTAATGTCGAAATGGCTGAGGCCCTTGTCTCGCCAATAGAACGATCGCAACCCACGGCGGCCCTGCAAAGAGTCGCTACTCCCGACGTGAGGACGATCGAGGAACTCACGATACGCCTGTCGATTAATGCTGCTTCTTGCGTTAAAACACTCATTGTTGAGGGTAAAGAGGAGGGTTCGCTAGTAGCACTAGTGCTGCGCGGAGACCACCAGCTGAACACCATTAAGGCAGAAAGACTTCCCGAGATAGCGGTCCCATTGCAAATGGCAAACGAAGAGCAGGTGCATGCCGCCTGTGGAGTGGGCTTTGGCTCGTTAGGCCCTGCAGGGCTAGACCTACCGATCATTGTCGATCGCAGCGCAGCGCAACTGGCGAATTTTACCTGCGGCGCCAACGCAGATGGCGTTCATCTTACCGGCGTCAACTGGGAGCGGGACTGCCCGCTTATCTCTACCGCAGACCTGCGCAATGTAGTGGCCGGAGATCCGAGTCCCGACGGCAAGGGTCAGCTGGAGATCATGCGCGGCATCGAGGTCGGCCATATATTCCAGCTAGGCACCAAATACAGCGAGGCCATGAATGCTCAGGTGCTGAACGAAAACGGTAAAAATGTCACGGTGACCATGGGCTGCTATGGCATTGGCGTAAGCCGAATCGTGGCATCCGCCATCGAGCAAAACCACGATAACAATGGCATCATCTGGCCTGACGGGATGGCACCTTTCCAGTTGGCGATTGTGCCACTGAACATGCATAAATCAGAAGACGTTGCGCGGTGCGCCGAAGACCTTTACCAGCAACTTCAGGCGGCCGGCCTAGATGTGCTAATGGATGACCGCAACGAGCGACCTGGGGTCAAATTCGCGGACATGGAGCTCATTGGCATCCCACATCGCATCGTAATAGCCGATCGCGCACTTGCCGAGGGCAATATCGAATATAAAAGCCGATGCGGGGAAGCGCCTGAGCTCATTGCGAAGGATGAAATTCTCAATTTCTTACAACAGCGAATACGCTAGCGGTAGGAACCCGGAGATTCCCCTGTCCATTTCTTAAAAGAACGGTGGAACGCACTCGGATCGGAGAAGCCGACCTGCTCCGCTACCTCACTGACTGTCAGTCGATCGCGGCTTAACATTGAGATGGCCACATCACGCCGCGCATTATCTTTGATGCGCTGGTAAGACGTGCCCTCTTTATCTAGACGACGGCGCAATGTGCGCGCTGACATATTCAATAACACCGTCAAACCCTCAAAGCTGGGCATCTCCTGCCGAAAGTCGTCCCCAAGAATGCCTCGGATACGATGCGTAATACTGACAGTGCTGAGCAGAGGCTGGATAACCATGTAGTAAGGCGCGAGCTTCAAAAATTCCTCGAGAGCCGTCTCATCGCGAACCAATTCAGCATCCAAATGTCGAGCGCTGAAGGTCACAGAATTGACAGCCTGACCGTAGCCCACCGGGCAGGGGAAATAATGGCGCATCCCAGCCAAAAATTCCGGCTTGGGACCGGCGCAAGTAGCGCTAGTCACATCGATGCGCTGATCGATCAACCAGCCCGCAAATCCTAGCCAGATAGCCAAGTTACACAGAACGCTGTGCTGTTGCTGATTGCTGTCACTTTGGGAAAGATAGGTCAAAGTAGCCTCTTTGCGCTCATGGTCAACGGTCAACTGATTTCTAACGTCAGCACCCCGACGCACCCGGCATACGCCATTAAACTCAATAGCACGGCGCAGGGCGATTGCCAAAGTAGAGCTATTGATCATACTGAGCGCAATCAGGCGTGTGGTCCCGATCGGAGTTTGCACGTCAGGCATCACTCCGGCCGACTCATCACCGATTTCGCGAATCACTGCCAAACACAGTCGAGAATATTGTTCTCGGGACACGAGGACTGTCTGCGCATCCTGACGCAGCGGGTCGAATGGAAACCCCGCGGCGCGCAAAATAGCCTCAACATCGCAGTTGTAAGCACGCGCCTGCGCCACCAGGGCCCTTGTGAACTCCATGGGCACCGACTCTTTGTATAACGCTGAATTAACCCTCTCTATGGACATAATACAGGTAGCCTCCGGACCGAATAAACAGCATAGCTCCTCATCGTATCAAAGTTGAACTCAGCAAGTTCTAGTGAATCCATCATCACCTAGCGGAAGTCCATTGCAGGATGATTAGTTGACCCACGAGTTTGACAACCCTGCGGCGCCCGACAACTCAGTAGCAAAAATGTTGTTACACCGGTCTCTTAAGGTTGCGTGACAGACATCGCTCAACTGAGCAAATGGAATCTAGATATTTCCATGGCGATTGCCGCCTTGGGCACTGAGCAGGTATTTCCTGCACGGATCGGCGCTATCCTCGGCCAGTAACAGTCAATTATCCCCAAGGTTGGCTAACCCATAAGGATTTGCCTCCCAGCTCTCACGTCTGCCGACGTTTACAGCCGGGCTTTCATGCGACCACCTATCCCTGCTGGGTCTGAGAGAATCGCACTGCAGCGATACGCATACCGGCTGGCAGCCACGCGGCCAGAAGACTGGAGCATCGCGCTGCTGGGACAGGTGCCAACCCATACTGATTGTTCGCAGTATTATAGACACAACCGCAGCACAGAAAGTGCAAAAATAGAGGCTATCTAGGGAACAAAAGGCCACTTGCGCCCTCTAAAGCGTTGTGCAGCGAACTCGCTTAAACGCCTCAGATAAATACGCTCCCGGCGATTCGATGACTCGCTCCACCGCGCGTAGCCGACGACTGGCGATTTTGTGACGTACTCAACCCACTGAACACCCTAGATTAAGAGGGTGTTCAGTAGTTACGATTAACAAGTAGGCTGAATTTATTAATCCATCTTCAACGAGTGTGAAGAAAGATACATGATACTGTAGACTGGATGTTGATGAGAAGCGGAATACTTTCATTCTCCAAAAAGTCTGTTTACGATGTTCAGGTCAAACGGAGACCCGATAACCCCCATGATCAAAAACACAGCAAAACCGCCGCTGAACCTGGTGAACGTCGTTATTTTTCTGGGCTTTCCTATCGCAGCCCTGATCCTCGTGCCCCTATGGGGGGGGTATCGTGGCTATGACGCTTTTCAGTGGTTATGGGCGCTTGCCTTCCTTTACTTGAACGGGCTTTCTATCACCGGTGGGTACCATCGACTATGGGCTCACAAGGCCTATGAGGCTAGCCCTGCGCTCAAGTGGTTCTTTGCATTCTGGGGCGCAGGGGCACTGCAAAACAGTATCCTTATCTGGGCCTCAGACCACCGCAGACATCACCGTCATGTCGATGACAATGAACGCGACCCCTACTCGGCCGGCCGCGGGTTGTGGTTTAGTCACATCGGCTGGATGCTGCGCGAGTACAACACCGACACACCGGACTTCAGTAACGCTAAGGACTTACTTCGCGACCCGGTCGTGGCCTGGCAACAAAAGCATTATATTGCACTGACCGCCTTCATGAATTTAGGCCTGCCGTTACTTTTAGGTTTCTGGCACGGAGATGTGATCGGCACGGTGCTGCTGGTCGGACTGCTGCGCCTGGTGGTAAATCATCATGTGACCTTTTTCATCAATTCCCTGGCGCACTTTTGGGGGAGCCGGCCCTATACCGAAACCAACAGCGCACGAGACAACGGCTTTCTCGCATTCCTCACCTATGGTGAGGGTTACCATAACTATCATCACATCTTCCAGACTGACTATCGTAATGGCATTCGCTGGTGGCAATGGGACCCGACCAAGTGGATGATCGCCCTCTGCCAATATCTAGGACTGGCGAGCAACCTAAATAAAGTCTCCGATTTCAAGATCCAGCGTGCCATTTTAGATACGGCTTTTGAACGGGCCCGCAACAAACTGGATGAATCACAGGACATTGATTCGCTGCGGGACTTGTTGGAACGTGAGTATCAATTATTCACCAACTCCATCAATGAATGGACAGCGCTGCAAGCGGAACGCTATGAACGCACAAAGGAACAGCTAAGCGACGTCTTAGAGGAAGGGAAACTGCATCTGCAACAAAAATGGGAGCACGCAGCACTGCTAACCAAGCTTAAAACCTTAGAGTATTCGCTCAAGATGCAGCGCAAGCGTCTTAGCCTTTTGATGGAGCAGGTCAATTTCCACCAGGCGCAAATAGCCTGACCATTTCACAACAGAGGAACTACCATGACAAATACCGTTTACGATTTCAGCTGCCAAACATCACAGGGCAAAGAACAATCTCTAGAGGATTACAACGGAAAAGTGCTGCTGGTCGTTAATACCGCCTCCAAATGCGGCTTTACACCACAGTTTGCAGGGCTCGAAGAGATGTATGCGACATACAAAGACAAGGGACTTGAAATTCTAGGTTTCCCCTGCAACCAATTCGGCAAACAAGACCCCGGAAGCAACGAAGAGATTATGGAGTTTTGCCAGCTTAATTACGGCGTCAGCTTTCCCATGTTTGGCAAAGTAGAGGTGAATGGGTCGAATGCCGACCCCTTGTTCAAACACCTCAAGACGGCAGCCCCTGGTGTGTTGGGTAGCGAGGGTATCAAATGGAACTTCACCAAGTTTCTGATCGACTCCTCTGGCAACGTGGTAAAGCGTTACGCGCCCAAGGATACGCCCCAAGCTATCGCGGCAGACATCGAAGAACTGCTGGGCTGAAGGCCGCTCAATGCTCTCGAGTGGCCCTGAACGCAAGGTCCGGCCAGCGTTCTTCCATTAAAGACAGGTTCACCCGGGTCGGCGCAAGATAGGTGAGATGACCGCCTGCGTCTACCGAAAGGTGGTCTGCAGCCTTCTTGCGAAAGTCTTCCAGCTTGCGCTTATCGTCACAGGTGACCCACCGGGCCGTATAAACATTGACTGGTTCATAGCGCGCCTCCACCTTGTATTCATCCCTAAGGCGATAGGCTACCACTTCAAATTGTAGCGGGCCCACTGCACCCACGATCAAATCAGCGGACATGATCGGTGAAAATACTTGGGTAGAACCCTCCTCGGATAGCTGCTGCAGCCCGCGCTGTAGTTGCTTGGATTTCATCGGATCGGTCAGGCGAATACGACGAAACAACTCGGGCGCAAAGTGCGGGATACCGCTAAACTGCAACACTTCACCGTCTGTAAAGGTATCACCAATCTGTATCGTGCCATGATTGTGCAGACCGATGATGTCGCCCGATACGGCCTCCTCCACCAGCACCCGCTCGCCCGCATGGAAGGTCACCGCATCCACGATCTTCACCTCCTTACCAATGCGCACATGCTGCATTTTCATTCCCTTGAGGTAGCGACCGGAGCATACCCGCATAAACGCAATACGGTCGCGATGGCGTGGATCCATATTGGCCTGAATCTTAAAAACAAAACCACTGAATTTACCCTCGGTTGCCGCCACAGTGCGATCGATGGTGTCGCGATCCAGCGGCGCTGGCGCCCACCGCACGAAATCATCCAGCATTTCCCGCACCCCGAAATTGCCAAGAGCGGTACCAAAGAACACTGGACTTAAACGGCCAGCGAGAAAAGCGTCAACATCGAAGACGTGGCTAGCACCGCGCACCAGCTCAACTTCTTCACAGAATTGCGAGTACTCCTCGCCCAACAACGCGCGCGCTTCGTCACTGGCCAGCCCTGTAATAATCCGGTCATCGGACAGTACGCTGCCTTTTCCGGGGGTGTACTGATGAATGGTGTCGGTGTAAAGGTTATAAACGCCCTTAAACTCCGCACCCATTCCAATGGGCCAGTTGATAGGAGCGCCCTGTATTTGCAGGACAGCTTCAATTTCATCGAGCAGGTCAATAGGATCACGGATATCCCGGTCCATTTTGTTTACAAAACTGAATATAGGCGTATCACGCAGACGACAGACTCGCATCAATTTGATGGTCCTATCCTCTACACCCTTGGCCCCATCAATCACCATCAAAGCAGAGTCTACCGCCGTCAGTGTGCGGTATGTATCCTCAGAAAAGTCCTCATGCCCGGGCGTGTCCAGCAGATTGATGGTACGTTCGCGGTAAGGAAACTGCATCACCGAGGAGGTCACAGAAATACCGCGCTCCTGCTCCATACTCATCCAGTCGGACGTGGCGTGAGGACCCTTCTTACCCTTTACGCTCCCCGCCACTTGGATCGCATTACCCAAAAGCAGAAGCTTCTCGGTAATCGTCGTTTTGCCCGCGTCCGGGTGAGAGATGATAGCGAAAGTTCTTCTAATGCCAATCTCGGAGGCTAACTTAGTGTCGGACACTGACCTGAATCTCCACGTAAATACAGGTTTCTAACGCCCCAATACAAGCGCGAGAACCAAAGGGGCGCGATTATAACCTAAAGCGAGGCATGTTATAGGAATGTCAGCACCTGTGTATTAAACGCGCAGCATGCTCGCCGTAATGTGCATGAGACGCTGACCAATCAGTCCCAGTTTGAGCTCGACACTGGGCAACTGTTTTGCCATAGACGTCACCTGCAAACCCTCATAGCCACATGGATTAATGCGTCCAAACGGTTCTAAATCCATGTCCACGTTAAGCGCCAGCCCATGGTAACTGCAGCCCCGACGAACCCGCAGACCCAGAGAAGCAATTTTTTCATCCGCTACGTAAACGCCCGGAGCACCGGGTTTTAGCCTGGCGAAAATCTCGTATTCTTCCAGCAGCTGCAGCACACTGCGCTCGATCAGGTTGACGAGGTCGCGCACACCCATGGGGCGGCGACGCATATCCACCATCAAATAGAGTACCCACTGCCCAGGACCATGATAGGTCACCTGTCCACCACGATCTGCCCGAATGATGGGAATATCTCCTGGGGCCAATAGATGTTCGGCTTTGCCGGCCTGCCCTTGAGTGAACACTGACGGATGCTGCAACAACCATAGCTCGTCAGGGGAATCCGCAACACGCGAATCAGTGAGTTGACGCATTGCCGTCAGCGTTGGCTGATAGTCAACAAGACCCAGCTCACGCAGAATCAGCTCTGGCGGAGACACGGGTCAAATCACCATCTTTACATGCCCGGTCGCCAGCAGATCCTTGTGCAGAGCTTCCAACTGATCAGGGCCCGTTGCTGTTATCGTGATGGTCAGCGATGTGAAGGTAGCTTTACTACTGGCTTTGCCAGTCATATTCTTTCGATTGAAGCCGGGGGCGTGGCGCTCGAATACGGCCAGAACAATCGATTCGAAGGCATCGCTACTGACACCTAAAACTTTGATCGGATAGTCACAGGGAAACTCTATTTTTGGTGCTTCAGGCTCTTGCACAACAATGCACTCCAGGATCTTTCTACTAGATCGTTATCCGCGCCCAAACAGGCCAGCGAAAAACATCAAAAGGGCATCCCACTGACGCGCGAAGAAACCACTCGGCTCAACCGACACCAAAACAATGAGCGGTTCTTGCAACACAACCTCATCGCTCAGACGCAACGTCACAGTCCCCACTGAGTCACCTACGGCAAGCGGCGCAACCAACTCCGGATTCACTTCCACCGTGGTCACTAGGTCATCGTGCTTGCCGCGCGGCAGAGTCAACACCGCCTCGCTTAATAAACCCACCGCCACGTAATCCTGCTGTCCTTTCCAGACGCGCGGTTTCGCCAACTCCGTCATGGGCTCAAATACAGACCTGGTCTCGTAAAAGCGAAACCCGTAATTGAGCAAAGCAGCGGTATCATTTTTACGCGCCTTAGTGCTATCGGTACCCATCACCACAGATATCAAACGCATACCCTTGCGCTCTGCAGAGGCAACCAAGCAATATCCTGCCGCCTCGGTATGACCTGTCTTGAGACCATCCACAGAAGCATCAACCAGCATCAAAGTATTGCGATTGTACTGCCGAATGTTGTTGTACGTGAACTCGGGTTCCCGGTAAATCTTGTATTGCTCGGGGTGATCAATAATCATAGCCTTGGCCAGAATGGCCAAATCTCGCGCCGT
Organism: uncultured Haliea sp.; assembly: GCA_913062625.1. GTDB lineage: Bacteria > Pseudomonadota > Gammaproteobacteria > Pseudomonadales > Halieaceae > Marimicrobium. The sequence continues at coordinate 24,975 of CAJXWP010000023.1, read as the reverse complement.
CGTCATATGCTCGGGGTCCGGCAAGCCATGGGAATTGACGTATTGGGTATTGACCATGCCTAGCCTCTTGGCGTTTATATTCATCATCTCCGCAAACACGGCTTCGCTGCCGGCGATATGCTCCGCGACGGCCAAGGTCGCATCGTTACCTGAGGATATAATGATTCCGCGCTGTAAATCGGCAATGGACACGTCCATACCAGGCTGTATCCACATCAGGGAAGAACCGTTGAATAGCGGATTCTGCGACCAGGCATTCTCACTGATCCTCACCATATCGGTCTCACTGACTCGCCCTGCGTCGATCTCTTCAGCCAACACGTAGGCGGTCATCATCTTGGTTAGGCTTGCGGGAGGCAAAATTTCGTCCGCGTTGTGCTCGACCAGCACGGCACCGCTGACAGCATCGACCAAAAGATACGCTTTGGCCGCCAGCTGCGGCGGCGCGGGCACGGGATTGCCGCCGCGCACACCGAATGAGAACACTGTTAGCAGCAATACCAAGACTAATCGAATCATGATGTCAAAAAACCGTGAGGGAATTTGGAAGATATCGATGGTAACTCATGGATGACGGGAGAGAAAGAAGCCATGCGGATGAAGACGGCCTAAGGCAACGGCTGTCCTACATCATACCCGCTGTCCTGCAATTGCTGTTGTACCGCCACCAGATGATTTTTGTCATCCACTGGCCCCACCCGCACCCGGTATAGCAAAGCGCCATCTAATTCGACCGCGCTCACAAAAACCTCGGCGGTTAATAGTGGCTTTAACTCTGCGACCAGATCCTGCGCACTGACCTCCCTACCAAAGGCACCCAGCTGAAGATAACGATAATTGCCATAGATAGGATCACGACGATCCTCAACACCGACAACCTCGATCACCTCAACCTCGACTCTCGCAGTACCCTGCTCCATATAGCCGAGCTTTACCGCGGCGGCATAAGATAAATCAATAATACGATCAGGATGAAAAGGTCCTCGATCGTTAACGCGGACCACGATAGTCTTCCCGTTATCCAAATTAGTCACACGCGCATAGCTGGGAATAGGAAGCGTCTTATGGGCGGCACTGGGCTGATATAAGTCATAAAGCTCACCGTTAGAGGTTTTATGCCCACTGAACTTTGCCCCGTACCAGGAAGCAGTACCCTGCTCGCGATAATGACGATAATCCTCCAGCACTGTGTAGCTAACGCCATCGATGGAATAAGGGCTTATATTGCCGAAGGTGAGAATAGGATCGGCCTGCGGTATCGCATCGAAAACCTCATCCTGACTTATCGGCAGAAGCGGAGCGGAGTCTTGTTCGATGTGGTAGCGCTCAGGTGCACGGACAGCAACGTTGTCTTCTTGTAAGGGCGGGGACTGAGACGACGGCGGCGTAGAACACGCCGCGAAAAAAAAAGAGAGGGCAACAATGACCGCGACAGAAGGCCGAAGACTCACCGCGCCACTCGGGCAGCCAGTGCCTGACTAAGCTGATAGACACTCATCGCATACATAGCGCTGTGATTGTAGCGCGTAATGACATAAAAATTGTGTAGCCCCAGCCAGTACTCATAGCCGTCCTTCTGCTCAAACTTCATAGCCGTTGCCAGCGCGTCGGGATCCAGCTTGATTTTCGCCACCACACCCTCTGCAGCAAACTGAGCCACCGTTCGCGTCGGCTTCAAATCCTTACGACTTTTGACAAAGATTGCCTCCGGCGTATTGGCCGCCGCAGTGGCAGCAGACACAACAACCTCGCCCTGGCGCCATCCATGTTCGCTGAAATAATTGGCGACACTGCCGATCGCATCCACGGGGTTGTTCCAGATATCCACTATATCGTCATTGTCAAAATCAATGGCATAGTGACGATAACTGCTGGGCATAAACTGACCGTACCCCATCGCACCGGCGTATGAGCCCATCAAACTCATCGGGTCAATGTCCTGATCCCGCGATAAAATCAAAACGTTTTTCAGCTCGCTAGTAAAAAAAGGCGAACGAGGCGGGTAGTCAAATGCCAGAGTCGAAAGCGCGTCGATCACCCGATAGCTGCCGGCTATCCGCCCATAGGACGTCTCTACTCCGATAATAGCCACGATAATTTCCGCTGGCACACCAAACTCACGTTCAGCGCGGCCTAGCTCCACACGGTATCGATCAAAAAACTCCACTCCTTGGTTTTCGCGCGTATCGTTAAGAAAGATAGCCCGGTATTCATACCAGGGCTTGGTCTTCTCCGCTGGGCGGGCAATGGCTTTTAATATGGAGTCCTTACGCTCAGCCTGAGCAAAAATCGCCATTAGTTGTTCGCGGTCAAAGTCCTCCTCGGCGACTAACTCATCAATCACCACCTGCGCAGAAGGATTGCTCTCATAGTTATCCGCAGCACAAGACAAAGCCGTCCACAAACAGGACACAACAAATATAATTTTCAGACGTAAAGGCATAAGCTAAAACTCAATCTCTTCAGACAAAAAGTGTATGCAATATTGCGGAATCACACTGTGCTCACATAGCCCCACTGCGACCTTCCGTACTGATCGCCATGAGAATACCAAAGCCTGCGAGCAGCGTGACCACGGAGGTTCCACCGGCACTGACTAGGGGCAGTGGAACACCGACCACCGGCAACAGACCAGCGACCATTCCCATATTAACAAAGATATACACGAAAAACGTCAATGTCAGGCTTCCTGCCATCATACGGCCGAAACTGGTTTGTGCATGCACGCCAATCCAGAAGCCTCGTAATAAAATCAGCAGATAAATACCCATAAGCAGAATGATACCCTGCAATCCGTGCTCCTCTGCCAGCACAGCGATAATGAAGTCCGTGTGACTCTCCGGCAGGAAGTCCAACCGTGATTGGGTGCTCTGCAGCCAACCCTTACCCTGCCAACCGCCGGAGCCGATGGCGGTCTTAGACTGGATAATATTCCATCCCGCTCCCAGCTTGTCGCTGTCAGAGTTAAACATAGTAAGAATGCGTTGCTTCTGATAGTCCTTCAGCCCGTACATCCAAGCCGGCCATACTGATGCTGCCGCAAGCACCGCAGCAACCAAAATATAGCTCCAGCGCAGGCCTGCCATAAACAGAACAAACAAACCACTGGCAGCGATCAACAGCGCAGTGCCCAGATCCGGCTGTATCACTATCAACATGGCGGGCAGACCTAATAAAGCCAATGCGCCGCCTATCGGTAGTAATGTCGGAGGGAGAGCCCGTCTAGCTAAGAACCAGGCGACGACCAGCGGCACCACGAGCTTCATAATCTCCGAGGGCTGAAACCGAAAACCCCCAACTTCCAACCAGCGCTGGGCGCCCTTCGCACCTACCCCGACAAAGACTACGGCCACCAGTGTTATTAACCCTACTAGATATAACCACGGCGCCAATCGCACATAGCGTTGCAAACTAATTTGCGCCGCAAAAATCATAGCCACATAGCCTAAAGCGAAGTAGCTCGCCTGACGGATAATAGCTGCCATACTCTGGCCCGACGCACTGTACAACACAGCCAAACCGTAAACCGTTAATAGCAGCAGTAGCAGCAATAGTGGCACATCAATGTGAACGCGAGTGACCAAGCTGGGACGCCTCGCCATGTCGTGAGAACCTTGATGCGGCAGCTGCCGAACATAATCACCCATCAGCCGGGCTCGATCGACAGCCAAGCATCAATCACCTCGCGCGCTATGGGGGACGCAGCGGAGCTGCCTCCGCCGTTCTCTACGATAATACCAACGGCAATCGTCGGCGCCTCGATGGGCGCAAACGCTACAAACAATCCATGGTGCCGATGCCGCTCCGAGACATCAGCCTCGTTGTAGACTGCATTTTGCGCGATACCAATAACCTGAGCAGTGCCTGTCTTTCCTGCCATTTCATAGGCTATCCCTTGAGCCAGAGCTTTCGCCGTACCATTACGGCCATGCACAACTTCGCGCATGCCATCAAATATCGTGTCCCAGTACTCGGCTGGTGCCAACAGCGGATCTAATACCGTCACGGGTAATGGCTCTCCGTCCACTGCCATAACCAGATGCGGAATCCGCCGCTGTCCTTTGCTTGCCATGACACCGGTGGCAACCGCCAATTGTAGGGGCGACGCCAGCATATACCCCTGACCGATACCCGCGCTGATGGTTTCTCCTGGATACCAAGGCTGGCCCATTGCAGCCCGCTTCCACCGCGTTGACGGCAGTATGCCAGCGCGTTCACTCGTGGTATCAATGCCCGTGCGCTCTCCGAAACCGAAAGGGTGCAGATATTCGGCCATCCGGTCTATGGTCAGGCGACGTGCGAGATCATAAAAATAGACGTCACACGATTCAGAAATAGCCATTTTCATATTGACGTGAGGGGCGTGCCCCGTCCCTCTTATTCGCAAAATCCAATCGCGATAACGATGCGAGTCACCCGGGAGGCTGAACCAGCCCGGATCAGGCACGGTTGATTCAGGTGTCACCAACCCCGACTGAAGTCCGGCCATCGCCATAAAGGGCTTGATGGTGGAACCGGGAGGATAGGAGCCCTGAATAGCCCGATTAAACAGGGGAACATCCAGCGAGTCTCGCAGCGCGCTGTAGTCTTTAGAGCTGATGCCATTCACAAATAAGTTGGTATCAAAGCCTGGGGTGGACACCAATGCCAGCACTTCGCCAGACAGAGGATCGATTGCAACAACTGCGCCGCGCCGATCGCCGAGGGCGTCGAAAGCGGCCTGCTGTACGCGGTAGTCAAGGGATAGCGTCAGGTCTTTGCCCGTCACCGGCAGGTATCGCTCGAGCACACGCAGCACCCGTCCGTGAGCGTTGCTTTCAACATTCTGATAACCGACATCTCCATGCAGGATGTCTTCATAGAACTTCTCGACGCCCACTTTGCCCACATAAAATGTGCCGCGATAGTCGGTCTCATCTAGCGCCTGTACTTCCTCTTCGTTGATACGCCCGACATAGCCAAGGGCATGAGAAAACAACTCTCCGTAAGGATAGTGACGAAGCAGCTGAGCCTCTACTACAACGCCTGGCAGACGAAAGCGGTTAACCGCCAACAGAGCGCGCTCATCTTCTGTCAGGCGAAAGCGCAAAGGCACTGGCTCGTATGGTCGACTGCGTTTAACCTTCTTGTGGAAATTCTCCAAATCGCGCTCTGAAATCGGCAACAGTGTCTGCAACTCCGACAGTGCGACATCCAAACTTCCCACCCGCTCGCGCACCACAGAGAGCACATAACTGGGCCGGTTGTCCGCCAGCAGAACGCCATTGCGATCATAGATAAGTCCGCGTTTAGGTGGCAGCGGCTGCAGCTGCACACGGTTGCGCTCGGACTGCGTGCTGTAAACCTCATACTCGGTGATCTGTAACGCGTAGTAGCGCATAAGGATCAGCCCCAGCAACACCATCACTAGGCAGATCGCAATAATCGTGCGGCTGCCAAAAATGCGGGACTCGCCCTGCGAATCTTTTAAATCAAATTGAGGTAGCATTTAAACGACTTGCCTAACCTGCACTGCGTCAACGGGATTATCACTATGCGCGATGATACGGGTGGTTAACAGTGATTGTCCAAGCCCGATACAACTGCTCCGCCAACAGCACTCTTACCAGCGGATGAGGCAACGTCAGATCACTGAGCGACCAACATTGATGAGCTCTCGCTAGGCAGCCCGGGGAAAGCCCATCTGGGCCACCAATCAAAATGCTGTAATTGTCTCCCGACATTTGCCACGCGGCCAGTTGCCCCGCTAGCTGTGTGGTGGAGATACGCTTGCCCGCCACATCTAACGCAATCACCCGATCCGCCGCAGGAATAGCCTTTAATATTTGCTCGCCCTCTGCCGCGCATGCCTGCTCACCAGCTGTGTCCTTAGCTCTGCGGGCCAAAGGAATCTCTCGCAACAGAGGTTTTAGTTCGCGCGGCATACGCTTGCTGTATTCCTCAACACCCTGAATGACCCATGCTGGCATCCGAGTTCCCACCGAGACGACACTGATTCGCATCAGTCGATGGCTTCAGGATTCGCCCATAAACGCTCCAGATCGTAAAAATCGCGCGTCTCGGGCAGCATGACATGAACAACCACATGGCTGAAATCCACCAGCACCCAGTCACCAGCATCGTCACCCTCCATGCCCAAAGGATGGATGTCTCGCTTCTTGGCTTCCACTGAAACATGGCTAGCTAGTGACTTCACATGACGGCTGGAGGTGCCGCTGGCGATAACCAGGTAATCTGTCACATCCGTCAGATCTCTGACATCCAGGGTTACCGCATTGACTGACTTTAGGTCATCCAGCGCATCGACGACAAACCGCGCAAATTCTTCAGGTTCCATAGGGCTGATTAACTTTAATATTCATATAAAAAGATCCAACTATTTAACAGTAAAGTGTGTGTGTTTGAATATAATCCAATACCGACTGCGGCATCAGGTAGCGGGCTGAGCGACCGGAGGCCAGCAAATCCCGTATCTCAGTGGAGGATATCGCTAGTGGACGCAACTCCTCGATAACAATCCCTCCACAAGGGTGCTGCCGCAATAGCTCTGGGCTCTCCAGCTGATGAGTTTCCAGCCAACGCGCCAACTCCCCTGCACGCGGCAGCTGCCAACCCGGTCTCGCGATAATGACGATATGGGCCCAGTCCAGCAGCTCTTGCCAGCGATGCCACGTCGCAATTTCCTGCACTGCATCACAACCGAGCACCATACACAGGCCCTGCTGCTCACCCAGTTCACCCCGCAACTCAATCAGGCTGTCTATGGTATAGGACTTACCGGGACGTTGCATTTCCCTAGCATCACAAATCAGTCGAGGCTCCCCGCTTACGGCCAGCTCTACCATCGCGGCGCGTCGTTCGGCGCTACAGTCCGGGACATCACGGTGAGGCGGCCACGCACTGGGCATCAAGCGCAACTGCTCAAGTTGCAGCCTCTCCACTAACTCCAGCGCTGAGCGCAGGTGGCCATAGTGTACAGGGTTAAACGTGCCACCGAAGACTCCGACCAACGAGGACAAGGGGGAAAGAGACGCACTCAAGTGCGAAGCTGCCCCTCGCCAAACACGACAAACTTTTGCGTAGTGAGCCCTTCCAGACCAACGGGTCCGCGCGCATGCAGTTTGTCAGTAGAGATACCGATCTCCGCACCCAGGCCATATTCGAAGCCATCGGCTAAACGCGTGGACGCATTGACCATTACCGAACTGGAATCCACTTCACGCAAAAAACGCAGGGCGCGCCCATGATCCCGTGTGACAATGCTGTCGGTGTGCTGAGAACTGTACGTATTGATGTGCTCAATCGCCTGATCAAGCCCCTTCACCACGCGCACCGCCAGAATGGGCGCCAAGTATTCTTCGCGCCAGTCAAGCTCACTAGCCGCTTTGATATCCGGCAATACCTGTCGCGCAGCGGGACAACCGCGTAGTTCTACTCCTGCCTCAGCATAGGCTTGTGCCAGCCGCGGCAAAATCTCGGCCGCCTTGGACGCCGCAACCAACAGTGTTTCCATAGTATTGCAGGTGCCGTAACGCTGCGTCTTAGCATTAAAAGCAATACTTACAGCCATGTCATCGTCGGCACCATCGTCGATAAAAACGTGACATACGCCGTCTAGGTGTTTGATGACCGGCACTTTAGCGTCCTGACTGATACGCTCGATAAGGCCCTTACCGCCTCGGGGAATAATCACATCCACATACTGAGGCATGGTAATTAACTGGCCTACTGCCGCCCGGTCTGCCATCGCCACAACCTGCAACGCAGTAGGCGGCAATCCGGCGACTCGCAAACCCTCAGTCAGGCACTGTGCAATAGCCGTGTTGGAAGCCAAACACTCAGAGCCTCCGCGCAAAATGGCGGCATTACCGGATTTGAGGCACAGGCTCGCCGCCTCTACCGTCACATTGGGCCGTGATTCATAGATGATCCCGATCACGCCCAGCGGCACGCGCATTCGTCCCACCTGAATGCCACTCTCCATGTTTCTCATTTCCGAGATGCTACCCACTGGGTCTGGCAGCGCAGCAACCTGACGCAAGCCCTCCAGCATCGCATCAATACGTTTTGGCGTTAGCTCTAGGCGGTCCAATAATGGCGCGTCTAATGCCTTTGCATGACCGCTCTCCATGTCTACTGCATTGGCCTGCGCTAGCGCCGCGCGGGCGCCGTCTAACGCATCGTGCATGGCCAGCAGCGCATGATTACGCACCGCAAGCGGCGATGCCGCGACAACGTGCGATGCCGCGCGCGCGGCGATGCCCAACTCTCGCATGTATTGATCAACATCCATCCCGCACCCACTCTTCCTGCTGTAAAATGGCGATTATACCTGATCAGCGCTAGGGATGTGTTAGGCTCACAGCTGAATTTATTGTAGGTAAACGCATGACATCAAGACCGACTCTAGAGTTCTTTTACGACTGCTCTAGCCCCTGGACCTACTTCGCATTCACACGAATAATCCCAATGATGGAACAGTTAGCGTTACCGATACGCTGGCGCCCGATTCTGGTCGGCGGCGTTTTTAATGAGGTGAATAAGGAAGTCTACACAGCGCGCGAGGCGATGTTCAGCAGCAGCGGCAGTCCGCGCCTCAACTACTATATAAAAGATATGCAGGACTGGGCACGGCTGTGCGGTGTGCGCGCCGATATGCCCGAGGGTCATCCGATCAACAGTGTAAAGGCTATGCGTGGCGCCTTCTATGCTGAGCAACAAGACCTCATGGTGCCTTACTCTCGAGCTGTTTTTGAGACTTACTGGGGTAGCGAGTCTCCCAATATCGCTGATGATGAGGTACTGAGAGCGATTTGCGCGCGCGTGGGTCTGGACTCCGAGGGCTTCTTCAGCGCCATTACCCACCAGCATTACAAAGACCTGCTGCGCCAGAACACCGACGAACTTATCGCACGGGGCGGTTTCGGCTCTCCAACGCTGTTTATCGATGGCGATGACATGTATTTTGGAAATGATCGCCTAGAATTGGTTGAATCTCGCCTGAAACAGTGGGTGGACGCAAGATAAGTTTGATGTTGACCATGCGACGGCAGCAGCAATATCAACAAATACAAGGCACAAAAAAGCGGACGCAAGGCCCGCTTTTGAACGCACAACCCAGTCGCTTACAGCGCCTGAGCATTCTCCGCTAAATAGGCGGCAACGCCATCCGGTGAGGCATTCATGCCCTTGTCACCCTTGTTCCAGCCCGCCGGGCACACTTCACCGTGTTCGTCGGTAAACTGCAGCGCCTCCACCAAGCGAATCAATTCATCGATGTTCCTTCCCAGCGGCAGATCGTTCACCAGCTGAGAGCGCACATTGCCCTCTCGATCGATGATAAAGGCGCCACGAAAAGCCACGCCATCAGCTGCTTCGACATCATAGGCACGGCAAATATCGTGGTTAATATCAGCGGCCATGGTGTAGGTCACCGCGCCAATACCGCCATCGTTGACCGCGGTATTGCGCCAGGCATTGTGCGTAAACTGAGAATCAATGGACACGGCTACGACCTCTACGCCCAACTCGCGAAACTTATCCATGCGATGATCTAATGCGATCAGCTCTGAAGGGCATACAAAGGTGAAATCCAACGGATAGAAAAAAACGAGGCCGTACTTGCCTGCCATTGCCTCGGAGCGCTTGTAGGAATCAACAATCTCCCCCGTACCAAGTACTGCCGCCACATCAAAATCCGGTGCCAACTTACCAACTAAAACGCCCATGTATCTAAACTCCTTAACTCGTTCATTAAGTCACATCACCTCCCAATGAGGCAGCGCACTCGACGCGAGATAGTACACAAGCCTGTTTATATCGCCTATTTAATTGTAAGTATGGTTTCGATAGCGAGACACTATCACCGAGCTGCTCTATTCGGGCGGCTGCGCGGCGACCTGTTCTGTGATCAATGTTTGCAACTCTCCACTCGCATGCATCTCAGTGACGATATCGCAGCCCCCAACCAGCTCACCGTTGACCCACAATTGCGGAAAGGTCGGCCAGTTCGCATACTGCGGGAGAGTGGCTCGGATATCAGGGTTAGTCAAAATATCAACATAAGCGAAGCGTTCTCCGCAGGCCATAAGAGCCTCCACTGTGCGGGCCGAAAAGCCGCACTGCGGCTGATTTGGGGAGCCTTTCATGTACAGTAAGATTTGGTTGCTCTGCAACTGTTCTTTGATCGTATCGATAATATCCATCAGCTGTCCTACCTAGTTATAGCCCTAAAGGGCGCTGCGTTTAATAATAGATTTTACCCTATTATTAACACAAATGGTGGCTGTCTGTTCAGGTCGATTGCCAATCCTGCATCATATGTCTATAGTTATTGTTTTTGAGGCAGCCCCCGCTGCCTTTTTGCGTTTTTGGGGAGTCAGAACCATGTCGGCGCTAATGCAGACTTATGCTAGCTTGCCCGTGACCTTTAGTCACGGAGAGGGCGTGTACGTCTATGACACCGAAGGGCGACGCTATCTCGACGGAATTTCGGGCATTGCCGTCAATGGACTAGGCCATGCGCATCCCATGGTTACCGCCGCCATTATGGAGCAGGCCGATAAACTGGTGCACACGTCTAATCTGTATCGAATTGAAGCACAGGAGCAACTGGCTACGGTTCTGACGCAGCTGGCGGGCATGGACAATTGTTTCTTTGGTAATTCTGGCGCCGAGGCCAATGAAGCCGCGATTAAACTCGCACGTCTATACGGTCATAATCGTGCCGTTAAAAAGCCGGCTATTGTGGTGCTTGAGGGCGCCTTCCACGGACGAACGCTAGCCACACTCAGTGCCACGGGCAATCGCAAGATTCAGGCAGGCTTCGAACCACTGGTGACGGGGTTCGTTCGCGCGCCCTGCAATGACATAGACGCACTGCACCAGATTGCCGCAAACAATCCAGACGTAGTGGCCTTTTTAGCAGAGCCCATACAAGGCGAAGGCGGCATCAAACCGCTTGATCCGAACTACTTAAAAGCTGTCCGACGCCTTTGTGACCAGCAGGGTTGGCTGCTAATGTTTGATGAAGTGCAAACCGGCAACGGCCGCACCGGCACCTATTTTGCCTATCAGGGTCTAGATGTCAGGCCAGATGTGGTGACCACCGCCAAGGGACTGGGGAACGGAGTGCCCATTGGAGCCTGTTTGGCACGTGGAGCTGCGGCGCAAGTATTGGGCGCAGGCCAGCACGGGTCCACCTTTGGTGGAAACCCTTTGGTATGCTCGGTCGGACTGGCTGTCGTTAACGCCATTGTGCAGGATCAATTGTGCGCCAATGCTGTCGCCATGGGACAGCTGATTACCCAAACTCTCCTCGACAGGTTAGGCGGCGCTAAGCAATTCAAAGAAATTCGTGGCCAAGGACTGATGCTGGGTATCGAGCTGCACAAGAATTGTGGCGAACTGGTAAAGCGTGGCCTAGACGCAGGCTTCCTGATCAACGTCGCTGACGGCAAAACGGTGCGATTACTGCCGCCGCTGGTGATTAATGAACACGAAGCGCGGGAACTGGCTAATGGCGTCGCCGACCTGATTCTCGATTTTGACTGAACTCACGACAACACCTAGGTAAAAGGCAGGACTGACCATGTCAGATATTCGGCACTTTTTAACACTTTTAGATTTTAGCCCGCAGGAGTTGCAGCAACTCATCCGGCGCAGCATTGAAATGAAGCAGGCATACCGCGCAGGCAAAGACCAGCGCGCGTTCCCGGGCAGCGTATTGGCGATGTTTTTTGCCAAATCGTCAACCCGCACCCGGGTATCATTTGAAGCGGGCATGGCGCAGCTGGGAGGGCATGCGATGTTCCTATCTGCTCAGGACACCCAATTGGGACGCGGAGAACCGATTGAAGACAGCGCCAGGGTGATCTCGTCAATGGTCGACATCGTCATGATCCGCACCTTCGGACACGACATTGTAGAGCGGTTTGCGGCGCACTCCTCTGTGCCCGTCATCAACGCCCTGACTGACGACTACCATCCTTGCCAGCTGCTGGCGGATATGCAGACTTGGACTGAGCACCGTGGCAGCCCCGCTGGCAAGAGTGTTTGCTGGGTCGGGGATGGCAACAATATGTGCCAGTCTTATATTAACGCCGCACGACAGTTCGATTTTGAGTTACGCATCGCCTGCCCTCCAGGGTTTGAACCTAACAGCGAGTTACTCAGGGCCAATAGTGATCGGGTCACCATTGAGCATGATCCAGCGACCGCCGCTCGCGGCGTCGACCTGGTGGTGACTGATGTTTGGGCCTCCATGGGTCAGGAAAGTGAGCAACGCGAGCGAGCACAGTTATTCGAGCGCTATCAGGTCAATAGCGAACTGATGAGCCTCGCAGCCAGTGACGCCCTCTATATGCACTGCCTGCCCGCCCACCGCGGAGAAGAAATCAGCGCACAATTGATGGATGCACCCAACACCGTGATTTGGGATGAGGCCGAGAATCGCTTGCATGCGCAAAAAGCGCTGGTAGAAATGCTACTGCTATCTAACCGTGGCTAAATCTTGCGCCAGCCTGAGCGTCCGTGACGCTATGTGACCCAGATCGACGGCAACTCTCGACCTCAAATATCCAGAGAGCGTATCTAATACGCTTTTTATAATAATTAATTCGATCAGCGCATAGCTTCCGTTAAAAACCTCCTACCGCAACCTCTTCGCAGACAAGTCAAGGCCTCTACCGTTAGCAGTTACCTACCCGCAGAACTATCAACATCTTATCCACAAATTAAACCCAGGCTAATTCACTTGCATTGCACCGGGAGGCGCATTATCTTGTACCTGAGCAAAGCATTTACCCCAACATATTGGGTATGGCATCGAAAAAGCCAATAAAAAATGTTGCGGATTAGCCCAAAAAATACGGCACTACCTCTGGCGGTGCTACAGAGAGCTTGTCACGGTGAAAGGCAAGCGACGTAGTGTATAGATGCCTTGCGGGGCAGACACTTATAAAAAAATTAAGCGCAGGCATTAACGCCAAGAATTTCGGAGAGAATATGCAGATACAGGTCAACCAAGGCGATACTTCTGCCGAAGTCACCACGCCACTAAAGGAATCTTCCATCGTTAGCGGCGCTATTGTCGCCACCGCGCCGGGTAAATTGCGGGTCATTAAGCGTAATGGGACTGTTGTGCCCTTCGAGGCGAGCAAGATATCCGTCGCTATCACCAAGGCGTTCCTCGCAGTAGAAGGTGGCACGGCAGCCGCATCTAGCCGCATCCATGAAACGGTTGCCAAGCTGACCGAAGTAGTGATGGCGACATTCCAGCGTCGTATGCCTTCCGGCGGAACCATTCATATAGAAGATGTACAGGATCAGGTGGAACTTTCCCTGATGCGCTCCGGGGAACATAAAATTGCCCGAGACTATGTGATTTACCGCGAACAGCAGTCGCAAAAGCGTGCCGCCAAAATTGCCCTATCCCCCGCCACTCAGGCGGCAGCTGGGAATATCACAGTAGTACAGGCTGATGGCCAGCGCGCGCCACTCGATCTCGACCGCCTGCACACCATTGTCACAGAGGCCTGCTTCGAACTGTCGGATGTCAGTGAAGCTGACATTCTGGATGAGGCTTTAAGGAATCTCTACGACGGCGTTAGCCAAGCCGAACTGAGTACGTCTCTGGTCATCACCGCCCGCACCATGATCGAACAGGAGCCCAATTATTCTTTTGTCGCGGCGCGCCTGCTCTGTGACAATTTGCGATCTGAAGCGTTGAATTTTTTAGGGGTAGCGAACAGCGCCACCCAGCAAGATATGGGCGCTCTATACGCCGAAGCACTGTCGGCGTACATAAAAAAAGGGATTACACTGGAGTTGCTGGCGCCCAACCTGCAGGACTATGACCTTGCCAGACTTGGCCAGGCACTGCTGCCGGAACGTGACCTGCAGTTTACTTATCTTGGCTTACAAACGCTGTATGACCGCTACTTTATTCATAGCGACGACGTCCGCATCGAGCTGCCACAGGTATTTTTCATGCGCGTAGCCATGGGACTTGCCATTGAAGAGGATGATCCTAACGCCAGAGCCATCGAGTTCTACCAGCTACTGTCGTCATTCGATTATATGAGTTCCACGCCGACGCTGTTCAATGCGGGAACATTGCGCCCACAATTATCTTCCTGCTATCTGACAACGATACCGGACAATCTGTATGGCATATACGGTGCGATCCAGGACAACGCCATGCTATCCAAATTTGCGGGGGGACTAGGCAATGACTGGACGCCAGTGCGAGCATTGGGTGCTTATATCAAGGGTACTAATGGCAAGTCTCAGGGTGTGGTGCCCTTTCTCAAAGTCGTCAATGATACCGCGGTCGCTGTAAACCAGGGCGGCAAGCGCAAAGGGGCAGTGTGCGCTTATCTGGAGACATGGCATCTGGATATCGAAGAATTTGTTGAACTGCGTAAAAACACGGGCGACGATCGCCGTCGCACGCACGACATGAATACCGCCAACTGGATACCCGACCTCTTCATGAAGCGGGTCTTCGACGGTGGCGAGTGGACTCTGTTCTCACCCAATGATGCACCCGACCTGCACGATCTTTACGGCAAGGCCTTCGAGGAACGCTATGGTCAGTATGAGGAGATGGCACGCAAAGGCGAGATCAAGCTGTTTAAGACCCTCAAAGCGGAAAACCTGTGGCGCAAGATGCTGGGCATGTTGTTTGAGACCGGCCACCCTTGGATGACCTTCAAGGATCCCTGTAACCTGCGCTCACCGCAGCAGCACGTTGGCGTTGTGCACTCTTCTAACCTGTGCACCGAGATCACGCTCAACACCAATAAAGATGAGATCGCGGTGTGCAACCTAGGCTCAGTCAACCTGCCCCGGCATATTGACGAAAATGGACTCAATCTGGAAAAACTGCAGCAAACTGTGCGCACTGCGGTCCGCATGCTGGATAACGTAATCAACATCAACTACTACTCGGTACCCCAGGCCGAAGCATCTAATATGCGCCATCGTCCGATCGGGCTGGGCCTTATGGGTTTCCAAGACGCGCTGTATAAGAAGCATTTGGCTTATGGCTCGGATGATGCGGTGGAATTTGCAGATCTCTCTATGGAAGCCATCAGCTATTATGCTATCGCGGCCTCTAGTGAGCTGGCGGCAGAGCGTGGTTCTTACTCCAGCTATGAAGGATCGCTTTGGAGCCAGGGTATCTTTCCGCTTGATTCGTTGGACAAGCTGATTGACGAACGCGGCGAAAAATACATCCAAGTCGACAAAACTCATACCCTCGATTGGGATTCACTGCGCGCAACCGTTAAAGTTCAGGGTATGCGCAACTCGAACGTAATGGCGATTGCCCCGACTGCGACCATCGCCAACATTACCGGCGTTTCTCAGTCCATTGAGCCGACTTATCAGAATCTGTACGTCAAATCCAATCTGTCAGGCGAATTCACCGTCGTGAATCCCTATTTGGTGCGGGATCTGAAAGAGCATGGACTGTGGGATAAGGTCATGGTTAACGACCTGAAATATTACGACGGCAGCGTGCAGGCCATCGAACGTATACCATCAGAATTAAAGGCTATTTACTCAACGGCCTTCGAGGTGGAACCGCGTTGGCTGGTGGAATCGGCCAGCCGCCGTCAGAAGTGGATAGACCAAGCGCAATCACTGAACCTATATATCAATAATGCCAACGGTAAGAAGCTGGACGTCACCTACCGTATGGCTTGGTTCAGTGGCTTGAAAACGACTTACTATTTACGTTCGCTAGCGGCATCAGGCACGGAGAAATCCACCATCGATACGGGCACTTTGAATTCAGTGTCGAGTGAATCTGCAGGCGGACCTGCCCCTGTTCCTGCGGCGTGCTCACTAGACGACCCGGACTGTGATGCTTGCCAGTAAGCAAGCAGCAATAAACCATTGACCACATCAAGCAAAAAAATCAGGAAGGAAAAGAAATGTTAAATTGGGAAGATTATCACGAAGAAGAAACGACGCCTGCGAGCTCGGCGATGTTGAGCATGGCGGCGGCACCCGAGTTGCCGGTAGAGCCTGCCATTGCTTCTGTCGCGACTCCTACGCCGAAGCAAGAGAGCCCAGCAGAGAGCACAGACTTTGTAGCCAAAGCAATAGAAGCGGTTGAGCATATTGATATTGCTGCGGGCCTCGAAGAACTGGAAATGGGGGCAGCCAGAGTTTCGGTAGACGAAAAAGCGATGATCAACTGTCGTGCCGACCTCAACCAGCTGGTGCCGTTCAAGTATGATTGGGCTTGGCAGAAGTATATCGACGGCTGTGCAAACCACTGGATGCCACAAGAAGTCAATATGACCGCTGACGTAGCGACGTGGAAGAATCCGGAAGGCCTGACCGACGACGAGCGTCGTATCGTTATGCGCAATCTCGGGTATTTCTCCACCGCAGATTCTCTTGTGGCGAATAATCTAGTCCTGGCAATTTACCGCCTGATCACCAATCCAGAGTGTCGCCAGTACATACTGCGCCAGGCATTTGAGGAAGCCATACACACCCATGCCTACCAATACTGTATTGAATCACTGGGAATGGATGAGGCCGAAGTCTTTAACATGTACCGGGAAGTGCCCTCCGTCGCCAAAAAAGCGGCCTGGAGCCTCAGCCACACGCACGAGCTAAGTGACCCCAACTTCAACACCGGCACCCCGGAAACGGATCAGACCTTGTTGCGCAATCTGATTGGATTCTATGCCGTCACGGAGGGTATTTTCTTTTACTGCGGCTTCACCCAGATCCTCTCTATGGGCCGCCGCAATAAAATGATGGGCGTAGCGGAACAGTTCCAGTACATCCTGCGTGATGAGTCCATGCACCTGAACTTTGGCATCGATGTGATCAACCAGATCAAGCTCGAAAACCCGCAGTTATGGACACCTGAATTTCAACAAGAGGCCATCCAGATGATTCTGGAAGGCACGCAACTAGAAATTGAATACGCCCGTGACACAATGCCACGTGGTGTGCTGGGAATGAACGCAGCGATGATGGAGGAATACCTGCACTTCATCGCTAACCGACGCCTGTCACAGCTAGGTTTGCCGGAGCAGTACGCTGGCGCTCAAAATCCTTTCCCCTGGATGTCTGAAATCATGGATTTGCGCAAAGAGAAAAACTTCTTTGAAACACGGGTCATTGAATACCAGACAGGCGGAGCCCTGACCTGGGATTAACATACGCAGGCGGTCAACCTGACAGGCAGGTGACCGCCATACAAAAAGTAGATGTTGAGAAACAGCTTTCACTGAGGAATCTCGCATGGCACGCAGTGATAAAAAACCGTCCGAAATAGAAGGCATCCTGATAGCATTAGATCAACTTAGCCAGACCATTGATGTTATGACCAGCGTAGTTGGACGTCTGCGCAATCATATGCAACAGCAGGAAGCGACTACTTCAGATCAAACCAAGGATTTACAGATCGAGATGCAACCGGATCGCATATTGCATTAAGCGTATCGGAATCAGGCTGCACCTGACCGAGGGGCTCTACCCTGGGCTAAGCTGCTGCGAAGCCACTAAACTGCCATGACAGTTGAGGTCGACATCTATCGCCAGCCACGGTAAGCCCAAGTTATCCAGCCAGTCCAACGCCTCATCAGCTGGTTTTAACATGGCAATAGTAGCCGAGCTGCCTGCCACAATGCATTGCGCCGCCAGTACACTAACAGCAATAAGGCCTTGCACAGGCCAACCCGTGTGCGGGTGCAAAATATGACCGTAACGTTTTCCATCGATGTGCAGGCAACGCTCGTAGTCGCCACTGCTGGCGAGCCCTCCTTCAGGTAGATTTACGCCAGCCACCGCCTTGTCTTTTTCAACCGGGTGCCGAATGCCTACCGGCCACCCTGAGGTCCCGCTGACATTACCTTGCGGCGTGCCAAAGGCCGCCATGTCGCCGGCCAGATCGATCAGGCCAGACGTAACCCCGGAGCGCCGCAGTTGCATGGCGGCACTATCGGCGGCGTACTCCTTCACGCAACCACCGAAGTCCAATTCCATTCCCGCCCTGGGTAGATACACGCTGCCCTCCTCACGCTGGACTAAATCCCACCCCACCAACGGCAACAGAGCATCAATTTCCAGCTGATTGGGGCAACGACCGGACTTGAAATCCCATGCCAAGCGAAGCACACCGGATGTTAAATCAAACAACCCCTGACTTTCCTCCCACACGGTATTGGCGTAGCTGAGCAAGGCTGACGTTTCATGATCAATGGGGACGGGTACGCCCGCGCCGGCGGCGCGGTTGATTTGACTGGTTAAGGAGTCGTCAAGGTAACGACTGTATTTTTTTTCAAGGCGGACCACCTCTGCAACAGCGGCTGCGATGGCTCTCTTTGCCATCACGTCATCGTTGGCATCCAACCGCAAGCAGCAAGGGCCACCCATGGCTTTAAAACGGTGTTCAATGCGGCCCATCCAAAACCCAACTCTATTTGAAGGCGTAGTTCAGTCCCACACCATAGCGCCAAAACTCCACCAGTCCTGGAGATTCTTCTCCGCCGTATACCCCCCAGCTCTCGTCGGTTTGATAGCGTTCTGCGTCAGCGTTGATTGACCAGTTACCAATCTCATGACTCAGGCGCAAGCCATAAGAAAAGGCTCCGAACGCCGACAACCGATAGTCATCTGAAAAATAATCAGTGTCTTCATAATCTATATTAGAGAAAAAATCCGCCTCATCCTGACTGTAGTAGCGGATAAAGGGCGACACCGTTGTGTCCTTAAAGGTCTGCACCCAGGCAACGTCAACCGTCTGTGATGCGATGCCCCAATCATCGTCAAAATACCGGTAATCCACATGTAACGCCGCGTTTGGCTCCTCGAGGAAGTAGCGGTAACCTGCACTGACAGTCCACTCTTTACGTTCATCCGGGCGATCGTCCAGATACTTGTAAGGGTCCGTTAGAAAACCGTCGCGGTAGGTATAACTCAGTCCAAAACGTACCAGGGCACGTTTGCTAACAATCTGTGTCACGCCTAGCCAGGCAGAGCGGACATCCTTAGTAGCGTCCAAGGTGTTGGTCGGATAGGCGCCCTGCGTCGGCGTGATGTCATCATCAGAGGCGCTAACTGCGGCGCTGTAAGTGGTCAGCCCGTCTTCACTGTTAATGGACCCATCTAAGCTCAGCGCCTTGGATTCGTAGTCATCTTCATCGGAATACGTGTAGTTGAATCCTGCATTACCGCTATCAAAATAATACCGAGTCGTCACACTGACTTCAGTGCGCGTATCCTCAATACTGGCGCCGCTCATAATGACCTTTGCGTCATCAGCCTCGATACTCTCGCCAACAAACCAGGGCGATGCGCCACTCATGTCCTCCCAACTTACATCCAAAGCGACAGACCAATCATCTGACACCGGTGCCAATAAATAAAACTGGGCGACATCAATGTCATAGCGCTCACTGCGACCCCCGAAGGCCTTTTTGGCGGAGATGTCGTCTTCCTTATATTTACTATAGCGCGTGCCTATTTCAGTAAACTCCGGCGGCGCATCGGCCATAGCGCTCTGATAAGCAGGCAGCAAAAACGCGCTCGATGTGAGCGCGACAAGTGTCTTATTAAGATCGTCCTGACGCGATGCCATCAGTTACACCCACAGCCGCCACCAGCCGCTCCCGGGCCGCCAGACGAGCCTTCCTTGCTGGCATAAACCTGATTACGCAATCGCGATTCCATCACATTGGACTGCCACTGCATTTCATCTTTTGAGAGGATACCACGCTCCCACGGCTGCACTGTTTCACAACCGCAAAGCACGATAGCCAATAAAAGTCCCGTCAGATATTTCACGATGGTTATTCTCCGAGCAACTTAACTATTTCGGTTCGCAGTTGATCACCGTCACTTTTTCGAAAGCCCTGATGTATCTCGCGAACGACACCCTCTCGGTCGATAAGATAACCCGTAGGCATCCCCAGAATCCCGTAAGCTTGCGGCGAGACACCCTTAGCATCACGCACCACAAGATAACTCACTGGAACTTCAGATAGGAATTCTTGCGCATCCGCTTCCACTTCATCAACATTGATGGCCAGCACCTCAAAACCACTGGGACCCAACTCGCTGGCCAGTGCCTCTAGAATAGGAAAGGAGACTCGGCAGGGGCCGCACCAGGAAGCCCAAAAATCCAGATAGACAACTTTACCGCGCAATGAATCAAGGCTCACGTCTTCGCCACTAGACAATGCAGGCAAACGTACGGCAGGCGCTTCCTGCCCTACAACCGCGCCGTCAGCTTGCACCCAAAGGGGCAGACAAAAAAGCACTGCTAGTAGCATTGAGTTCAAAACACTGAGCCTAAGACGTATAACAAGAAACGTGGGCACAAATTTGACAAGACTTTTCGTATGCATATTCAACTTCGTAAAAAATTTTACCTAGTACGCGGACGTTACCATACTTCAGGATGGAGGTCAGCTAGACCCAAATACTATCGAGACACACTCTTCTGACATAGCATTCGCTAAGATAACAACTCGTCTACTCTCACTAAAGTCGCCACCAATTCGTTACTAAAAAGGCCGGTCCCGCGAAAGTATTCTTCTGCCATCGGCGCAATACCGCAGCCCTGAGGCAGCTCTTGCGCCTCCTCCAGCATTGCATAGAGAGTGGGCAAAAAGACAAACTGCAACCACTGTGGTAGTCGCAGGGTATCCACGCAGAAAGGCTGGTTTGAGGCAAGAGCACTGGCCTCAGGAGGCACTTTATCCCACTGCCCAAGCTGGCGTAGCTGCGCCTCGATATCAATAAGTAGCTCAGCTATTTGGCTATTCAAACTCACCTCAAAGGGGCTAAGAAAATACTGTTATCAAGCCCTACTTATCCAACACTTGACTTTGTTGAGGTGGTTAGCGCTTGGAGGACATCATACCATCTGGGGCGTGCAGCGTCAGACACAGGCAAGCAAAGAATGAGGCTTCGCTAATGATCCTCTCTACGTCATTGGAACCGCGACATAACCTGAGCTAGCGTTGACGCTCAACGGCATCACCGGCAGCGAGCGATTTTACAATATCGACGATAATACCTGACAAGTGAGACATTCCCGACAGCTCTTCGATATTGTCGCGTCCGTCGCCTGCGAGCAAATTTGAGTTTACTCCCGGGTGTTGCTGCGCATGCCGCAAGCCATCTGCATCGCGGTGCCCCCAGCACTGCGGAATAGCCACAGTGCCAGGCATCATTTCATCAGTGATTTTTGCGGGAATAGTTATTTTTCCAAACTTCGATGTAACATCCACTAGCTCCAACGCGTTAATTCCTATGCGGTCGGCATCTTCCAGGCTGAGATACGCATAGTTTGTGTTGTCCTTCACCAGTCGTGGAGAGTTCGCAGACGAGCTGTTCATGCGTTTAACCTCACGCTTGCCAATCAGCTTCATTTTACCCAAGCTATTTAACTCTTCCTGATAGAGCCCCTCGATAGCGCTGTTAAACCTTTCTACATACGGCTGCGGTGCAAGGTTAACCAAACCGTCTTCTGTCAGCACCCTGTCAGTGCCCAGAAAATTATCGCCCTCATTATCAGGCAGACGAATGCCGTGGGGGTGGTCTTTCAGCATCGTTTTAAGGCCGGGTTGGCCGGCTTTCTTCAGCATCCCATTGATTATCAATTCTGGCACCTTGATAAACTCAAAGGGTGTATAGGCAAGCTTTGCTGCAAGCTTGATGAATCCACTCATAAATTTGTTGTTAAAAAGGGTGACGCCTAGCTTGTCTGCCAGACGCACATAAATCCACCATTCGTGTCGCACTCCGGAAGGTGGCTCCAGCGCAGGTCCGGACGCATACAAGTACGGAGTTGCCGTGCAGCCGACAAAGGACTGCAGAGCATAGGGCATGCCGCTACGTTCCATCCAAGTGGTTGCCGGCAATATGTAGTGCGCAAGATTACCTGTCTCGTTACGAAATAAATCTACGCTGACCAGCAGTTCCAAGTCGCTCATCGCCCGCTGCAAGCGTCCATCGGGATTGCCACATGCTAGCAAAGGGTTTGATGCCTCAACGATCATGCCTCGCACATGTCCATTGAGAATGTCATCGGCAACCATACCCGCAGCCTGCTGCCCACTGACAGTAGGGAGATCATCTTCGCGATGAAAGCCCAGCTTCATTTGAGGGTCATCTTTTGCTTGGCTTGCAAAATCAATAATACCCTCACCGATCAAGTTGCCACCTTTGCGGTCGAAGTTACCAGAAATAGCACTAATCGACTCCAGCAGCCAATAACACAATGTGCCACTGCGGCCCTGATTAACGCCGGTTGCCATATTCAATGCCGCAGCGCCCGCACTCAGATAGCTGTCTACCAGCTCAGTCAGGACAGACGCAGAAATACCCGTAACCTTTGCCTGTCGCTCTGGCGTCCATGGCGATACAGTTTGTTTTAGTGCCTCGAAGTTCTTCATAGTTCTTTCGATGCGCTCATGTGCAACTGCGTCGCGCTGAATGATCTCATTGCAGAAGGCCGCCAAGAAATACACGTCGGTATCAGGGCGGATAAATACGTGTTCGGCGTTACTCGCACTCTCGATTCGCCGCGGATTAATAAATACAACGCGACCCCCGCGCTCAATAACATCTCCAAAACGTTCACGCGAGCGGGGCAGGTGATAAAGAGTATTGCCAGAAATAAGGGGATTGGCGCCAAGCACCATCATGAACTGGGTATGGTCGACGTCCGGATAGGCCAGCCGCATCGGTGAGCCATACATGTCGCCGTTGACGCGAAATTTATTCATAGTGTCGCAGGTGCCTGTACCGTACATGCGATTTGAGCCCAGTGCTTTGTAAAGTTCACCCCTGAATACGGGTGCCAGTAAGTTCGCACCACCGGGAGCTCCCACAAAGTGGCTGACCGATTGCGCCCCATGGTCGCGCTTAAGACCTGCCATTTTATCGGCAATCTCTGTTAAGGCTTGGTCCCAGCTAATCGATTGCCATTCGTTACCCACACGTTTCTGTGGTTCTGTTATGCGATCTGGACTGTGTTGCACCGAATCAAATTTAATGCCTTTAACACACGCATAACCCTGGCTCACAACATGGTCGTTGTCTGGCCGGATGTCGACGATCGTGTTGTTTTCTACGTCGACTTCAAGGCCGCAGAAAGATTCACAGAGGGAACAAAACGTACGCTTTGTGGTGACCATTTTTGGCATCCTCAGTTTAGGGCCGACGACGCTAAGGTCGCTTGACAGCTGCAGCTGGAAACATTACCGTATGCTATACGCTAAATCAAGTGATAGCGATATCAGAGCAACCTAGAGGTGAGGCATGGCCAGTAACGCAGCACTTGTAAAGCGGGGTCGGCCGGCACGACTGTCTCGCGAGCAGGTACTTTTGGCGGCCCTAAGCCTACTGGAAAGCGGCGTCTCGGAAGTTTCCGTAAACGGTGTTGCCCGAGAACTGAATGTCGCACCAATGTCCTTGTACACACACATACAAAACCGTGATGATCTATTGCTAGGCGTATCCGAGCTGGTGTTAGCCAGACTGACATTGCATTTAACGGCGCCTGATTGGCGAGGTAAAGTCAGACAATGGGTGTCGCAAGTTCAGGCTCACTTTGGCTTATACCCTCAAATAGCCAAATTGGTCGGTGAAAGTCGACGGGTCTCTAGCGAATGGCTGCGAATACAAGCACAACTTGTAGGAGTGCTCGAAGAGGCTCGTCTTGAAGCGACGGAATTAAGCAGCACATCTTCCATATTGAGCCAAGCCATTGTTATGGATTGTATATTAGCCGAAGCCTATGGCGACGATATTGGTGCCTTGGTTGCCCCTGAATTACAGCACCTAAGTAGTGAGCACACGCGCCGTATTGAGCTAGTACTGCGAAACTCCCCACCGGCCGGACACAGTTTATTGCCCTTTGTTATGGAGCAATTATTGTTGCGCGCCGGTCCCGTGAAAAATATAAAAAGGATTAAAGATGTCTAATAATATTGAGACGCTGCGAAGAATTTGTCCTACCTGCGAAGCCTGCTGTGGCCTGATCATGCAAGTGGATCGCGATGAAAAGAAAATCGTGTCGATAAAAGGCGACCCTAACGATCATCGCTCAAAAGGCTATGTGTGCGCCAAGTCACAGGCGTTCAACTATATCTATGAAGATACCGAGCGCTTACGCCACCCGGTAAAGAAAACTCCAGATGGCTGGCAGGAAATCTCGTGGGATGAAGCACTTGATACCATTGCCGCGAAGTTCTCTCACATTCGCGATACACATGGCAAAGATGCACTGTCGATCTATGTTGGCAACCCACTCGGGCATGACTTTGCCGCAGGTGTCTATTTGCAAGCACTAATGACTGCAATTGGAACAGAGCGTTTTTTCTCTGCCGGCACCGTCGATCAAATGCCACAGCAGCGTGTGTGCTGGGGATTAATTGGTCACGAGTGGTTGTTCCCCGTTCCAGATTTATCGCGCACAGATATGTTTATCTGTATGGGGGCAAACCCTCTTGTCTCGCAGGGCAGCATTTTGGGCACGCCGGACGTTAAAGGTGCCATGAAAGGTATTCAACAACGTGGCGGCAAGTGTGTGGTGATTGATCCACGCCGCACGGCCACTGCAGAGGCGGCCGATCAGCATCTATTTATTAAGCCAGGCACCGATGCTTATTTTTTGATGGCCTTTGCAAACACTGTATTTGAAAGAAATGACATACGGTTAGAACATTTGTCAGATTACATCGAGAACGTTGACGGACTGCGTGCAGCAGTGGCCAATTACACGCCAGAAAGTACGGCTTCTTTGACCGGTGTCCCCGCAGAGACATTGCGTCAATTAGTCACGGATTACTGTGCGGCAGAAAAAGCGGCGCTTTACGGTCGCATCGGACTGTGTACGCAAGAATTTGGCCTTGCATCACACTGGATGCTAATGGTGATCAGCCTACTGACTGGCAATTTTGACCGCGAGGGTGGCATGATGCTGGCCAC
>CAJXWP010000022.1 GCA_913062625.1 uncultured Haliea sp. | reverse complement strand
CCCGTATCTAGAGGCACACCGTCAGCCTTCATGCGCTGACCAAGGCCAAACGCAATGCCGTAGCTCAAACGCTGATCCGATGTTGCCAGATCAGCGTCTGCAGCTGCAGGAGCAGCATCTGCTGCTGCCGGAGCAGTCGTTGTGGCGTCATCCTCAGCGGCAGCGGGCGTTTTTGGGTTACAACCTTGCAGAGCAACAAGGCCGGCTAACGTAAACAGCACTAAATACTTCTTCATAATTCGTCCCATTGTCATCAAAAAATCGTGAAAATCGTGTGTATGTCTACCTCTGTAAGGTACGACTCTAGGGCACATCGGTTGCCCCTAGAACTCCTACAACGGCTTGGGTATCTTACTACCCACGCAGCTTGGGCGCTACCCCTGTCACGACGAGAACGATATCGCCAGACGCTCTAGAGCGGCAAACCGATGCTCATCCTCAGGACCGGAAAAAGACGCGACCAGCGCCAAGTTTTCACGCAAGGGCCGGGCGGCCCAAGACAACCCAGCAGACTCTTGATAATACGCATACATCGTGTCCAGCTGTTGTTGTTCTGCGCGCAGCTCCAAAGACTTGATCTCATCACGTATACCTACCGCATAAGGGACTTGGCGCCATCTTTGACGCAATGCGCGCAACGGTTTGACCATATCGTTGCGCCAATCTGCGATGAGAGCCTCCAACGCTGTCAGGTGATGATGGCTGAGACGCCGCTCCAGCTGTGCCAGCCAAGCCGCATAAAATAACAGATTTACATCTAGACCAAACGTGTCCTGCAGCCTAAGGCAGGCGGGCGCCACGCCTTCCAGATCGTACGTCGCAATAGAGTAATCCCACAGCGGGTTGTTGCTCATTATGTAACCAGTTTGTTTGTGCACTTATGATAAACCTTACACCAACCGCGCCCGTGGGCACTAGCCCGCAGCGGATTCGGCGGGTAGAATTCGCAACCTCATGATCATACTGCGTAACATAGACTTTCGCCGCGGCAGCAAACTGCTGCTGCAAGATGCGAATGCGACCATACAGCCCGGACAGCGACTGGCGCTGATTGGCGCGAATGGCTGCGGCAAATCTAGCCTGTTCTCGCTACTACTGGGTGAGTTTGGTGCGGATGCTGGCGACATCGAGGGCATGAACACGTTGCGGCTATCGCACATGGCACAGGAAATTCATGCCACTTCGCTGCCCGCAGGAGAATACGTTTGGCGAGGCGATGCGCTGTTAGGCCGACTGCACGATGAAGTCGCAACCTTAGAAGCGGCTGGGGCGTTCGATAAAACCGCTAGCGTTCATACTCAGTTGGAGGAAATTGACGGCTATAGCGCCGAACGCAGGGCACAGCGTCTCCTGCAGGGCCTCGGATTCGCCGAAGATGCCGCCGGCAGGTCAGTCAGCGAATTTTCCGGTGGCTGGCGCATCCGGCTCAACCTCGCGCGCGCACTAATGACTCCCTCAGACGTCCTACTGCTGGATGAGCCCACCAACCACCTAGACCTAGATGCCACGCTGTGGCTGCAACAGTGGCTGCAGCAGTATGCCGGCACACTACTGATGATTTCTCACGATCGAGACTTCATCGATGCAACCTGCGAACGCATTTTGCACATTGAACAGCAACAACTGTTCACCTATAAAGGCAACTACTCCGATTTCGAGCGGCTCCGTGCCGAGCGTCTCGCCAACCAGCAAGCCAACTATGATAAACAGCAGCGGCGCATCGCCGAGATCGACGACTTCGTGCGGCGTTTTCGCTACAAGGCCACCAAAGCCAAGCAGGCACAAAGCCGGCTGAAGGAGTTAGAGCGCATGCAGTCGCTGGCCCCGGCCCATGCCGATTCACCCTTTGACTTCAGTTTTCCCACGCCAACAAAAAGCAGTGACCCTCTATTGCGTCTGGATGAGGCCATACTCGGATACGGCGGCATGCCGGTATTGTCTGATGTTGACATACAGTTACGCCCTGGCAGCCGCTATGGGCTGTTAGGCAGAAACGGGGCCGGAAAATCCACCCTGCTAAAAAGCCTGATCGGTGAACTCCCACTGCTGGGTGGCACGCGCATTGTCGGAGAGCATGTCAGCATCGGCTACTTTGATCAGCAGCAACTGGAGGCTCTGGACATGCAGGCCAGCCCCGTTCTTCATCTGCAGCGACTTAGCCCGGACGCACGGGAGCAAGACATTCTCAACTTTTTAGGTGGTTTCAATTTTCGCGGTGATGCCGCCATGGCAGCCGTTGCACCCTTTTCAGGGGGCGAGAAAGCGCGCCTAGCACTGGCAATGGTGGTGTGGCAAAAGCCCAACCTGTTGGTACTCGACGAGCCCACTAATCACCTCGACTTAGAAATGCGCCACGCCATGGAAGTCGCCTTGCAGGCCTACGAAGGCGCCCTAGTATTGGTGAGCCACGACCGCCATATGCTGCGTAATACCGCGGAAGAATTACTGCTCGTTCACGATGGCCAGATCGAGGAATACACAGAGGACCTTGAGGGATACGAGCGCTGGATTCTATCCAGCTACAGGCAAACCGACAAACGAGATGCGGGAACGACCGACACTTCGCGTAAAGAAAAACGCCAGCAAGCAGCCACGCTGCGCGAAAAACTCAAACCACTACAAAAACAGCTGCATAAAACTGAAGCTGACATGTCCAAGGTCAGTCTCGCTATGCACGAATTGCGCTCGCAGCTTGAGAACAATGACCTGTACACCGAGGATCACAGGCAAACATTGGCTGACCTACTGAAACGCGAAGGGGAACTCAAAGTTCGGGCGGAAGAATTGGATGAAATCTGGCTCGATCAGCAGCAGGTTCTGGAAGAGCTGTCACAATAACTGGAGCTAGCTCGACCCTGCAGTTAGAATATTCTGGCAGTAAATTGGTAAGGGTCTTGGTGGTGGCTAATGCCCTATCAGCCGAAGCTTTTCCCCCTTGCTAAGTTTTTTAATCGCTATTTCGCGCTGTAGCGCAGCTCCATGATTAGGAGCCTCCTTAGACCACATAAGACAAACAGGTCGACGGCCTCGAGTATATTTGGGGCCGCCAATTTGTTCGCCATTGTGTTGTTGAACCCGGCGCTGGAGATCCTTGGTAATACCCGTATAAAGTGTCGCATCAGCACATTGCAAAATATAGACGTGCCATGACTCATCCAACAACGCCTTCACGACTAGATTCTCCGCTCAGCCTCGGTTCCAGCGATGATAACGCTCAACCCAACGCAGCAGTCCTTCTGGCTTGCGCGCCTTGCGCCACTCACCTGCTACAAACTTGTTGCCCTCGCTCAGTGTCGGGTATATGTGGATGGTCGCTAGTATTTTTCCTAGACCCAAACCATGTTTCATTGCCAACACAAATTCATTGATCAATTCCGAGGCATGGTAGCCCACAACAGTGGCTCCAAGAATACGATCACGACCCGGCTCGGTCAGCACTTTAATAAACCCATGTGCTTCGCCATCAGCAATGGCACGGTCCAGCTCAGCCAGCTCGTAACGACTTACCTCAAAGGCGATATTGGCTGCCCGCGCCTCATCCTCATTCAAGCCAACGCGCGCCACCTCGGGGTCAGTAAATGTCGCCCACGGCACCACCGAGTAATCCACCTTGAACGTGCGAAAGCGTCCAAACAATGCATTGACCGCTGCATACCAAGCCTGATGGCTTGCCATGTGGGTAAACATGTAGGGGCCGGCCACATCACCGCAAGCAAAAATAGTCGGTATCGCGGTCCGCAAAGACTCATCCACTTCAACCGTACCCCCCGGGCCAACAGCGATGCCAAGATCCTTTAGCCCCAGCCCCTCAACATTAGCGCTGCGACCGACCGCGAGCAATACTCGGTCAAAGCTCAATGTTCGCTGTCCTCGCGGAGTACTAAAAACGCAGGTCTGCTCGTTCTCGGCGGCGTCAAAAAGCAGCGGACTATAATTCGCGTGAACCTTCACATGTTGCCGCCGAAATTCAGCGTCCACGCGCTCAGAGACCTCCAAATCTTCCCGAGGCAGCAGTCGATCGGCATGAGTCACCAGCGTGACTTTACTGCCCAGCCGAGCAAACGCTTGCGCCAGTTCACAACCGATGGGGCCAGCCCCTACGACCAGCAAGCGTTCGGGCAGAGTCCTGATATCCCACACCGTGTCTGACGTCAGGTAATCGAGCGTAGCGAGACCCGGAATATCAGGAACCGCAGGGCGAGCACCCGTGGCTATTACAATGTTTCTGGCCGTCAGCGTCTGTCCATTCACCTCCACCTCCCACGGCGAGAGAATTTTTGCATCGCCGTGCACGCAGTTCACACCCAACTGCGTGAACCGCTCCACCGAATCATGCGGCTCGATGGTCTTGATGATATTTTGCACACGCTGCATCACCTTAGGAAAATTCACCTCTACCGACATTGGAGCCAGCCCAAACTCCTCTGCTCGCCGCGCATATTGCGCAATCCGCGCGGAGCGAATCAAAGCTTTGCTGGGCACACAGCCGGTGTTGAGACAATCGCCACCCATCTGGTGACGCTCAATGAGGGTGACTTTCGCTTTTACAGTCGCTGCTATGAGCGAAGCGACTAGCCCTCCCGAGCCTGCACCAATGACAATCAGATTATTATCGAACTGTTTGGGTTTAGGATAAGCTTTCAGAAGCAGGCGGGGTTTTACAACCCCAAGTAACCACTTTGCAACAAAAGGAAATGCCGCCAACAAGACAAAGGAGCCCAATAAAGGTAAAGAAATTATTCCATAAATCGACTCTAGCTGACCTAATTGTGTCCCCGCATTGACGAACACCACCGTGGCCGGCAACATCCCCAGCTGCGACACCCAGTAAAAAGGCCAACTACGGATCGGCAGCAGACCCATCAGTAAATTGATCATAAAAAATGGGAAGATTGGCACCAGCCGAAGAGAGAACAGATAGAAGGAGCCGTCTTTTGCAAAACCTCTGTTGAGCGCGCCCAGATGCCGGCTAAAACGCTTCTGAACCCAGTCCCTCAAAAGCAGTCGAGACACAAGGAAGGCCAAAGTCGCTCCGATACTACTAGCAAATGACACCAGCAGCAGTGCATACCAAAAACCAAAAAGAGCACCGCCCGCTAGTGTCATCACGGCTGAACCGGGCAATGAAAGCGCCGTGACCACAATATAGCCCGCAAAAAATATCAGGCCCGCCAACAACGGATTATTGCCACCCCACTCGCGCAGACCACCGATATCTTCCTGCAAAGTGTCAAGCTGCAGATAGCTGCCTAGATCGAAGAACCACCAGGCAATAAGGACACAGACTACGACGGCTATTACTAGGATTTTTGGGTTGCGCACATTGATACCCTGATATTAGTTAGTTCTAGTATGCCAAAACCTCAAAAGATCAGGCAACCCATTGCGGCAAGCCTATCACGGTAAAGCTCACTATCATTTTAGTTTCGAAAAAACCTCAGAAGGAAAATAACGACAAGACTTTTTATTCCCGTCTGGCAGTTGTGCGCCGACCATCCAGTGGTATGATTACTTCACGTTTAAAACCTCGTCATAATTAAGATCTGAAATCAACCGGAGAACAGCATGAGCGATCAAATCGTACACATCAGCGATGCCACTTTTGATGCGGAAGTATTAAATTCCGATGTCCCCGTATTGGTGGACTTCTGGGCAGAATGGTGTGGCCCCTGCAAAATGATCGCGCCGGTGCTCGATGAGCTTGCCGCCGATTACGGCGACAAATTAAAGATATGCAAAGTCGACGTGGACGCTAATCCGGACATTCCCCAGAAGTTCGGCATCCGTGGCATTCCGACCTTAATCATGTTCAAGGATGGCAACGCAGAGGCTACTAAAGTTGGCGCATTATCCAAGACACAGTTGAAAGATTTTATTGAAGAAGTGATCTAAAACGACAGAGGCCAAGCCCACACAAGCCCCCAGCACCTATAATCGCGTGCTCTGTTGAGAAAAAAGCAGTAGACGGCCCTATCGGGCCGTGTTACCTTTGAATTCGGCGCAAACTCCTGTGTCTATACAATAAATCAGTAACTCACGAAAAAGCAGCTTTTTGTTGGTATCTCCAACGAGCTTTCATTTGTACCCCATACTTCTCTTTAATCACACACATACTACCCTCCTTATGAATTTGACTGACTTAAAAACAAAATCTACCCAAGATATTATTGATATCGCGAAAGAGATGGGCCTGGACAACATGGCCCGCTCGCGCAAACAAGATATTATTTTTGCCGTCCTGAAGCGACATGCCAAAAGCGGTGAAGATATTTATGGCGATGGGGTACTGGAAATTTTACAGGATGGCTTTGGCTTCCTGCGTTCCGCCGACAGCTCATACTTAGCAGGCCCCGACGACATATACGTTTCACCCAGCCAAATTCGGCGGTTTAACCTGCGCACGGGTGACACCATTTCAGGCAAGATTCGTCCACCTAAAGACAGCGAGCGCTACTTTGCCCTGCTCAAGGTAGACGAGGTCAATCTCGACAGGCCAGAAAACTCCAAGCATAAGGCCTTATTTGAAAATCTCACGCCACTGTTCCCCGATCAGCGCCTCACCCTGGAAACAGGTAACGGGAGCACAGAGGACCTAACAGGCCGAATCATTGATCTGGTTGCACCGATCGGCAAAGGTCAACGCGGATTACTGGTTGCGCCGCCTAAAGCGGGCAAAACGATCATGATGCAAAGCATCGCCCAAGCGATAATCACCAACAACCCCGAGTGTTACATCATCGTGCTATTGATTGATGAGCGTCCGGAAGAAGTGACTGAAATGCAACGCTCAGTCGGCATTCGAGGCGCCGAAGTGGTAGCTTCTACCTTTGATGAGCCGCCGTCGCGTCACGTGCAGGTTGCCGACATGGTGATCGAGAAAGCCAAACGTCTGGTAGAACACAAAAAGGACGTGGTGATCCTTCTCGATTCCATAACTCGCTTGGCTCGCGCCTACAACACCGTTATTCCTAGCTCCGGGAAAGTATTGACCGGCGGTGTAGACGCCCATGCCCTAGAACGCCCAAAGCGCTTCTTTGGCGCAGCGCGCAATATCGAGGAGGGCGGTAGCCTTTCAATCATTGCGACAGCCCTGGTCGACACTGGCTCTAAGATGGACGAAGTTATCTACGAAGAATTTAAAGGCACTGGCAATCTAGAATTACATCTAGATCGCAAGATCTCTGAAAAGCGCGTTTACCCCGCTATCAATATTCGTCGTTCTGGCACGCGTCGGGAAGAGCTGCTTACAGCGGATGATGAATTACAGCGCATGTGGATCCTGCGTAAACTGCTGCACGGCATGGAAGACCTAGCCGCTATTGAGTTCTTAAGTGACAAACTCAAAGAGACTAAGACGAACGAAGAGTTCTTTAAATCGATGAAGCGCAAGTAGTCGCTGATTCAACCGAATAATGCGCTCCAGCGAAGTGGGCGCTGAGCCCTCAACGTAGCAATGGCAACAAGCCGGATGGACGCGTTGCCTCGCGATGTTACAACGTGTACTGTCCGGTGTTAAACGTTAACGAATAGATAAAGCCTAGTGAAATATACTGATCTCAGAGATTTTATTGCTGCGTTAGAAAAGCGCGGTGAACTGGTACGCATTCAAACTGAAGTCGACCCCAAACTCGAAATAACGGAAATCGCCGACCGTACTCTGCGCGCCGGCGGTCCTGCCCTTTTGTTTGAAAATCCTAAAGGCTTTAATACGCCAGTACTGGCCAACCTGTTCGGTACTGAGCAACGTGTTGCCTTGGGCATGGGCGCACAAGATCTCGAGGCTCTCCGCGAAATCGGAGAGCTGCTCGCTTACCTGCGCCAGCCGGATCCACCTAAAGGCATGCGTGATCTATGGGATAAAGCGCCCCTGCTAAAACGAGTTTTACACATGGCGCCCAAGGTGGTGCGCAATCCACCTTGCCAATACCACGTGAAGCAGGGCGCAGATGTCGATCTCTTCACGATGCCTATACAGACATGCTGGCCAGGCGATGCAGCACCGCTCGTTACCTGGCCGCTAGTGATTACTCGCGGACCTGGCAAGGAGCGTCAGAATCTAGGCATTTATCGTCTACAACTTTTGGCACGCAACAAACTGATCATGCGCTGGCTGTCACACCGTGGCGGCGCGCTGGATTTCAGGGAGTGGCAGAAAAAAAACCCGGGGCAACGCTACCCTGTCGCTGTTGCTCTTGGCGCCGACCCAGCCACGACCCTAGCGGCCGTCACCCCAATTCCTGACACCCTCTCAGAGTACGCCTTTGCCGGCCTACTGCGTGGCAGTAAGACTGAAGTGGCTGAATGTTTCACGCCGCTGTGTCGAAAACACGGCCTGCAGTTGCCGGCCTCGGCAGAGTACATTTTAGAAGGGTATATCGCGCCGGATGAAATGGCTGACGAGGGCCCGTTTGGCGACCATACGGGATATTATAACGAGGTTGAGCGCTTTCCCGTATTCACCGTTGAGGCCATCACCCATCGAGAATCACCCATTTATCACAGCACGCACACCGGACGTCCACCAGACGAACCCGCCATACTTGGCATGGCGCTCAATGAAGTGTTCATCCCAATACTGCAAAAGCAGTTTCCAGAGATAGTCGACTTTTACCTGCCGCCAGAAGGCTGTTCATACCGCTTAGCTGTGGTCACCATACGTAAGGAATACCCGGGACATGCGAAACGCATCATGCTGGGCGTCTGGTCTTTCCTAAGACAGTTTATGTATACGAAGTTCGTCATTGTCACAGACGAGGATGTGAATGCCAGAGATTGGAAAGATGTCATCTGGGCGATGACCACGCGCATGGACCCGCAGAGAGATTCAGTTTTCATCGAGAACACGCCTATCGACTACTTGGACTTTGCCTCACCAGTTTCTGGGCTGGGGTCCAAAGTTGGCTTTGATGCGACCAATAAATGGCCTGGGGAAACCCAGCGTGAGTGGGGCAGCCCCATTGCCATGAGTGAGCCAGTGAAACAGCGGATCGATGAATTGTGGGACGAGCTTGGCATCAAACTTTAGCCTGCGGCCGAACGCCTATCTTCATGAAGGGTAATCATATTGGCTACCGTTCGGAATTTAGTCGTCAGCGGTGATTTGAAGCGGCAACGCCAGATCAGGCAGCTCATCTTCGCTCAGCAGTAGACCCTCACGAAAATAATCTGCAGCTGCTTCGCTTTCGCCAAAACTTGTCAGCAAGCGACCCAACTCAGCGCAAACCTCGGGACTGTGTTCAACCCGATAACTACGCTCGAAATATAGCCGTGACTTAGTCCACAATTGGTCGCGCGCCGACAAACGGCCCAGACTCAGTAATAACTGAGGGTCATCTGGGTGCGCTTTCAACCACTTTTCAGCCTGAGCCAGTTGATGACTGGCATTGTGGCCCCGTAAACAACCATACTCGCGCACCAAAGCGGGTTGCCACTCCTGCTTGAGGGCGCGCTGGATGAAGCTCTCAGCTGAGTCATAATCTTCACCCTTGATGAGGTTACGTACATAGGTCTCAACAAGGACCGGATCACGCTGCAAACGTTTTGGCACTGTTCCCCACACTGCCTGCAAGCGATGCAAATCTGAATGACACAGCTGAAGCCTGTTGTGATGAATCTGTTTTTCTAGTCGCTCAAATGCCTCGCTCGAAAGCTGTTTATGCTTTCGCAGCTGCGGCAACAACTCCAGCAGCTGGCCCCAGTCATTCAACCCCTGATAAGCTTGGCTTAAAAGGCTAAGCACATGCGGGTGGCGGGGAACATTACTTTTTGCCTGCGTCAGTAGCGCAAGGGCCTGCCTGTATTCTCCCGCCTGCAATTTGATTTCAGCATGCATCATTTCAATCGCCACCGCCGCTGAAGGCTCTACTTCGCCGGCCGTCTGCAAATACTCAGGCACTTTGTCGATATCGTGCAATTTCGCACTGGACTGAGCGGCCAGCAGATAATTGACCAGCGGTGCCTGATTGTGTTTCGCGCCACTTAATAACTGACGTCGCGCCTCGGTCCAGTTGCCCTCGGTAAAACTGATCAACCCGCGAGTACTGAGTCGCATGGCCTTATCTGCTTTACGCGTTCCCAGCCAAGAGAACAGGAACTGTTGCCCACTAATAATCCGATACGTCAAGCGGACCAACAGATATACCGCCAGGAGCAGAAGCGCCAGTAACAACACACCCACCCACAGGCTTGCCTCTAAGGTGTAGTTACCAAAAGACAACAGTACATAGCCCGGGTCGGCCTCAATAACAGCAACAAGACCTGCACCGAGCAACAGTGCGACCAGAGAAATAATGAATAACTTACGCATGACTTACTGGCCGCCTTCGGATTGCAGACGCTGCTCAACAGCATTGTCTAGCGCCCGCAGCGAGGATGAAATATCGGGCTGTGCAATACCGATGGTGAGCCCACGCAACCGCGTAATTTCGGTGGAAATAGCGCTGGTACCCACGTCATCTGACGCCTTGAACTGCGCCACCCCTTGCTGAGCACGCTCTAGACTTACGGCATAGAGTCTCTGGTTATCTGACAGCAGTGCTATCTGTGCCTGTTCCAACAGCATTCGCAGATTCTGCCGCACCAATCCCTCCCATTGCGGGTCCATCAGGGCCTGCATGGGGACATCTCTGCGACGAATAATGACATAATCAGATAATGTGGCTAGGGCTGATCTATAGCCTTGGTGCAGCCGACCTTGCCAGTCAGTGGCCGGTTTTGGCGACGGACGCTCTGCCTGTTTGGGTAGCTGAAAAATCACCAGTTTGTCGGCCTGCTCAATCAATGCCGCTAGGCTGAGATAGATCCCTTCCACGTCCACTTTCGGGACCGCTCGCAATGCAGCTATCTCTTTTGCAATAGCAGCACGCACAGCATGAAGGCTAGGATCATCAACGCCACGTAAAACAGCATCGGCACTGGTCAACAATGCCTCGGCAGCAACAGGATCTGCCGCCATCACTAACCGCTGGTCCGCTAGGCGAAGCAAATGTCCTGTTTCGGCGAGTAACCAATTGTCACGATCACTGACACTGAAGCGCGCCAATGCCTTCTGCTGCTTTGCCAGTTTTTCATTTAAGGATGCTAAACTTTGAGAAAGGCGTGACACTTTATCACCTTCTTTTACCTCGAGCGCCGCAAGCCCCGAGCGCAACTCCACCCGCAACTGATCTTCGAGCTCTTTCTGGCTGGTCTGCTTCTGCTGGGAAACTGTCTCAAGCTGCGCCACCCGTTGTGTCAGCGCAAGTCCCTTAATTTGACCCTCACGCGCGACCCAAGCCACGCCGAGCGCAAGCACCATAACCAACAGCAGTGCCAACCAAGCAACCCAGGAAGAACCCTTGACCGGCGCGGCAGCTGACTTGCTGCCAGGTGCCACGGGACGCTCTTCGATAGGCGATTTTTTAACTGCTGCTACCTCAATCTCCGAGACCTCATCAGATTGTTCACTATTATTGCTTTCCTGATCGCTCAATTATCATTCTCCAGTGCCACGTCGCCATTCCTTCAGAGCGCGCAGCATCGCCAAATCGGATGCGTTTTCAGCCGTCACAACCTGCTCGAAACCAGCATTGTGTGCCATATTGGCAACCCGTTGCGATGGCACAATCAAGCCTATGCGCTTTAACTTAGTAGTTTCTGCCGGGCTAAGCAATACCTGCAGGTTAGACAATCCTTCACCACTGGTGATCATGATCACGTCAATACACCACTGGGTCAAATTCGCAGCCAGCTCGCCTGCAGACATCTCCGGAAGACAGCGACAATAGCATGGTAGCTCGTCGACTAAAGCACCTCGGCGTGTCAGCTCCTGTGTCAACGTATCGCGACCACCCTGCCCTTTTACAATGAGCACGCGCTGATCGCGCACATTCTGCAACAATGGAAGCGCCAACAAGCCCTCGCTGGTCATGGCACTTCCGGGCGTAAGCGCTTCAATTCCGAAACGCTCGAGTTTAGATGCCGTCGCAGCACCGATGGCATACCAATTGAGATCTATCGGCAGCTGGGGCCAATAATCTTCAATCAGGGCCATGCCAAACTGCACTGCATTGGAGCTGATAAAAATGACATGTTGATAGCGATCCAGATGCAGCAACATTTTGCGCTGCACGACAGGAATCTGCGGCAGTCTCTGCAAAACCAACAGGGGTTGACTGAAGACCTCATAGCCATCCATTTTAAGTGCCGCGCACAAGATATCTGACGCATCTCCCGTCGGGCGCGTCACCAGTATCCGGCGCACTGCGAAGGCAGTCTCAGCCACCATAAACCGCCGCCAAAATAGCCGCTGCGCCTTGCGACAACAAGTCTTCCGCTACAGCAATACCAAGCTGCTCCGCCTCGACCGCAGGCGCAATAGCTTCTGCGCGTAATATTTGCGAGCCGTCAGGGTTGCCAACGAGTCCTCGCAACAACAATGTCTCGCCACTACCGACATAGTTCGCATAGCAGCCTATGGGCACCTGGCACCCGCCTTCAAGTCGTTTATTCATCGCTCGTTCGGCCGTCACACGCCTGGCGGTAGGCTCGTGGTGCACAACCTGAAGCAGCGACAGAACGGCACTATCGCCGCTGCGCAGTTCTATCCCTACAGCGCCTTGACCACCCGCCGGCAAGGAATCGCAAATATCCATGCGCTGAGCAATGCGCGCTGAAAAGCCAAGGCGTATGAGTCCGGCACTGGCCAAAATAATGGCGTCATACTCTGCCTCGTCAAGCCTACGCAGTCGGGTATTGACGTTGCCACGTAGAAACTTGATCTCGAGATCAGGTCGCCTTGATCGCAGCTGACACTCGCGCCTTAAGCTAGAAGTTCCCACTATGCTCCCAGCCGGCAACTCTGCAAGAGTGCGATATTGGTTGCTAACAAAAGCATCGGAAGGGTCTTCCCGGGCGCAAATAACCCCTAGGCCCAATCCTGCCGGAAACGTCATGGGCACGTCCTTCATGGAATGCACCGCGATGTCTGCGCGGCCATCCAGCAGCGCTTCTTCCAACTCTTTTACAAACAGGCCCTTGCCGCCGACTTTAGACAGCGGCACATCCAGCAACTGGTCGCCACGCGAGGTCATGCCCAGTAACTGGACATCCACATCAGGATGCGCCTCCGCCAGGGCAGACCGAACAAATTCCGCTTGCCAAAGGGCAAGAGGGCTCTCCCGGGTAGCGATGATCAATGTGCGCGGCATTCTCGAAATCCTATAAGTCCCTATCTCGCATGATACCAGTCAGACACCGAACCGGCGACATTCAGCATTTTGCAGATACCGAAAAGCGAAGCCATCCTGTTGCGACGGGAATGATGAGCGAAACCTCGACCGACCTCAGCGCGGAGCTGGTATACTATTTTTCTTAAATCGGACGAAAATATGTCTAGAGCACGAAGCGACTCCGGAATTTCGAGCACTATGAGTAAAGAAAAAGACACCAGTAAACTGTGGGGTGGCCGCTTCAATGAAGCGACAGACGCCTTCGTACAACGTTTCACTGCCTCGGTCGGGTTTGACCTGCGCATGGCCGCCCAGGATATTGAAGGTTCACTGGCCCACGCTCGAATGTTGCGTTCAGTGGATGTCCTCACCCCAGCGGAACTCGGTGAAATCGAGGGCGGCCTGGCGCAAATACAGAAGGAAATCAACGAAGGCGACTTTCAGTGGTCAATCGAACTGGAAGACGTGCACATGAACATCGAAGCTCGGCTAACCACACTGATTGGCGTGGCCGGTAAAAAACTGCACACCGGACGATCCCGTAACGATCAGGTTGCTACTGACATCCGCCTTTATCTACGTGCGGCTATTGATAGCATCGCCTGCGAACTCACCCGCCTGCAACAGGGCACAATTGACCTCGCAGCAGCCCACACCAACACTATCATGCCGGGCTTTACCCATTTACAGACCGCTCAGCCCGTCGTTTTCGGCCACCACCTGCTGGCTTGGAATGAAATGCTGGAGCGCGACTATGGCCGTCTATTGGACTGTCGTGCGAGACTTAACCAATCGCCGCTAGGCGCGGCGGCACTGGCTGGCACCACTTACCCCATAGATCGTGCGCACACGGCAGCAGCCTTGGGTTTTGATAAGCCGACAGAAAACTCTCTGGACTCGGTATCCGATCGCGACTTTGCCATCGAGTTTTGTTCTTTCGCTGCCCTGCTAATGACCCACCTGTCGCGCATGTCAGAAGAACTCGTGCTGTGGAGCTCCGCCCAGTTTAATTTCATTGAACTGCCCGACCGTTTTTGTACCGGCTCTTCCATCATGCCGCAAAAAAAGAACCCAGATGTGCCAGAGCTGGTGCGCGGCAAAGTGGGACGCGTCAATGGCCACCTCATTGCGCTACTAACACTGATGAAGAGTCAGCCATTGGCCTATAACAAAGACAATCAGGAGGACAAAGAGCCTCTGTTCGACACTATCGACACGGTGTTCGATTCTTTGCGAGCTTATGCCGATATGGTTCCAGCAATCAAGCCAAAGGTCGAGGTGATGCGAGAAGCCGCGCGGCGCGGTTTCTCTACCGCCACTGATTTGGCCGACTACCTCGTGCGCCTAGGACTAGCCTTTCGCGACGCACATGAAGTGGTCGGCAAAGCCGTAGCTCACGGTATTGAGTGCGAGAAAGACTTATCGGAAATGACGCTGACGACGCTGCAGAACTTTTGCGCCGATATCCGCGAGGATGTATTCGACGTTCTCACGCTAGAGGGGTCGGTCACCGCGAGGAACCATCTGGGCGGCACTGCGCCAAATCAAGTGGCAGAGGCCGCACTGCGGGCCCGATCTGTGGTGCAGGCGCGGCAGGCTTCTTCATAAAATGAATACCGCTTTGCGGGAGTCTGCTCAGAATCTCGGGCGGTAGCGCAGGCTCGCCTGGAATGTGACATCCGGCGCCGTTGCAACGCGAATATCCTCAACAAAATTAAAATCTATCGACCAATGTGGCGCGAAATACCAGCGCGTGCCTAAAGTCGCCATGACCGCATCATCACCCACGCCAGTCAGACTACTGTCCAGGGGAGCTGCATGGCCATCGAGTTGCGCAATAAGCGACCAGCGCTGCGCGAATTGCCAGTCTACCGCGAGTCCTGCAAACCAGAGATTCTGCTCCTGAAAACCATCGAGCAAGTTGCTATCTCCTGCGCGCAAATAACCCGCCTGCCCGTGCCAGGTCAATGGCAGGTCCGACATTTGAGCGCCAGAAAAACGCAGAGCAATAAAGGCATCATCGGCACCACTGCCTAAAAAGTCGTCTTCGTCGCCAGTCCCAAACTTGTAGCCCAACGCTAAGCTAACAGTAGAACTCTCATCTTGATAAAACACGTGGTTCAAGGACAGGCTAATATCACCCATGCCAGAGGTGTCATCCTGCAGGGAAAAACCACCCGCTGGGCTGGTATACTGATAATTCAGGATATCCCTGGGCACATCAGATCGACCGCCATCGGACATTCCCCAAAAATCATGCCAATCATCAATAACACCGTCTAAATCTCCCCCACTCTGCTGCAGCCAAGGCACTTCTAACTGTATATCCCAGTTTTCCGCCAGCCCATAACGCAACTCCAGGGCGACGCGCAGGGTCTCCCCATCCAGATTGAGAAATTCAGTGTCGCTGCTCTCGTTGACGTAGTCATTGGCCACACTGCTATAAAGTGCCGCCGCCACCTCACCACTCGGTGTAGCCTGCGCGTCTCGCTGGGAGGGAAGGCCAATCAATCCTGCCACCGGACTCAAGTTCTTAACATATAAGGGCTCGCTCGCCGACACCGGCAGCGCGCTAAGGATGGCCAGCAGTCCTAGGACTCTCGGTGCTCGCAGCACATGGGCCATAAAATCAACGCCATTCAAAAGTAATGCCCCCCTGGATCTTCATCTGATCAACCACAAAAAGTCGGAACAACTGCCCATCACGAGTTCCACGCCAGTCGCCGACAGCTTTATCGTAGGCAAAGTGAAAACCCCCGGCGCGCGCAGCTAACCACAGCTGCCGTGTCGGGGGCTGACGGCTGAACACCAGTTTCGTGTCGTTGTCGAATTCGACGGTGAGCACGCTGCCGGACATCTGATAGTCGATATCCGCATCAATCTGATCCAGAGCCTCCTCCAATGCCTCAAAAGTATGCTCTATCAACTCATTGAATTCTGATTCAGTTATCACAGGATTTTTTCCACTAAAGTGTGCAACCTTCAATAATAAGGGGTGTTCATGCCGCTTACCAGCGGACGTATTCATTTGCGCCATTATAAACTGAAGCGCTCCTTGCTAAAGGCCATCACGGTCTTTTCTATGATCTGCGGATCGGGAATCATGGGGGCCATAACATGCGTATGAATGCCACCAGCAGCGTACTCACGAATGAGCTCCTGGCATTCAACTTCATTGCCGATGATAGCAATTTCGTCGACCAGCTCATCGGTCATAGCCGCTGATGTTCTCTCCCTGTCTCTGGCTTTAAAGCCTTCTGCTATTTCATTGGCGGTGTCTTTATAGCCTGCCCAAGCAAGAAATTTGTTATAGACCGGTGTTGCATAATAAGGCCCGAAAGCGGCTCGGAACGCTGCGCGTCCCAGCGCCTTGTCATCCGTAAGACACATCATATGGCGGCACACGACTTCAACGGAGGCAGGATCTTTACCCGCACGCTCGGCACCGATGGCGATGTGTTCCATTATTTTAGGAAGGGCAGAACGGGGAAAGAGATTCAAAATGACGCCGTCGGAAATTTCCGCAGCAGTTTCGAGCATTTTGGGTCTCAAACCTGCTAGGTAAATAGGCTGGCTGCTGGTCGGCGCCTGGCGATAGCCTTTGCTGCGCAGTGTTTCGCCTTCAAACGCGGTTTTCTCTCCGGCCATCATAGAGCGCAATAAGGCCATGGTTTCCTTGATTCGAGTCAGCGGTTTCTCCATGCTCAGGCCATGCCAGTTATTGATAATAGCGTGGCTGGATGTACCCAGGCCTGGAACAAAACGGCCAGGGTAGGCCTGACTAATAACAGCGAAAGTGCTAGCGAGAACGGCAGGTGTGCGTGTGAACACAGGCACCACTGCGGTACCAATGCGGGTGTTTTTCGTAGCGGCCAGTAGCATGGGCACCAGGGTTAATGCATCCAGTCCGCCTGCATCGGCCAGCCAGATATCGTCCCAGCCTAGCTGCTCAAGGCGTTGGGCCAAAGCGATGGAATCAGCCACGGTTGCCGTTGGCCCGGGTATCGTCATCGCCACTCTCTGACGGGGTAAGTCTGCCATTTTTCGTTCCACTTTTTCTTTATGTGTTTTTTTATTGCGCCAGGTAGGGTGCTAGAATCCGACGCCCGACAAATAATTTTGTAACACCTTTATGGGTGGTGCCCCCACTCGATGCGCTAGCAATGCGTCCTTACATCTCAAGCGAAGCCAGCTTAACAGCATTCAATGAGCAGGCATGCCAATAAAAAACTCCTCATGGGCCAAGCCGCTGCGCAGGGGTTCACCAATGAACGGTTAAGAACCGCTTTTTTTACTGATACGGCTATAGGAGCCAGACAATAATGAAGCTTTTCACGAAATTGTGCACAATTCAATAATAAGGGCGATTAGCGCCGCTGACCGGCGGGCGGTATAATTTGCGCCATTGTAAACTGGAGCAGCGCCATGCCTTATTCCCATATCTTCATGCTAATTGCACTCACTATTGCCGTCCTCGGCGGGTGCGGGCAGACAGGGGCGTTATATTCGCCGTCCGAAGAAGCCCCACTCCCCCCCACCTCACCGGTCGACGGCGCTGAACCGCA
Source organism: uncultured Haliea sp. (assembly GCA_913062625.1). Lineage (GTDB taxonomy): Bacteria > Pseudomonadota > Gammaproteobacteria > Pseudomonadales > Halieaceae > Marimicrobium. The sequence goes on along the minus strand of CAJXWP010000022.1, from coordinate 18,540 downwards.
AAATAAAGCGTCCTGAGCTGAGGCTAACTGATGAACTATTTTACTTATCGTGAGGGCAGCCTGTACGCGGAAAATGTTGCAGTCAGTGCAATCGCTGCCACTCACGGCACACCCTGCTATATCTATTCCCGATCAGCGCTGGAAGATGCCTTCATGGAATACCGCCAAGCGCTTGAAGGTGCCAAGCACCTGATTTGCTATGCGGTGAAGGCCAACTCTAATCTTGCCGTGCTCAATGTGCTGGCTAAACTAGGCGCAGGCTTCGATATCGTTTCGGGTGGTGAACTGGAACGCGTCGTCGCCGCTGGCGGAGACCCATCAAAGGTCGTATTTTCGGGTGTCAGCAAGAAGCCTGAAGAGATGGCGAGGGCCCTGGAACTGGGCATCCACTGCTTCAACCTTGAGTCAGCAGCAGAACTGGAAGTGCTTAACACCGTTGCCGGCCAGCGCGGCCAGATTGCGCCCATCTCCATCAGGGTAAACCCTGATGTGGATGCGAAAACACATCCGTATATCTCTACCGGCCTGCGCGAAAACAAGTTCGGGTTGACGATCGATGAAGCGCTGCGGGTATACCAGCATGCCGCACAATTAGAGCACGTGCAGATCGTTGGGCTGGATTGCCACATAGGCTCACAACTGACCGAAGTCAGTCCGTTTATCGACGCTCTGCATCGCCTGCTGAAACTGGTAGACACACTGACGGAGCTGGGCATCGTCATTCGCCATCTGGATTTGGGCGGCGGGCTGGGGGTGAATTACCGCGACGAGGAGCCGCCCTCCATCGGGCAATACATTGCTGAAATTAGGCGGGTACTGGCCGACCGCGATGTACAGCTAATGTTTGAGCCAGGGCGCTCTATTACGGCCAACGCGGGTGTGCTGGTCATGCAAGTGGAGTATCTTAAATCTACGCCTGATCATCACTTTGCGCTGGTCGATGCGGCAATGAACGATATGCTTCGCCCTGCGCTCTATGAAGCATGGATGGATATCCAGCGCGTAGAAAAAAATGCAGAGGGACAACAGGCGCAATGGGATGTGGTGGGACCCGTGTGTGAAACCGGTGATTTCCTTGGAAAAGGAAGAGAACTGACTCTGGCTCAGGGCGATCTTCTGGCGATGTTTGGAGCGGGTGCGTATGGCTTTACCATGAGTTCTAATTATAACAGTCGTGGTCGAGCTCCAGAAATCATGGTGGACGTTGATCGCACACATCTGGTGCGACCCCGAGAAACGCTAGCGGATCTTATTCGTGGCGAAGCCTTGTTACCCGACCAAGACGCTTCTAACTAATCAGACGACGAATGTAGAATGCAATTACACTTCACCAAAATGCACGGCGCGGGTAACGACTTTATCGTTATTGACCTAATCAGTCAGGACTATACGATCTGCCCGCAAGACGTGCGCAGGCTGGCGAACCGACATTTGGGCGTGGGTTGCGATCAGATACTGACCGTGGAAGCGCCGCACAACCCACAGGTAGATTTTCGCTACCGCATCTACAATGCCGACGGTAGCGAGGTGCAGCAGTGCGGTAATGGCGCTCGCTGTTTCGCCATCTTCGTCCGCGAAAAGAAACTCACCCGCAAGCGAACCATCCGCGTGGAAACGGCAGCCGGTGTTATTGAGCTGCGCGCGCTGCAAAACAACGAAGTTGAAGTCGACATGGGTGCCCCGGAGTTCGAACCCGAAAAAATTCCCTTCGCGGCGACTGCCAGACAGCAGAGTTATGCCCTCCTAATAGATAATACGGAGCTAGAAATTGGCTCAGTATCAATGGGAAATCCACATGCGGTATTGCGGGTTGAGAGCACCAGCCAGAGTGAGGTCGAGCGCCTGGGCCCACTTATCGAGTCACATGCTGACTTTCCGCAACACGTTAACGTCGGTTTCATGCAAATCGTGTCAGAAAAGGAGATCAAGCTGCGTGTCTATGAACGAAGCGTCGGCGAAACTCTCGCCTGCGGCACAGGCGCCTGTGCTGCTGTCGTTTACGGTATTTCACGGAGTTGGCTGAGTGATCCCGTGACAGTAGCGTTACCGGGGGGTAAGCTTTCGGTATCATGGGCAGGAGAAGGCCAGCCGGTAATCATGACAGGGCCCACTGCGGTGGTGTTCGAAGGAAGCATAAAAATCTGAATTCCCGTCAGCGGGGCCATCCAGGGTAGGAGAGTCAACAATCATGGCAGTCAGCAAAAAACAGAACACAGACGTAAAAAGGGCAGACCCCGAGATCAATGACGAGATCGTTCGTGAATACCTGAAGAACCATGATGATTTCCTGCAGCGTTATCCCGATATGTTGGACTTTCTGCATGTTCCACATGCGTCAGGTAGCGCAGTGTCGCTAGTGGAGAAGCAGGTTAGTGTTATGCGTGAGCGCAGCACAGAGTTACGCCAGCGGCTTACGGCGCTTACGGCGCATGCGAAAGATAACGATGCCCTCTTTGAGCAAACCCGCGCACTGGTGCTGAAGTTACTCGATGCACCTTCTGTCGCAGCACTTTACAGCACGTTTATGACGTCAATGGTCGCTGACTTTAGTGTAGAACACGCAAGCATGATCCTGTACACCAAAAACGATACCAATGAGGGGTGTCGAACAGCATCCCATGAGATGGTAAAAAAAGAGATCGGCTCTCTCTTCAGAGGTAACAAAGCCATCTGCGGCACGCTGCGAACAGAGGAACTCACATTCCTCTTCCCGGAAGGACAAGGGGTCGGTTCGGCCGCCATCATGCCATTGGGGTGTACCGAACAACTTGGGCTTATCGCCGTTGGCAGTTCAGACGCCAGCCGCTACAGCAGCAAGACAGGCACACTTTTTCTGGCCCATGTTGCCGATGTTATAGTGAAGTTACTTCCCAACCTGCCTCATACGAACGCCTAGGCGCATCATGGTCGAACGCACCGCGCTGAACGCTAAGCTTAATGGGTCTGCCGCGCGCTTTATCACGTATCTGCAAGACGTGCGCAGACTATCGCCTCATACCATTAGTAACTACAACCGCGACTTACTGTCGCTGCAGCGTTACTGCGAAACAAACAATAAGGATGCCATGGAGGCGCTGGTAGAGGCCGATATTCGCGCGTGGGCAAGCCAGCTACACCGTCGAGGTCTGGCAGGTGGCAGCATTCAACGCAGCCTTTCCGCCACCCGTTCATATTACAACTTTCTGGGGCGCGAAAACGGCGTGCTGCGCAATCCGGCGACCAGTGTGCAAGCCCCGCGTAAGCCTCGCAAGCTACCCAAAACTCTAGATGCGGATCAGGTGGACAAGTACTTGGTCTTCGACTCGGACACTGCGGTCGCCCTTCGCGACAGCGCGATGGCGGAATTATTCTACTCCTCAGGGCTGCGTTTGGCCGAATTGGCCGCGGTGGATGTCAACGACATAGACGCCCAATCGAAATTATTAACCGTAACCGGCAAGGGTCGAAAAACGCGAACCGTCCCGGTAGGCTCCACAGCGCTTGAAACCATTGCGCGCTGGCTGAAGGTGCGTCCATCAGACGCTGCAGAGACAACCGATGCTGGCGCTCTCTTTACCAGTAATCGCGGCCGCCGCATCAGCGTGCGCAATATTCAGGCACGCTTGAAGCTCCAGGGCCGAAAATCCGGCATGCACCAGGACGTTCACCCTCACATGTTGCGCCACTCGTTTGCCAGTCACATGCTGGAATCCAGCGGCGACCTGCGAGCGGTCCAAGAACTACTGGGGCATGCAAATATTTCCACTACGCAGATTTACACCCATCTCGACTTCCAGCACCTCGCCAAAGTGTATGACGCATCACATCCGCGAGCCAAACGCCGCAAAGGAGATTAGGGTGGCCATTTCAGTTATCACCTTTGACCTTGATAACACCTTATGGGATGTAGGGCCTGTTATCGTCAAGGCGGAGCGAGCCCAGCAGCAGTGGCTTCTGCAGTACCGTCCGAATGCAGTGGCAGGGTTCGATCAGGAGGCCTTGTTAGAATTTAAAAAATCTGTCTGGCGGCGCCACCCGGAGCTATTCCACCACATCAGCCAAATGCGCACCCAAATGCTCTACGAACTCCAGATTGTAGCGGGATACTCAGAAGAAGAAGCACGTGTTGGCGCGCAACAAGCCTTTGACGTTTTTTTTGTGGAGCGACACAAGGTCGAGTTCTATCCGGAGGCCTTGGGTATTCTGGAGCTACTAGCGCAAAACTACACCCTTGGAGCACTGACTAACGGTAATGCTGATATTTATAAGACTGATGCCGCCGAGTACTTCGATTTCGCCTTTTCGGCAGAAGACATGGGCGCCAGTAAGCCTGATCCCGCCATGTTCCAAGCTGCGATAAAACAAACCGGCGTTGCCGCAGAGCATATTATTCACGTCGGTGATGACCCTGACCATGATATCCGGGGTGCCCGCGACATCGGTATGCATACGGTGTGGGTGAATACCCAACGAAGAGCGTGGCCAGGTGAAGGAGACAGCGCGGACTGCGAGATTGTCACCTTACACCAGTTGCCTGATGCTATTGATCATATTGTTGATGCCCACTAGAACCGGCAAACGCTATCGCTAGCTCTTAAGAATCTTTTTCTTGGTACGCTTATATTCACTATCTGTAATCACACCCTGATCGTGAGCTTTTTTCAGGTCCAATAACTGCTGCCCCTGTGTTCCCGTCGCCTGAACCTTGGTGGTAGAGCCGCCGCATGCCGACAAACTCATGGTGAGGGCTATAATAGTGGACGCGATGAGTAATTTTTTATACATTTTGGATATTCCTCAAAATTCATTGTTGCCATAGACTTGCTTTCGCCACACCAGAATAACACGCACAGATAAATTAACCGCCATTAATATAGCGCACGTTCTCTTAGGTATAACAAAAAAGGGGCCCGCAGGCCCCCAAAAGAGCTGCAATGAAAAATGCGCCTGCAAAGTGTGTCGGCATTAGCGACCACTGCCGCTGGCACCGACAAATTCAGGGTAGGCCTCCATACCGCACTCTGACATGTCCACTCCCTCGTATTCTTCCTGATCGCTAACACGGATACCCATGACTGCTTTTAAAATACTCCACACGATCAGACTGCTACCAAAGACCCAGACGAAAATCGTGGCGGCGCCGATCAGCTGGCCACTGAATGAGGAGTTCTCGCTGTTGGTAACCGGGACTAGTAGCAATCCTAAAAGACCAACCACACCGTGAACTGATATCGCACCAACAGGGTCGTCAATCCTCAACTTGTCCAACGTGACAATAGCCAGGACAACCAGCACGCCACCGAGACCACCGAATAAGGTCGCCTGCAAAGCAGTAGGCGTAGATGGCTCGGCAGTAATCGCGACCAGGCCGGCCAACGCACCGTTAAGTGCCATCGTCAGATCTGCCTTTCCAAACATCACTCGCGCTAAAATCATCGCCGCGATGAGACCACCAGCTGCCGCGGCGTTGGTATTCATAAAGACTACTGCAACAGCGTTAGCGCTGTCGACACTCGCGGTAGCCAGCACAGAGCCACCATTAAAGCCGAACCAGCCCATCCAGAGGACAAAAGTTCCTAGCGTTGCCATAGGCATGTTCGCACCGGGGATCGGCTTAACCGAGCCATCTGGGCCATATTTTCCTTTTCGCGCTCCCAATAGCAATACGCCAGCGAGGGCTGCGGACGCTCCGGCCATGTGCACAATGCCAGATCCCGCAAAATCAGAAAAACCAAGATCACCCAGAGTGTACATACCAAATACGGGCTGTCCGCCCCAGGTCCAAGAGCCTTCCATCGGGTAGATAAAGCCCGTCATGACCACCGCAAAAGCAAGGAACGCCCACAGTTTCATGCGCTCGGCTACAGCCCCCGAGACAATAGACATCGCTGTAGCAACAAACACTACCTGAAAGAAAAAGTCAGCGGAGGGTGCATAGGTTGCAGGCTCTTCCGCACCCGTTACCCCATCTGAGACGATGCCATTTAGAAACAGGGTGAACTCATCACCGCCATACATGATGGAGTAACCGCAGATCATATACAGGGTACATGCTACGGCATACAGTGAGATATTTTTGAGTAAAATCTCGGTGGTGTTCTTAGAGCGCACTAAGCCTGCTTCCAGCATCGCAAAGCCTGCTGCCATCCACATTACTAATGCGCCGCAGATCAGAAAGTAAAACGTATCTAGCGCGTACTGTAGTTCAAAAATATTTTGTTCCATGAGTGTAGCTCTCCGCTAACGGCCATTTGGAAATATCGTTAAATAGCGTCTTCGCCGGTCTCGCCTGTGCGTATACGTATCACCTGCTCCAGATCGGAGACAAACACTTTGCCGTCACCAATCTTGCCTGTATTGGCAGCGTTGGTGATGGCTTCGATGGTTTGATCCACGGCGTCGCCCGCAACGGCTACTTCAATCTTTATTTTTGGCAGGAAATCGACGACATATTCGGCGCCGCGATAGAGCTCCGTGTGACCCTTCTGGCGACCAAAACCTTTGACCTCAGTCACTGTAATTCCCTGTACGCCAATTTCTGACAGAGCCTCGCGCACATCGTCCAGTTTGAATGGCTTAACAATAGCTGTAATTAGTTTCATACCTATCTCCAGAGTGAGAGCCCGCCCGGTATCGGATCGGCTCGATGCTGTTACAGACTTTTGCTGATGCTAAAAACGGCAGTATCATCGCAGATGCTGGAGTCAAAACAGTCCACATCGTCTAGGTCTGTACCCACCCAGGCCACTGAAAGATCAACACCCTTAAACGTATAGCCGAAAGTAACCGAGTAATCGGCGTAAGTATCTGTATCCGTTGCGAAGAAACCTGCTTCATCAAAGTCGTTGTAACCGGCGTGTAACCCGATAGAGAAGTCTTCTGCGATAGTCATGCTGTAGTCGCCGGAGTAGTACATGTACTTACCCGTTTCAGCGTAAAAGTCGTCAGAGTAGATTACACCTAGGGACAGATCCTTCCAGGAGCCGGTGACGTGAAACTCCTCGTAGTCGCCGGTAGGGTCAACAGTGTCACCCGGATACTGGTAATACATATAACCGACATCGACACTGAAGTCGGTATCACCGATAGGGGTGCCCCAGCCACCGTAATAATTTATTTCCATCGTTCCATAGCTGCCGCTACCATCATCAACATCGCCGAAATCAACCGACGACGCCCATGTTCCGATATAGAAACCAGACTCGAAAGACGCATCAAGCCCGCCTTGAACTGCCGCATCTTCACCGGTCTGAGAGATACCACGAAAACGGTAGTCCGATACAAGTGCGATGTTGCCAGTAATATCAAAGGCCTGCGCGGACGTTGCTGCAATACCGGCCAAGAGGGCTGAAGTGACTGCTGCGGTAATTAGCATTTTGTTTTTCATGTCGCCTACTCCTAAAATTAAACGTTCGATGACAGACTGTAGTGAGGCGTCAGTGGGCTGCTGGCAGCTCTATCAGTCTGTTGTTTTATACAAAGCAGAGTTTGTGCCAAAAAAAATCTTATTGTTATTTTTCAATGACATATAAAATATACTCTCTGCATCTGTGCTTTTCAGGGGAAATAGTCAGGCCACATTATTGTGCGGCGCACCCATATAGTGCGTGTTTATGCGCTGTGCGCAGTGGAAAAAATGGTCTAGACTTTGACTGATTAACAATTACGCGCAAGGGTAAGCCCATGGCACTAAAAGCACCCCCACCTCCTTGGGAGCTTCTACAGCAGGTCAGCGAATTGGTCGGCGCTAGCGGCGTTAAGAGTGATGTGGATAAAAGTCTGCGCGCATTGGCGCAATCTACATTGTCTAAACTGGATATGGTGAGCCGCGAGGAGTTTGACGCCCAGACTGAAATACTTCAGCGCACCCGTGCACGCGTCATTTTACTGGAAGCGACATTAGAAGAAATGACCAACGAACTGGAAAACCTGACTCAGGAGTGAATGGCAGAGCCCAACCAACTCGCAGGATCCGGCCATAAAAACAACAACAAGCTCAAGGAAGAGCCATGGAACTGTCTTTAATCTATAGCCGTGCGCTATCGGGGATTAACGCCCCCCTAGTAGAGGTAGAAACGCATTTATCCAACGGGCTGCCAGCCTTTAATATCGTTGGCCTCCCAGAGACCGCCGTGCGAGAAAGCAAGGATCGCGTCCGCAGCGCCATCCTCAACTCCCACTTCACTTTCCCTGACCGCCGTATCACCGTAAACCTTGCTCCGGCCGATTTGCCCAAGGAGGGAGGCCGCTTTGACCTCCCTATCGCACTGGGTATTCTCAGTGCGTCGGGGCAAGTGCCACTGGACTATCTTGCACAGCATGAATTTCTCGCAGAGTTGGCTCTCGATGGCAGTCTCCGGCCCGTCCCGGGCGTAGTCGCAGCTGCCATTGCGGCGAGCAGTAAAGGTCGCCAACTGGTCGTTGCTGCCCCTTGCGCCCGAGCCGCCGCTATTGTCCCCGGCAGCAAGGTGATTGCCGCACCCAACATTCTCACACTATGCGCGCATCTTAACGGCAGTGAGAAAATCGAAGTCGCACAGGCCGAAGTCGCCACAACGGCGCAGGATCATCCTGATTTGTGCGACGTTGTAGGGCAAGCGGGTGCCCGGCGTGCATTGGAAATAGCCGCCAGCGGTGGCCACAACCTCTTACTTTGCGGCCCTCCGGGGACCGGCAAAACGCTTCTTGCCAGTCGCTTGCCCGGCATACTGCCGCCTCCAGCCCCGCATGAAATCCTTCTTGGCCTAGCGCTACGCGATATTGCCAGCCCTTCTTCTGAGGGAGACTCCGTCTTTCAGCGGCCATTTCGCAATCCCCACCACAGCGCCAGCGCTGCGGCTCTGGTCGGTGGCGGCAGCAAGCCACGCCCCGGAGAAATTTCCCTTGCTCATGGTGGCGTACTGTTTTTGGACGAGCTGCCAGAATTTAGCCGTCACTGCCTCGAAGTCCTTAGAGAGCCGATGGAGTCCGGCGAGATTACTCTCGCGCGGGCCAGCCACAGGATCACCTACCCCGCGCGATTTCAATTAGTCGCAGCCATGAACCCCTGCCCCTGCGGCTACCTCGGCGATCCCGACTGGCCCTGCCGCTGCACACCGGAACACATCCAACGTTACCGATCACGTGTATCGGGACCATTGTTGGATCGTATCGACCTCCACGTTCAGGTCAGCCGTTTAACGCCCAAGGAATTATTGACCCCAGCCGCTGCCGGGGAAGCATCTAGTGTGGTTCAAGAACGTGTTTATCGCTGCCGAGCGCTGCAGGAAGAACGCCAGGGTAGTCCTAATTCGCAGCTCTCACCCAATAAGTTAGCAAGCATTTGCTTACTGGGAGAGCAAGAGAATAAAAGCCTTATATCAGCCGCGACACAGATGCACTTGTCTGGAAGAGGGTTGCATCGGACACTTCGGGTAGCGCGCACACTCGCCGATCTCGAACAATCCAAGTCTATCGGCATAGCACATATTACCGAGGCTCTTGCCTATCGTTACTGATGGGAGGACGGTGCCTTGCCCTGGCGCCACGCACCAATATGGTGCGTCACTGCGCTGTAACCGCAAATTAAACCGGACGACATCACTCTCCCCGCCGAGCTTTACCGGAAGATTCCAATATGCGAAGCTCAGTGACAAACTAATGGTTGTTAGTTTGAGCGCCAACCTGTCTAAACTCACTTTGATCGTCGGAGAAGCCTGTGGACCAATGCCCTTTTACCAACTTACTCGACCCGGGCACCTATGCTGAGGGTATGCCCTATGGCAAAATTGCAGAAATCCGCGAATCCGGTCCGGTCGTTAAGCTGGAAGACCCTATCACAGGGGTACCCTATTGGGTGGTCACACGGATCGCAGAAATGGATGAGGTGTCCAAGAACCCAAAGCTCTTTTCCTCCGCAGCCCGTTCTGCCTTCCCTATGGAATATGACCAAGACATGGTCGATAACATACACTGCCACACCATCATCAATATGGATCCGCCGCGACACCAGAAGGTGCGACGCATTGTGCGCAATGCGTTTACGCCAAAGCGCGTTGAATCCTATGAGCCCAAATTTCGCGAGCATGCAAAACGTATCGTCGATGCGGTGGCAAGCAAAGGCGAATGCGAATTCGTAGAGGAAGTCGCTGCGGAACTGCCATTAATAGGCATTTTGGAGCTACTGGGCGTGCCACTTGAAGACCGAAAGCAGTTTTTTAACTGGACCAACACCATGATCTTCGCCGATGACCCGGACATGTCGGTTTCCGAGTTAGAGGGGCAGCTGGCATCGCTGGAGGTCATACAATACGCTATGAAACTGGCAGAAAAGCACCGTGAGTCGCCCATGGACAACATCACAGGGGCACTGCTGGATGCACAGTTAGAGGGCGCACCGCTCTCCCAAGACATCTTTGGCTGGATGTTCATCCTTATCCTGGTGGGTGGCAATGAGTCTACCCGCACGGTTATTGCACAGGGCATGCGCCTGTTAATGGAACACCCCGATCAGCTGCAATACCTGGTGGATAATCCGGACAAAATCAGCAATGCCTGTGAGGAAATACTGCGCTACAACACGGCCTTCATTTCCATGCGCCGCACCGCCATGGAGGACACCGAGCTCGCGGGCCAACCGATCAAAAAAGGCGATAAGGTCATCCTGCATTACCACACCGCCAACCACGACGAGGCGATATTCGGCGACACTGCAACGTTATTTGACGTCACGCGCGCCGAACGCATGCCGGACCTTTATAACCAGCTGCGCTCATTCGGTATCGGACAGCACTTTTGCATCGGCACCCACCTAGCACGATTGGAATTGAACATTATGTTCGAGGAAATCATCCCTCGCCTGCGCAACCCTGAGTTTGCGGGCGACCCAAAGTTTGTCCGCTCATTTTTCGTTAACGCCATGAAGGAGCTGCAGATCACCTTTGACCCTGCATAGGCAAATGCTCATTGGCAGTGCCTGCCGCCATAGACCAACAATCTCTCCTGCGCCAGAGGTGAGCGATTCATACAAATGCGTTACCCTGTGCCGCCATCTCCAGCAGCAATTTCGGCGGCGCAAAAACGGGACCGTACTTCGACCTCAACTCTTCGGCTCTGTCAGCAAAGGCCTGCACGCCATAGGCATTGACACACTGAAACACACCACCGGTGTGCGGTGGGAAACCAATACCCATAATAGAGCCAATATTGCCATCGACCACGCTAGTCATCACACCCTCTTCCATAATACGGATAGCCTCTAAAACCTGAGGAAACAACAGGCGGTCTTTGATATCCTGATACGGAATATCCGTGTATCCGTCTTTGGCAAATAGAGCCTTCAGGCCAGGCCAGGTTGCAATCTTCTTGCCCTTGTCATCGTAATCATAAAAGCCGCCACCCTTATTTTGGCCCTTGCGGTCCACGTCTTCAAACATAATGCGGATAACCTCGGCCTGTGGCCCCGTTTCGGGTTCATCCCCGCGCGCAACAGCATCTGCCTGCGCCTGCGTCATTGCATGGTAGGCGGTCTCGATAGAAATATTATCCAGTGTTTCAAGTGGCCCCATCGGCGAGCCGTTAAAGGCCGCAGCATTCTCGATGAGCGCTGGATTGATGCCCTCTGCTAGCATCATTTGACCCTGGGTGATGGTTTGTCCGATAACGCGGGTAGTGAAAAATCCCGGAGAATCCTTCACCACGATAGGCTTCTTGCCCAACTTTTGAGTCAGGTCAAAGGCCTTCGCGAGAGTGTCATCTGACGTTTTATCACCAACGATGATCTCAACCAATGGCATTCTCTCCGCCGGAGAGAAGAAATGCATGCCAATAAAGTTCTCGGGGCGCTGTGACGCCTGCGCCAATTCGCTAATCGGCAACGACGAGGTATTCGTCGCAAATACCGCTGAATGGGCCAATACCCCTTCAGTCTCCCTCGTCACTGCCGCTTTCACGCCGCGGTCCTCAAACACAGCCTCGATCACCAGATCGCAATCGGCAAGATCATTCACCTGTGCCGTAGGCTGAATTCGTGCCAGCAGTTTTTCCGCCCCCGCCTCGTCAATACTGCGGATTTTTTCGCAGGCAGCAGCGGCATAAGCCTTACCCTTTTCAGCATTTTCCAGGGTGAGGTCTTTTAAAACAACGTCGATACCCACCTTCGCCGCATTAAAGGCAATACCTGCGCCCATCACACCCGCCCCCAGTATGCCCAGTTTTTTGACAACGGTTTTCGCAACGTCGGCAGGGCGTGAGGCGCCGGCATCCAGCTGATTCATTTGCACGAAAAAAGTGGTCATCATATTGCGCGCCACCTGATCCAACAGCAAACGCTGAAAGTAGCGCGCCTCTATCGTGTGTGCAGTGTCATAGTCAACGCGGGCAGAATCGATAACGGCGGCCATAATGACCTGCTGCGCGGGCATATTGCCTTTGGTTTGCACCATGACATTGACCGGACCAAAATACGTCAATGCTTGTGTTGCCGGCTCGCCGGGGGCTCCGCCAGGAATACTGTAACTGGGCAGCTCCCAAGGCTGCTTCGCTTCAGGGTTGGCCTTGATCCACGCCTTGGCTTTTTTGGTCATTTCGTCTTCATTAGCTGCCAGTTCATGGACCAAACCTTTTTCAATTGCCCGACTCGCATTCAGTCGTTTACCCTGAGAAATCAAGGTCAAGGCATCCTGCATGCCCAGCAAACGCACCATCCGCACAATGCCACCCGCACCGGGCATCAGGCCAAGCATGGCTTCAGGCAAACCAATCTGCACCCGCTTGTCATCTAGCGCAATACGATGGTGGCACGCTAGGGCGATTTCAAAACCGCCGCCCAAAGCTGCGCCATTAATACCCACCGCAATCGGCACACCCAGCGCTTCTAGTCTGCGCAGCGGCGCCTTGGCGGCAATAATGCCATCAAGCATTTGCTTGCGCTCGACATCGTCCGGATGCAAATCCATCTCCAGCATAAGCGTAATATCACCCCCCGCAAAAAACTGACCGGGCTTGCCGCTGCGGATGTAAACGCCGGTTATCTCGCCTTTCTGCGCCTCCAGTTCATCCAGCGCTTTGGGCATGGCTTCAGCATATTCATCGCCCATCACATTTACAGACTTGCCGTCTTGATCGAAAATCAATTCCACGATGCCGTCTGCGTCTTTTTCCAGTCGTATGTAACTCATTAGCTTTCCACTCCAATCTGCCTCAAGTCTCTGTTCGTTTAAACGCGTTCGATGATCGTAGCGATACCAATACCACCGCCGGCGCAGAGCGTTACCATCGCGGTGCTGAGGTCGCGACGCTCCAGCTCATCCAGCACGGTTCCCAGAATCATGGCACCGGTGGCACCAATAGGATGGCCCATCGCAATGGCGCCGCCGTTGACGTTGATTTTGTCATCCGCAACGCCCATCTCTCGCTGGAAGCGAAGCACTACAGACGCAAAGGCCTCATTTAACTCGAATAGGTCAATATCGTCGACCGACATGCTGGCCAGTTGCAGCGCCTTTTGAGCAGCAGGGACTGGCCCCGCCAGCATAAGCGTCGGCTCAGTTCCAGTCAGGGCACACGCCACAATGCGCGCTCGCGGCTTCAGCCCCTGATCTGCACCTGCTTGCCGATTGCCCAACAGTACAAGGGCTGCGCCATCGACGACCCCAGAGGAATTGCCCGGGGTGTGAATACAGTCCACGCGCTCTATCTGAGGATACTTAAACTTGAGAAACTCTCCGTGCCCGTAGTCGTTGAACATTGTGAATGAGGGACTCAGTTTCGCCAGACCCTCTGCCGTCGTTGGCCGAATCAATTCGTCATGCGCCAGCACAATCACACCGTTAAGATCTTTCACCGGCACCAGAGACTTCTCAAAATATCCGCTGTCGCGGGCATGAGCGGCGCGTGCTTGGGACTGACACGCATACCGGTCTACGTCATCGCGATCAAAACCATCTAGGCCTGCCATTAAGTCGGCGCCCAGACCCTGCGAGATGCCATAACTTTTCATCGCCACCCAGGCATCACCGGCAGCGGCCCCGCTGGCACCGATGCCAAGGCGCGACATACTCTCTACACCCCCTGCCGCGCCCATGGACTCCATTCCAGACATTATTTTCATCGCGACGGTATTGACTGCATCCAGCCCCCCGGCGCAATAACGATGCAGTTGCGCTCCAACGGTCACGTCATCCCAACTGGAGTAGACCAGGGCCGTCTTAGCGATATTCTGCCCCTGCTCATTCACCGGTTCACCCGTGGCAATAACTACATCCTCCACCTGGGTAGTATCCAGTTCATGGCGTGTCTTCATCTCCTCCAGTAAATTGGTAACGAGGTCAATCGGCTTCACTTCGTATAGGCCGCCACCAGGCTTACCCTTGCCCCTAGGGGTGCGAATCGCATCGTAGATAAAAGCGTCGTTACTCATGCAGTACCTCACGTGTTCAGTCTATGGGCGCATAACAATAGGCTCAGCACCGGAAAATTCAAGGCTGTAAACATACCTGATAGTGTTTCATCTACAAGGCCATGAAGGGAATTCTAAGTAGGCGTACGGCCAGTTAAACTAAAAAAGCAGGTGCAGGTGATAATCGGCCACGCAGCAATGGCCTTTTTGTCGGTTTAATTCACCCGCACAGCATTTTTCTTTTTACTTTACCCTCAAAAAGAAGCGAAAATCAGGTCCCTATTTTTTTACATATCATGCGCTAAGGAATTCAATGTTTAACATTAATCACTACTTTGATGGCAAGGTCGCTTCCATCGCCTTTCACACCGCGGTGCTTCCCGCGTCTATTGGCGTGATGGCCATTGGAGAATTCGAGTTTGGCACCACTCAAAAAGAAACCATGACCGTTATCACTGGAGCTCTCACCGTGAAGCTACCGGGCACGGACGACTGGGCAACCTACGGCGCAGGCGAACATTTTATCGTAGCCGCTCACAAAACGTTCAAAGTCAAAGTGGCCGCAGAGACGGCCTATTTGTGCACGTATGAATAAAATAACCCCTGTGATGCCAGCGCATTCATGCGGAAACATTCTTCAATGAGCGCGTCGTCGGTCATTGAAAGGCTCAATACACACCGTCCCAGCTTTATTCAAATGTTAGGCGGTACAGTTGTTGCTGTCGATCAGCAAGAAAATTCCTGTAGCTTTGAATTTATCATCAGCAAGGACTTCTGCCATTCCATCGACGTAGTGCAGGGCGGATTTATCACGGTGATGTTGGACGCGGCAATGAGCCATGCTGTATTCGCTTCAAGCGAAGATATAAGTGGGCTCTCATCCCTCGATATCAACACAACCTATCTTGAACCCACCCGGGCAGGCTGTCTGCGGGCGATCGGTAAGATTATCAAATGCAGCTATAAAACGGCCTTTTTAGAAGGCCGACTGTACAACAGCGCTGGACTTCTCACCGCCACCGCAAGCTCGGTCGCAAAAGTCACCAGGAATCACTGAGCGCGTGCCGCAGCTCAACCTCCGACAACGTGAGGCCGTGCGCTATATCGACGGTCCCCTGCTGGTTCTCGCCGGTGCTGGCAGCGGTAAAACCAGTGTTATTACTCAAAAAATCGCCTATTTAGTGGGTACCTGCGGCATTAACGCCTGCCACGTTGCAGCGGTAACGTTTACCAATAAAGCAGCACGGGAAATGAAGGAACGGATAGGCAAGCTGTTGCGCGGCAATGCAGGGGAAGGCCTCACGGTCAGCACTTTTCATCAATTAGGCCTGAAAATCATTCGCACCGAGCGCAAAGAGCTAGGGCTTAAATCGGGTTTTTCCATCTTCGATGGGGAGGACACCCGCACACTGATACGCGATCTCCTGATTCAGGAGCACGGTGCTGAGGGCGATCAAACGAACACCATCGCGCAGCGTATCTCCAGCTGGAAAAATGATCGCGTGCTGCCAGAGCAAGCGCTGGCGAATGCCACCAGTCCAGCCGATATGCTGTGCGCCCAAGCCTACCTGCGCTACAAACGTGCGCTGAAGGCCTATAATGCGCTTGATTTCGACGACTTGATCCTGCTCCCGACAATACTCTTTGAGCACTCTCCTGCCATTTTGGAAAAGTGGCAGAACCAGATCCACTACCTGCTGGTCGATGAATATCAGGACACCAACTCCAGCCAGTATCTACTGGTAAAACAGCTGATAGGCCTTGGCAGCGGGCTTACGGTAGTAGGCGATGATGACCAATCCATTTATGCTTGGCGCGGTGCCCGGCCCGAGAACTTGGTGCAACTGCAGGAGGATTTTCCCGGCCTGAAAATTGTCAAACTGGAACAAAACTATCGCTCAACGGCCCGCATCCTCAAGGCCGCAAACACCCTGATTTCCAACAATCCTCACGTGTTCGACAAACAGCTGTGGAGTGAACTAGGCTACGGTGAGCCGATACGCATTATTCGCTGCAGCGACGAGCAACATGAGGCGGATCAGGTTGTTGCAGAAATTCTCGACCACAAGTTGCGCAGGCGCACACGCTTTGGTGACTATGCCATCCTGTATCGAGGGAACCATCAATCACGCTTGATCGAGTTGGCGCTGCAACAGCAGCAGGTGCCCTACCATCTCAGTGGGGGAACGTCGTTCTTCGCCCGCAATGAGGTGAAGGACATCATGGCCTACCTGCGTCTCATCATAAACGAGAACGACGACAACGCATTTTTACGTATTGCCAACGTACCCAGACGCAAGCTGGGCACCTCGACACTTGAAGCTTTAGGTAATTTCGCACTCGCTAATCGTTGCAGCCTAAATCAGGCCTGTAGCAGCATTGATTCGAATGAGGTGCCTGAGGCTGGACTCAAGCGCCTGCGCGAGTTTCGTCAATGGATGGATGGTGTACGTCGCAGCTGCGACGGCTACGACAGCGTCTCAGGTGTGCGCCAAATGATACGCGACATTGACTATGAGGGCTGGCTTGACCAACTCAGCTCCAGCGAGGACGTGGCAGAACGGCGCATGGGTAATGTCCATTTTTTGATCGATGGCTTACAGCGGGTTATGTCAAGCGAACAGGTTGGGTTGGACGAGGCGATCTCCCGCCTGGTGCTGCGAGACCTTCTGGAGCAACAAGACGAGGAAGAAAAAGGGCCTGAAAGTGTTCAGCTGATGACGCTGCATGCCGCCAAAGGCCTAGAGTTCCCGCACGTCTACATCATCGGCATGGAGGAGAAAATACTGCCCCACCGCGCGAGTATCGAAGAAGATAATATTGAGGAAGAACGTCGACTGGCCTATGTCGGTATCACGAGAGCGCAGCAAACTTTAAGCATGACCATGGCTCTGAAACGTCGCCAATTCGGCGAAACTATCAACTGTGAGCCCAGCCGCTTTATAGAGGAATTACCCCAAGACGATCTGCAATGGCAGGGCGGCGGTCAGGGCACTCAAGAAGACAATGAGGAGCGCGGCCAGGAAACGTTGGCAGGACTTAAAGATTTATTCGCCTGAACAGGCGCCTTTTTACTGACTACCAGCAACCATGTAGTCCACGGCAGCATACACATCTTCATCAGAACAACTCATACATCCCCCCTTGGCTATCATGCCAGTACCAGGGACACCCCCTACACCCGTAGCGTATAGAGCTGGCATACCCTTGGCAATTCGACCACTCCAAGCCACGGCATCACCGTATTTAGGCGCACCCGCGGCACCACTGCTGTGGCAGGCCATGCAGGCTGTGTTATAAACGTCTTCCCCGGAGCGCGGTTCTGCGCTGACTACCATAGCAGGCGCTGCCGCGCAGGTGCTGTCACCTTCCACACAGGATTCGCCAACCGGCTTAATTCGCTCCACGATGGCGTTGCGCTGGGCATTGGTCAAATCTGCAGCAAACGCGTTGCTGGCCAGCAGGACAACTAAAAAGCTAAAGGCTATAGGATTAGTCACGGCGAGTTCCTCGGTTGATTCGGTTGGCATTATAGCCAAATATGCTGAGCGATAAAACGTGATGATTGAAACTATTGTCCGAGATAAAAAAAAGCGACACACTAGTGGTTCCTTGGCTGGTCGCTTTATGCAGATTTTCTAGCCAGTAATACGTGCTCTGAAAAAGGCTATCAATGAAACTTTATACGTATGACCCTGCCCCCAACCCCCAGCGGCTCATGCTTTTCCTCAAGCTCAAAGGCATTGAGATCGACACGCAGCAGATCGATATGATGACCGCTGAGCAACTGAATGGCCGTTACCGGCAGATCAACCCTGCATGCACCCTACCCGCGCTAGTGCTAGACGACGGCACGGTGCTAACAGAAGTGATCGGCATGTTCTCTTATCTGGAAGAACTCTATCCCGAGCACCCGCTTATGGGGAGTACGCCACTGGAACGGGCTCAGGCCGTCAGCTGGTGCCACAGGCTATTCCAAGGCCTGATGGTGGCTATCGCCAGCGCCCTGCGCAACAAGGGCAAAAATTTTCACAATCGGGCGCTGCCAGGGACGTTAGACACCCCCCAAATACCTGAGCTGGCGGAACGCGGCTTAATGCAAATACGCCATATTTTGCCGCAACTGGACGCACACCTTGCCACATCAACTTGGCTGGCAGGCGACCATTTTACGATTGCTGATA
>CAJXWP010000021.1 GCA_913062625.1 uncultured Haliea sp. | reverse complement strand
GACGTCAGCCCACACTTTGAAACAGCCATCGACTTCGCCAACGTCACTTTTGATTACGACGAGCGGCACCCTGTATTCAACGGCTTATCCTTACAGATTAAAGCGGGCTCATTAACAACACTGGTCGGATCTTCTGGCGCGGGAAAAACGACGATTGTCGATTTGACGATAGGTCTGCTGCAGCCTAAGAAGGGCGAGATTCTGATCGATGGAACCCCGTTGCGGGATATCGATCTCAGGCTATGGCGCAACATGATAGGTTACGTACCACAGGACACTATCCTACTGCATGACAGCATTTTGCATAATGTGACGCTAGGCGACCCCAAACTCAGCATCAGCGATGCGGAGCAGGCGCTGCGCGCTGCGGATGCTTGGGAGTTCGTTTCGGGGCTGCCAGAAGGTCTGGCTACAATGGTCGGCGAAAGGGGGGGGAAGCTCTCCGGTGGTCAACGCCAGCGTATCGTAATCGCTAGAGCGCTGGTCAACCGGCCAAGCCTTTTAGTGCTCGATGAAGCCACCAGCGCCTTAGATCGCGACAGCGAGGATGCTATCTGCCAAACCCTGGGGGGCCTGAAAGGGCAACTCACCATATTGGCTATTTCGCATAATCGCGCCATGGTGCAGGCGGCGGATTACGTCTATAAGATGGGCGATGGCACTGCCAGCATATTACCTCATGAAGAGCAGTCAGCCCTCGCCAAATAGCTTATGCACGGCCACGACAGCGCGTTGCAGGTCGGTCTGCGCTGGCACCCTTGGCATAATCAGCGCTTCCTCCATCCAGGTGGCACAGCCTAATTCATGCAATTGACTGTGTACCAGAGTAATATCTCGACTCAGCGGCTGCCAGAACCAGCGCAGCAGTGCCGCATAAAGCGCACCTCCTAAGCGAAAATCCCTAGTCGTTCGATCAGGAAGCTCACGCATGCCACCGAGATCAAATATGGCCATCGGCTTACCCGTGGCGCAGGCCTCCGACAACATTGCGATACTATCACCGGTGACAATCAAACGATCAGCCCACGCCAAAATACCCTCGTAGGGATTGTCCAAACCTCTGCCCGGCCAGCGATAAAAGTAGCTCGGCACGGTAATAGCAGACTGGAGTGCGTCCTGTGCCGCCGAGCTGGTGCGCGAACTGGTGGAGACCAGCAGTGAACCGCCGTGAGCTTTCGCCATGCGGGATGCTTCCGCGCCCAAACGGGCTGCCGCATGCGGCCCCAGCGTGAAGGGACCGCTGTCACCACCCACCATCACCGCGAAACGCGGACTTGGCAGGTCAGCAAACGCTGCCTCCCATTGGATTCGAGCCTGCGCCAAGCGCGGCGCTGCGACACTGTGCAGAGTCAGCATATTGTTTAACACTTTGGGGTGATGCGGCACGCGATACTGCGGCGTGGTAATCACCAGATCAAAAGAATCCAATGCACCCCAAGGTCGCCCAACATGCACATAACGTGCTCGCCCTCCTGATTGGGCTCGAATCCAACGACAGATTGGCTCATTGCGCACGCCACTACTGATTACCAGATCAGGCCAAGGCGCACTGAGTGTCGCAGCGGACTCGGAGGTAATACCTTGCAGGGTGGACTGGCCCAATACATGCGGTAAAAACACATGACTGCGATAGCTCAGCACTTTAACCTCGCAGGGCCAACCTAGTGCATCAACTAAGGCACGCACCTGCCCACGCTCTCCTGCGCGATAAGCGTCTATCAACCAAATCACTGGCATTACTATTATTCCGTCGGTATAGTTTAAGCCTCTGAAATCTAGCGACTTACCTTGATCGACGCAAGAGCAGCAACAAAATGATCGATTATCCGGAATACCTCAACTTCCTCTGCAGCGCGCTCGAATCACAGAATAAAAATAAGCTGGTTTTGTCTGAAAACACTTCGCTGGTGGCAGATATGGGACTTAGCTCCCTAGAAGTGATGGAGTTTATCGAAAAAATCGAGGATCATTTTGATATATCCATTCCCTTAAATATCCTTCCTGACGTCAACACGATTGGTGACCTGGCAACCAAGGTCAGACAACTCAATCTCTAGGCGTCACTGGTGAATTCCCGAGGCAGATCAAAACCATGATGTTCGACAAATTTAAACCTATGGCTGACTTTCAGGCCGAGCTCGCAGAGCGCAACGTTGAGCCCTTTGGCGCCGTTACCGAAAAAATTCTGTCTGCCACAGAGGGCGTAGTGCAAGGTCGTAACGTTATCCTCGCGGGCACTAACAATTACCTCGGTCTGTCTTTTGATCCGCGCTGCATTAAAGCCGCCCAAGACGCCACAGCACGCTGGGGGACGGGCACCACCGGGTCCCGACTCGCCAACGGCTCTTTCGCTGAACATCAAGCGTTGGAAACCGAGATAGCACAGTTCTACGGCGTAGACAACGCAATCGTATTCTCCACGGGCTATACGGCAACCATGGGCATGTGCGCCACGTTGGCCGGCCCTGGAGATGTTATTCTCCTTGATGCAGACAGCCACGCTAGTATTTACACTGGGGTCAAAATGAGCGGTGCGGAGGTTATACGTTTCAAGCACAGCGATCCCGAGGACCTTGCCAAACGACTGCGCCGGCTGGGTGATCGTGCTAATCAGACGTTAATTATCGCTGAAGGCATTTATTCTATGATAGGCGATGTCGCCCCACTGCAGGAAATTGCTGCAGTGAAACGCGAGTACGGCGGCTATCTGTTTGTAGACGAAGCACATTCCATGGGCGTCATGGGTGCTTCCGGGCGAGGTGCAGCCCAAGCCGCTGGAGTGGAAGCGGATGTCGACTTTTTTTGCGGGACGTTCAGTAAGAGCCTAGGCGCCATCGGTGGGTTTTGTGTCAGCCGGCATGCAGAATTAGCAGCTATTCGCTTTTGTATCAACTCCTATATTTTCACCGCATCGTCCTCACCTTCTGTCATCGCCTCCACACGTGAAGCGTTGCGCATAACTGCCGCTGAACCGGAATTACAGGCAAAATTGTGGGACAACTGTAACCGTCTTTATCAGGGGTTAAAGGCTATCGGGCTGCCGCTGGGCCCTACCCCCAGCCCGGTAGTTGCGGTGGCAATGGAGGATCGCTCACGTACAATCGACTGCTGGAAGGCGTTGATGGAGGCCGGAGTGTACGTCAACCTAGTCATTCCGCCGGCCTCACCTTCGAGCAATTTCCTGCTGCGCAATAGCGTCAGCGCAGCCCATACGAGCGCGCAGATCGATACCATCATCGCCGCCTATGCCGACCTCAAAGCTGCCGGCCTCATCACCGGCACTCGGTCACACTGATGGAACAAATTTTTATCACGGGTAACGGTCCACTGCGTGGTGAAGTCACAGTGGCAGGTGCAAAAAATGCTGCACTCCCGATTATTGCCGCCTCTTTGCTCAGTGCCGAGCCCTTGCACATCAGTAATCTACCGGATGTGCGTGATATAGGCACAGCGTTACAGCTGTTGGAACTGCTCGGCACGCAAGTGGAGCGCTCTGGCACCGAATTGGTCCTCGACAGCAACCAAATACATTCGGTGCGAGCACCCTATGAGCTGGTAAAGACCATCCGCGCATCGATCCTTCTGCTCGGCCCACTGCTGGCTCGCTTTGGGGAAGCCGATGTATCACTGCCCGGAGGCTGCGCCATCGGTTCGCGGCCAGTAAATGAGCATATTGTTGGACTGGAAGCACTGGGCGCAGACATCCGCATCGAGGCGGGCTACATCAAAGCCAAGGCTAAGCGTTTGCGAGGAGCACATTTCGCGTTTGATGTCCCTTCAGTCACGGGCACTGAAAATCTCTTAATGGCCGCTACTCTGGCTGAGGGCGTAACAACTCTCAAAAACTGTGCGATGGAGCCGGAAATAGGCGATCTGGCACGGTTACTGCAATCTATGGGCGCCCACATTACCGGCGCCGGCACCAGCACCATTACCATCGAAGGCGTCAAACACCTGCACGGCGCCACCCACAAGGTGCCGTCTGACCGCATAGAAACCGGGACCTTTCTGGCCGCTGCCGCTGCTACGCGGGGCGATATCACCGTGCTGGAGACCAACCCCAACTTTTTACAACACGTCTTAGGCAAACTTGAACAGGCGGGCTGCCGGCTGAAACTGGGGCCCGACTGGATTCGTCTCGACACTGGCGGCAGGCGCTGCAAGGCGGTCAATATACACACAGCACCCTTCCCAGCTTTCCCCACCGACATGCAGGCCCAATTCATGGCGCTCAACGCGTTAGCCGAAGGCTCTGCCACGGTAGTAGAAAACATCTTCGAAAACCGTTTTATGCATGTCGCCGAGCTACAACGCATGGGGGCTGATATTGAATTGCAGGGCCGAACCGCCATTGTGCGCGGCCGACAGCGACTGCAGGGCGCTCAGGTCATGGCCACTGACTTACGCGCGTCTGCCTCATTAATCATTGCTGCTCTGGCCGCAGAGGGTGAAACTGTCATTGACCGTGTCTATCATCTTGACCGTGGTTACGCCAATATCGACACCAAACTTGCACAGCTGGGGGCCTCCATCCGCCGCGCTTAACACCAAACTAGGCGTGCATTATTGGCTGCGATGTCAGGCGCTGATCGGTAAATGCTATAATGATCGGCGACGAGGAACATCAAGCTATGCCGCAGTGCTTCGCACAACTCTCTGATCCTCACCTCACTTCCCTAGAAGGCGTGCGCAGGCGCGACCTTTTCAGTAAGCGAGGTCTTGGCTACCTGTCTTGGCGCAGAAAGCGCCGCTTCGAGCACCGCAAGGAAGTTCTCGAAGCACTGCAGCGCGACCTAGCATTATCGGAACTCGATCAACTACTCGTCACCGGCGACCTGACCCATATCGGTTTGCCACAGGAGTTCGAGCAGGCCAGACAATGGCTGCAGGAACTGGGTAAGCCCGACAAAATAGCGCTGGTGCCGGGCAATCATGATGTCTGTGTTGCGGCACCCTGGCGCGAGACCTTGGCCTTATGGCAGGACTATATGTCCTCAGACAGCGGCCTCAGCATCGCCCAAGAAACAGTGGGCTTCCCCAGCCTCAGAGTGCGCGGGGCCATCGCCTTTATCGGCTTATCCAGTGCTTGCCCCAAACCACCGCTTATGGCCACAGGCACAATCGATAGCGAGCAATTGAGCAAACTACCCGCGCTATTGCAACGTACGGCGGATGCAGGTCTGTTTCGGGTCGTCTATTTGCATCATTGTCCCGTGGTGGGAAAAGAAAAGTGGCGTAAACGCTTGACGAATGCGCCCGAAATACAGGCTCTGCTGGAAGAAAATGGCGCCGAACTGGTTTTACACGGACACGGGCATCGCGCACATTACAACGAACTACAGACTCACCATGGCTACTTGCCCATTATCGCTGTGCCGTCGGCCTCTGCCCTGGGACTGCACGGGGCAGATATCGCTCATTACAACCGCTATCAAATAGAACGCATTAGCGGAGGCTGGCAGGTCAGCATCAATTCGCGACGCTACCGACCTGCAGTGGGAGAGTTTTGTGAAGGAACAAACAGAACGCTGCAAATCAATCGCAGTCATTAGTCCTTTATCAGGCGTCTTCTTCCGCCGCTTTCGCCAGCGCGCCCTTGACCAACATCAAGTCAGCGATTGAATCAACGTCGATAGCGGCATTCGCGTAAGGCAGAATGACCGCACGCATGCGCAGTCCCAGACGCTTACTCAGTTTGGCCAGCGCCTCTTCAAGGGACAAGAATCCGAAGCGATAACGTATGACTGCCCACCACCCTAGCAAGCCAATGACCACCAGTGGCTTCTTGCGCTCTTGTTCGATCTTGCGCCAGAACTTGGCAGCGCGGCGTCCTTCCGGGGTAATGAAGGCAAACAGGTTGCAGCCGCAGAAATCCCCGTCACTGAAGTGCAGCACCGTTTTACGTATGCCGGGATAGGCCTCAGCAACCAGTGCGTAGGGCGCTAGACCCACCGTGACATCAACATCGTCTGCCAGGCTCTGGCGGCCGAATGCATCAACAATTTCAGGCGTCAGCAGCGGGTGGTCGGCAGTCGTCAGCAGTACCGCATCTTCCGGACCCAAACGCGACATAACATCATAGGCACTGGAACTAGGGCTGGCACCGGGCTCACTCCAGCTCACTTCGCCATCGTCAACCCACTTTTGCAGGGCCGGATCAGTAGCGACCTCACTGGGCTCAGGCCCGCTCATATAAATTCTGCTCACAACACGTGAAACACGCAGGGAGTCGAGTACCCTGCGCACCATAGGTGTGCCATCTAAATCAATCATGGCCTTGCTGCCGGCCTTGGTATGATTGATCAATGAGTCTGCCTTGGTGCGATCGCCTGCCAGCACGATGGCGACCATTTGATGTGATTCAGGATCAAGCTGCATAACTACAATTCTTTTTGATATACGCGGTAACGTTTATACGCGACGCCGCCAATGGTTTCAATGATACTGCGCATGCCGTCGTTATCCTCAAGTATCCAACCCATCTCAACATCCTTTACACCGCGGGTCTGTAACGCCTTGCGCACAGCGTCTATGACCATGAAAGCCAGAGTCGGGCCGAGGCGAGAATGCTGAAAACTCTGCTTAACGCCCATCAGGGGGACGCGGGCTGTTTTGGGATGACGCACCTTAAGGCGCCAAAGGAGCTTGGCCCAACCAAAGGGCAACAAACGGCCATTAAGGTCATGGGCAGCCTCGTTAAGATTCGGCAGCGCCACAATGAAAGCAACCGGCTCGCCGTCATACTCTGCGATCTGGATATAGTCATCGGGCATCAGCTTGGTCAGGGTTGACACCGTTTCAAACCAATCGGCCTCTGCCAGTGGCACAAAACCCCAATTGTTCTGCCACGCATCGTTGAAAATTTCCAGCATTATGCGGGCGTCTTCCAGCAGCTGCTTGCGTCTTATAGGCCTAACTTTTACCCGCTGAGAGACTCTACTGGCCAGCCGCTCCATAACACGGGGAGCCTCAAAGTCAGGACGTACCTGATAAGCCAAAAGGTCTTTCGCCCCCACATAACCCTGAGCTTCCACCGCGGCCCCGTACCATTGGCGCGCATGTCCCATTAATATATAGGGGGGCGTGGCGAACCCATCTACTAGCAGCCCCACCTCATCATTGACGTGCAAATTAAACGGGCCGCGCACCTGCTGCATGCCCTCACTTCTCAGCCAGTCTTCGGCTGCGCCAAACAGGGCCGAGAATATAGCCGGGTCATCATCCGCCTCCAGCATGCCGAAATATCCGGCAGCGTCGGCGTGTTGCTGCAGGTGCATTTCGTCAATCTGTGCGGTGATTCGTCCCACTGGGATACCGTTTCTATAGGCAATCCAAGCTCGCCAGCGGGCGTGTTCGAAAAAGTGATTGGCCTTGGAAAGCTGCTCACGTTTCATGAAGTCGAGCGGCGCAATCCAGGCAGGATCAGACGCATAAATACGATGAGGTAGAGCCAAAAACTGGCGCAACGCCTTGGCCCCGGTCACCACCTCCACAGAGATGGGCACATTGTTATTTTGGCTCATGGCTGCCTTGTTTTACCGCGCTCTACGTGCTCAAAAGATCACAGTATACAGCTGATAGTAGACCTTAAAAAAGACTAATAGTGCCGACAAAGAGCCCTTCTGTGTATAATACCGCCCTCCGTCGCATGATCCAATGGCATTGGTACCACGTGATTTCGGAACACGCTGAACGGGCTTCTATATCCAGTGAAAATACAGCATTGAATTCCTCAGGTTATTTAAGGCGAGCATTCCCTTTCCTGTTACTAGCAGCCTATGGGGTATTCTTATGCAGCTATTTTATTTTTGATGACTACAGTAAGCCTTATCAATTTTACGCTCGAGTTGTGTTTATTTTAAGCCTTTTTATCGTCGTCGGAAGTATCAGAGAAATCTGGAAGCACCCCGTATTCCAAGCCATCGTCGCCTACATCGTTTATCTCCTGCTTGCAGGACTCTGGAGTGACCCGCTGGACGCGTACCGGCTTGGCCAAAAGGCCACAATCGCAGCACACATCATCAGTTTTCTTGCTGTTACGCACTTTCTAGTGCACTGGAACCACTGTTTATTCGAACGTATGTTAAAGGCTGCCACGCTGTTCGCTGCCGTGACGGCAGTAGTGAGCATTCTCATTTTTTATAGCCATAATCCGTTTCCGGCAACGCGATTGATCGCTATTGGCGCTTTAACGAACATCAATGAGTTTGCCAATGTCTATGGCGCATTTGCACTACTGGCAGCCTTTTTCATCACGCAAGCTCCCCAGAGGACGTCAAAATTGCTATTTCTCATGGCCATCGCAGCATTTATCTGTGTCATGTGGTTTGGCCAAAGTCGAACCGCCTTTGTTGCATTACTCATAGCCTTACTGGGCTTGATCGGGTTGACATCTAAGAAGCAGAGCATGCTGTACGCAGCGTCCTTTGCTCTCCTTCTGGGCCTGCTATTGCTGACTTTTCCTGAGGTACTAGAAGGTGCATTACAAAGAGGCCTGGGGTTGCGGCCACTCATTTGGGAGGGGGTATGGAATGAGGCCAGGTCCACGCCTTTCTTCGGACAGGGTTTTATATCGCCAATGTCCGTTGAAGCGGCAGGGATTGCCTATGAAACAGCGCATAATGCCTATCTGCAGGTGTTCTGGAAGGGAGGCAGTGTAGGAGTGATTATGTTTCTCTTGCTGTTCGCTGTCGCCTTTCGCTACGCTTGGTCGCGTGGAAAGCAACAGGGCGATTTCAGTGTTTTTTGTATTCTCTTATTCGCAGCCTGCACCATGATGACGGGGGTCGATACGCTTATTGAGCGACCCAGAGACCAGTGGATGTTATTCTGGTTCCCATTAGCCCTTTTAATAAGCTATCAAAGTGGGCCATCAAGTTCCCGCTTTCATACCCAGCCCCCTACTTCTGCCCAGACAAGCGCATGAACTGATGCCAACAGATTCGCATACGAGCATACGAGCCGAAAAGATCGCAGTGTTTCTTCCATCACTTGAGGGTGGCGGTGCTGAACGGTCAATGTTGAATTTAGCCGAAGGCTTCCTAGCACAGGGACGTAAGGTTGAGCTTGTGCTATGTCAGGCAAAGGGTGCATACCTTGATAATATACCGGCCGGCGCAACCATGTTTGAGTTGCACGCTAGCCGTAATTTGTGGGCCCGCTGGATCGCCGCGAGTGCCAATTTAGGCGACTTTCTCGCCTTACTACGCCCAGTTTTGCTGGCGAAAAAAATCTCCCCAGAGGTTGCGCGAATTCGGTCCTTGCAACGCTATATAGCGGACAACCAGCCTGACGTCATCTTATCCGCTCTTCCCTACGCCAACCTTTCAGCAATCTGGGCGAAGCAACTGTCAGGCTCTGACGTGCCTGTCGTCGTGAGCGAGCGTATTGCGCTGTCGACTTACTGTGCAGCGCCATCTAATTTTCGCAAATGGCGATGGCGCTATCTACCCGAGATCGTGCGGCGAATCTACCCCAAAGCGGATCGTGTCATAGCAGTATCGAATCATGTGGCCAACGAGTTGATCACAACTATTGGATTACCGAGAGATTCTGTGACCGCGGTTCATAATCCGGTGGTAGATGACACTCTGCGCGCCCACGCACAAGAGGCGCTAGAGCACACATGGTTTATTCGCGGTGCAGCGCCGATCATTCTGGCAGCGGGACGACTAACCGAACAGAAAGACTTCGCCACCTTAATCCGTGCATTTGCGGGCGTCCGCGCAGACAGGGAAGCGCGGTTGGTCATCTTGGGAGAAGGTCGGCTACGAGAGGAGCTTGAACAGTTGGCATGCAATCTGGGCATTCAGGCCGATGTCTATATGCCCGGATTTGTAAAAAATCCTTTTCAGTACATGGCTCGGGCCTCTGCACTCGTATTATCATCAGAGTATGAGGGCCTACCCGGTGTGCTCATTCAGGCTATGGCCTGCGGATGCCCAGTCATCAGTACCGATTGCCCAGGGGGTTCAAGAGAAATCCTTGAGGACGGAAGATGTGGCACTCTAGTCAGTATCGGTAATGCAGATGAAATGGCAAAGGCTATTCTCGCTGAACTAGACAGCCCCACGCCAAAAGAAATATTAATAGGCAGAGCGGAAGATTTCTCTGTTGACCGCGCTGTCAGCAATTATCTTACTCTGCTTGATAATGTCGTGTCTCAAGCCGCAAGCCGAAAATAAGAGGCGAATTGCCATGTGTGGAATTACCGGTTTTATTCAGTATAAAGGCGGC
This sequence comes from uncultured Haliea sp., assembly GCA_913062625.1. GTDB lineage: Bacteria > Pseudomonadota > Gammaproteobacteria > Pseudomonadales > Halieaceae > Marimicrobium. Next base: position 27,489 of record CAJXWP010000021.1, on the reverse strand, counting down.
GCCCGAGCAGACCTTGCCCGACGCTGTCAAACGATGGCTGACACCCTCATTCATCGCGGCCCCGATGCGGGTGGCGTTTGGGTGGATCCTGCGTTTCCTCTGGCGCTTGGCCATCGCCGCCTGTCCATCGTCGATCTGTCAGAGGCCGGCGCTCAGCCCATGGTATCAGCCTCGGACCGCTACGTACTGTCGTTCAATGGTGAAGTCTATAATTTCCCCCGACTGCGGCAAGAACACGGCCTATCGGCTTACCCCTACCGCGGGCACTCTGACACGGAAGTAATTTTGGCAGCCGTGCAGCACTTCGGTGTAGAAAAAGCCGTAGGCAAGCTCGAAGGTATGTTTGCGCTAGCACTGTGGGACCGAAAGGAGCGCTGCCTATGGTTGGCGCGAGACCGGATAGGAAAAAAGCCACTATATTATGGCTGGTGCGGCAACAGCTTCCTGTTCGGTTCAGAGCTCAAAGCCTTGCGCCAACATCCAGATTTCGAAAATGGCCTGGATCGCGACGCCCTGGGGCAGTATCTGCAATATGGATGGGTATCCCAGCCCAATTCTATCTATCGAAAGGTACGCAAACTTCCCCCGGGCAGTCTGCTAAAGATACCTCAGGATTGTAAGCCTTGGGACGCGCACCCGACCCAATTCTGGTCCGCGAAAGCCATCGCCGAGCACGGAGAGAAAAATAGATTCACAGGGAGTTATGACGGTGCCATCAATAAGCTTGATGGGGTGCTGCAGCAGGCGGTCGGAGACCGCATGGTGGCAGACGTTGAGCTCGGAGCGCTACTCTCTGGCGGCATCGACTCTTCGATGATCGTCGCACTCATGCAGAAGGTGTCAGACCGACCCGTCAAGACGTTCAGCATCGGGTTTTGGGAAGAGAAATATAATGAAGCGGAGTACGCTTCTGCGGTGGCAAAACACCTCAAAACCGATCACCATGAGATGTATGTCACACCTGATCAGGCACTGGATGTGGTTGAACAGTTGCCCCATATTTACGACGAGCCCTTCGCAGATTCATCGCAGATTCCCACCTACCTAGTCTGCAAACTAGCTCGAGAACAACTTAAAGTCGTCCTGACCGGAGACGGTGGTGATGAACAAATGGCCGGCTATCGACGATATAGAAACTGCTTGAATCACTGGCGTGATATGCAACGTATACCAGAGAGCGCCAAGAGTATTGCCCGTCCAGTGACGAGTGCGCTGGGAACAGGGAGCTGGCGCTACGCGAAAAACTATGCCGACAAAGGTATGAATGTACCGCGCTGGACGCGCAAACTTGGAAAAATCAGCCAGCGCTCGTGTAACTGGGCTGCCAATTCTCCGCAGCAGATACTGGCCAATAAGTTCAACAAGTGTCTAGCCATAGACCAATTTGTCTCCGGGGCGGTCAATCCTGCAACGCCACTGTCTGACCCATCCTACTGGGCAGATGTTCAGGACCCACTGCTGGCTATGCTCCACTATGATTACACGGGCTATCTACCAGACGACATTCTGGTCAAGGTTGACCGAGCAAGTATGGCAGTGGGACTTGAGGCAAGAGCACCTCTGCTCGATCATCGGGTGCTCGAACTGGCTTGGTCGCTACCTAGCCCGTATCTGTTTGACGGTAACACGGGTAAACGCGTGCTTAGAGACCTGTTGGGGCGGTATGTTCCGCCGGCCTTGATTGACCGGCCAAAACGGGGCTTCAGCGTACCGATCAAGGAGTGGCTCGTAGGCCCGCTTAGGGATTGGGCCGAAGATCTAATCTCAGAGAGGACTCTGACAGACCAGGGCATTTTCGACGTGACGAGCATCCGAGATGCCTGGCATCAGCATCTTTATGGCTGGGCCAATCACTCTGAGCTGATATGGTCAGTCCTTATGTTCCAGGCGTGGTGGAGGGCTCAGGGCTCTGACACATGAGCGTCCCACACTAACCCGACTGAGGCTAGCCCGAGCTCGTCCCGGTGTTCGATCAGCGTCCTTGCACAAAAAATCGCCTTGAAGCATACGCGGTGAATACCTTGACCTCTGACACGGCAAAAATACTAAAATAATACTTTAAAAACAATTAGTTAAGATAAAATAATGCCCAATTTTACCTCGACAGCTGCCCTAACTCGACAACCTCTAAGGCGGCTCTAGCCTCCCCGCAGGAGCCCGCGCAATGGCCTCTAGAATCTTTCAATGGGATTGTTCCCACTAGCCAGCGGTATTATTTCCTATAAGTACGAAAGCCCCAAATGGTAGGATACCCTTTCATCAGGCCGCTCTTTTCCGGGCCCTGAACAAAGGGTGCCAACATGTATATCTACATGCATAAACAACAACAAAACGGCACTTAGATATTTTTGAAATGCGCTTTATTACTGCCTACTGAAGCGGTAGTTAGTGTCTATTTTCGAAGAGTTGCGAGGCGGACAGATCGCCGAAAACGAGGAATCTACATTGTCACATGTAAACGTCATTGCCACACCCACACGCCATCTAACGCCATTTCGCCCAGCCGATTTCGCTACATTAACCGAAGCACTCGACTATGCGGCTCAGGGCGACACCGGCTCAAACTTCTACACCGGCCGAGGTGACATCTACGCCAGTATTCCTTACCGCGAGCTGCGCCTGCAGGCCATTGAGCTAGCGCATAAGTTAATGGGGCTGGGCCTGACAAAAGGCGATCGCGTTGCACTTATCGCAGAAACAACCCCTGAATTCATTCGGTTTTTTTATGCCTGTCAATACGCTGGCCTAATTCCAGTAACACTGCCAGCCTCCGTAAAAGTGGGCGCTCACTGTGCTTACGTGGCCCAGTTGAAGCAGCTTCTGGAAGCCAGCGACGCCGAGATTGGTATGGCCTCGGAAGGGTACGTTTCTTTCCTGCAGGAGGCTAGTGAAGGTCTTTCCATGCGCATGGTGGACGCTCCAGAGGCATTTTATGCACTGCCCACCGATGTACAACCTCTGCATCAGGCTGAACCTGACGATATTTCCTATATCCAGTACACCTCCGGCAGCACGCGCTTCCCCCGAGGTGTCGTCATCAAACACCGCACCGCTATGGCCAATCTGCACGGCATCGTCTCACATGGCCTGAAAATGAGCGGTTCAGACCGTATGATGTCTTGGTTACCTTTCTACCACGATATGGGCTTGGTCGGTTTCGTATTGGTTCCCATGGCTGCCCAGATTTCCATCGACTATCTAGACACCCGCGAGTTCGCCATGCGGCCACGCCAGTGGTTATCATTGATGACCAAGACCCGCGCCACTATCTCCTTCGCTCCTTCATTCGGTTACGATCTCTGTGCTCGCCGGGTACGTTCCAGTGATATTTCAACTTACGACCTCAGTAATTGGCGCATAGCAGGTATCGGCGCTGAGATGATCCACCCACAAACCTTAGAGTATTTCGCCGAATTGATGGAGCCGGCCGGTTTTGATCGCCGCGCACTCCTAGCCTGCTACGGCATGGCTGAATGTACCCTTGGGGTCAGTTTTTCACCGCTTTGGACAGGCTTCACCACACACCATATCGACAGCGACCACCTCTCGGATCACCACGAGGTGATTGTGATGGACCAAGAAGATAGGCAGGGCCGAGGTCGACATTTCGTTAATTGCGGCACGCCGATGCCCAGTTTTGAGGTGGAGGTCCGCGATGATAACCAGGTCCTGGAAGACTGGCGGAGTGGCGTGATCTATCTACGCGGCCCCAGTGTCATGTCGGGATATTTCAACCTGCCGGAAGAAACCAGCCATGCGCTGAGTGAAGACGGCTGGCTCAACACCGGCGATATTGGCTACCTAGCCGATGGCGAGCTAACCATTACTGGCCGCAAAAAAGACCTGATTATCATTCACGGTCGTAATATCTGGCCTCAAGACCTTGAACATGTCGCCGAAACTCAAGCCGAAGTTCGAGCCGGTGACTCCGTAGCGTTTTCCGCACCGAATAGTGAAGACGAAGAGCTCTGTGTGCTACTCGTACAATGCCGTGAAAGAGATCCGGGCGTGCGCAATAATTTGGTGCGCCGCCTCACGGCGCTGTTGCGCATGGAAATGAGTCTCGACTGTTATGTAGAGTTGGTTCCCACTCGTTCTCTGCCCAAAACATCTTCTGGCAAACTGTCACGGGCAAAAGCACGACTCGACTTTATTAGCAACAATGATATCGACAAACTCAACGCCGCCGCTGCAGCAGCTCGCCTGAGGGTAGCTTCAGCCTGACTCCCAAAGGCAGCCTCATCGCCGTAACGGGAGCCACCGGATTTATTGGCACAGCCCTCTGCCAGCGCTTGCGAGAGGAGGGTTTTCAGGTTCGGGCACTCGTGAGAAATCGCGTTAAAGCATCAAATTTGGTCGCACAGGGCGTCGCCTTGATTCAGGGAGATCTCGAAGATACTTCCGCCCTACAACAACTTGTGACGGATTGTGCTTTCGTTATACACAGCGCAGGTGCCGTCAGAGGTAACTCCCAAAGCGCATTTGACCGCGTGAACGTGGCGGGAACCTTAGCGTTACTCAATGCTATCGAGGCGCAACCAAGCCCACCCAGAATGTTGCTGCTGTCATCCCTTGCCGCCCGCGAACCGCAACTATCATGGTATGCTCACAGCAAGTGCGATGGAGAAAAACTGCTCATACAGGCTTCGGATCTTGAGTGGATCATACTACGCCCACCTCCCGTCTACGGGCCAGGCGATCAAGAGATGCTGCCAATATTTCAGTGGATGCAGCGGGGGGTAGCGCTGATACCGGGATCACCCGATGCGCGCCTGTCGCTGATTCATGTGTCCGACTTGGTCGATGCTATCGTCGTCTGCCTGCAAAGCGAAGGAGCAATTCGTCAGGTTCTGGTCCTCTGTGATGGGAAAGACGGCGGTTACAGCTGGCGTGAATTGGCCAATATTAGCGCAAGCCACTGGTCCCGCAAGGTTCGCCTCTGGCGCATCCCATACTGGCTCTTAAATAGTGTCGCGGTGGTCAATAGCAATGCCGCCAAAATCACCGGGAAAGCACCCATGCTGACACCACCCAAATTGCGTGAGCTACGCCACAAGGACTGGGTCGTAGACAACGGTCCGATTACTACAATAACCGGATGGCTACCTAGGATAGAGCTACAAGAGGGGCTGGATCACTTATAATTATCCACATTATGACCGCGAATCCGTCGGGTATAGTGCGGTATAATTAAAGCCTTGATGTAAAAATATATGCTGAGTAAGTTCACCTGTGTCTGAGTTCATTGTCGGCAATTCTCTAAGTAAATGGGCGCGCGACCATCGGTTCCTGCGAACGCTGCTGTGGCGCCTGGATGTTGTGGTTGTCTCGCTGATCACACGCCTGGCAAGGCTACTGCCCATCGATATGGCGTCCCGGTTCGGCGACTCTGTAGGCAGTTGGATCGGGCCAAAGCTGAAGAAAAAAACAGCGATATTCCGAGCGAATATGGTGATCGCGTTCCCTGAACTCACTGAGGTGGAGATTGATGAATTGGTCATTCGCGCCTGGGGCCGTGCGGGCCGTGTATTGGCTGAATATCCACACCTAGCCACTATACTGAAGGAGGATGACCGCCTAGTTATTGATATTCGCGAACCGCTAGCAGCCTGCGAGAATCCCACTAGGCCCTGTGTCATTGTGACGGCACACCAAAGCAACTGGGAGGTAGTGCGCTGTGCGGGGGCAAAACTAGGCATCCGAAATGTCAGCCTTTACAGCCCCCCAAGCAACCCTTTATTGGACCGCATGCTGCTAGAATCTCGCCAAGCATTGAACAGCGAACTATTGCCCAGAGACAACAGCGCCCGGTTGCTGCTGCGCGCATTGAAAAAAGGGCAGAGCGTTGCCATGGTCATGGACAGGCGTGTTGACGAAGGAACCTTTATACGGTTTTTTGGACGCAATAAGCTCTCGACCATCATGCCCGCGAAGCTAGCACTGAAACTCAACTGCGATCTGGTACCCGCGCAGGTGGAACGATTACAGGACGCCCACTACCGCGTCACTTTTCACCCGCCGATTGTCCCCAAGGATACTGATGTTGACGAAACCACCCAGGGCATCGATATGATCCAGCAGGTTCACCGCCAGTTCGAAAACTGGATTCGCCAGCAACCGGAAGACTGGTTCTGCTCCAAGCGACTATGGCCCAAAGATACAACACGACAAACTGAGGAGGCTGACAGTGATGCCGACACCGAATCCTATGCAAGCTGAAAAACAGCATCAATCCATACGCCTATTTGAGAACGATCTTCTCGAACGGTTGTCCCATGTCCACCCCATCACCCCGCTGCTGATGTGGACACCCATCGCAGCATGGCTGCTATGGCGGAGCTTGTTTTCCTATGAACTCCCGGGTTGGCCGGTGTTTTTTATAGCACTGGCGGGTATGTTTATATGGACGCTCAGCGAATACTGCCTTCACCGCTTTCTGTTTCATTTCCCGGCAAGCAATAAGGCGAGTAAGTGGTTAGTATTTTTGTTTCACGGCAATCACCATGCAGACCCTAAAGACAAAACTCGCCTAGTCATGCCGCCTACTGGTGCCATTCCGATCATGGCAGCGCTCTACATGTTGTTCGGCCTTGTCATTCCGCAGCCGTGGATTCAGCCATTTTGTGGGGGCTTTATCATCGGCTATTTAATCTATGACTATATTCACTATTCTACGCATCACTTCCCGATGAGGAATCCGGTGGCAAAGTTTATTAAGCACTACCATCTCAAACATCATCATTCAGGTGAGGGCGGGCGCTTCGGCGTGAGCTCTCCGATCTGGGACTGGGTATTCGGATCAGATCCAGGCCGAAACTGAACCAGCCCGATGCCCGAGTTTTACCTGATCCCAAAGCGACTGGCACGAAAGGCACCGGTTTTGGCCTCTATCGCCCAGTGGATTGAAGCTGCGGTTTTTCGCTTCATTTTCGCGCTCATGCGCAAGCTGAGTCTAGAGCACGCGCTAAGACTGTCTGCTTTTACCTTCGGGCTGGCCAGTGTCTATTCAGACAAAGCGAGCAAAGCACACACTAATCTTGCCATTGCATTTCCGGATAGCTCTCCGGAATGGCGAGGGCGAACCACAAAGAAAATTTTTCGCTGCTTGGGTTACTCTGCCGCAGAGTTACTCAAACTGGAACAGATCTGGAAGGAGCGCGAACAACGCATCGAGTTCGTACTCGAGCCAGAGGCCCGCAAGCACATGGAGAGCAAACACGCTACCGTGTTTATGACTGCACACGTAGGCGCCTGGCAGGTTGCCTCGTTGGTCACACGACATTTCGGTTACACCATAAACGCCATCTATGCGCCAGAATCCAATCCGATCGTACAAGAGCTGTTACTGGCCTCACGCCGATCTTTCGGTGAAAAGCTAATATCTGCCGCTGCAGGGCCGCGTCCGCTGATCAAGGCATTGAAGGCGGGCGAAAGTATTATTATGGCAATGGATACTCGCCCGGACACGGGCAAGCTCATTCCCTTTTTCGGAGTTGACGCGCTCACTAACACCAGCGCAGTCGGCCTGGCCCTGCGCAATGGTGCGGCGGTGGTCGTGTCTCGCGCCGAACGTCTGCCCGGGGGGCGTTACCGGATAACCGTTTATGATCCCCTGGTTAGTCCTATTCCTGATGCACCAATCAAGGAACAGGCTGTCGCGATGACCGAAATCGTGCATCACTATTTCGAAGATTGGATCAGGGAGTATCCACAGGAGTGGGTCTGCCTGAAACGACGCTGGCCGAAGGCGCATAAACTCTAGGGTGTCTAGTCACTGTATTTGGCGCTCATCCACCATAAACCGCAGCAATTGAGCCGCAGATCGAAAGAGTCATTTAAATACTATTATTACGGGCATTATACAAATTCCTCAAAAACCGACAAAACATAGCACAGCGCCTTCGGGCTTCTGACAGAAGGATAATGCGAGACAGTGCTGGCACTTCGCCTAGAAGTGTGCCGCAGGGCAATTAGATTCCATGCCCGTATTCAGACAGCCTTTTACGATCGCAGACAATCAGATAGACTGGCCGCATAAGCACGCTGTTTCGATCCCCGCTCCAGCAATAGCTTCGCTTCAGGGAGAGCGCCCTATCTCGTTTAATGATCAAAAACGCACGAGACTATGGCTGACCTCACCCCACTTCTATCCCACTTATGGTGGCGCTCAAAATCGCTATCGAAGTTACATCCCGGGCTTGATTAACCGCAATCTGGATGTGCGCGTTATGACGGGCACCCCTCAGATTCAGGAACGCAGTGAGGCGGACACAGACATTAATTGGTATGACGCAATGCCGGGATCATGGCTGCCTGAAAGTGCACTCGATGGTGCCCCTCTGCAGCGCATCCGCTTACCGGACAGCAAGAGCCGGACACGCACGCAGATCTACTATGACGCACTGCTAGAGATATGCCAGAGCCAGACAGATCGCCCAACAGTGGCCCAGCTCATAACCAACATGCGACCCGAGGCACTGCCCTGGCTACGCCGACTACGAGGCGCTGGTATCGCGACCGTATACTCGGTGTCCCAATTTCCCACCTGGCAACAAAAACCGGCTAAACGATTTTTTCGACGACGCGGCTACCGCCGGGTCTACAACGCATTCGATACTCTAGTAACCAATAGCGAAGCGATCGAAGATTTTTTGCGCAGTATCGGCGTTACCACCCGTATAGAATACATTCCTAACGGGGTCAATCTGCAGCGCTTTCACCCGATTCAGTCTGACCAAGAACAGCGAGGCAGAGAGGCTCTGCGCCGTCGTTTTGGTATACCCGAGGATCACAAGGTTGTCGTTATGGTAGGTGCAGTTATGCCGCGCAAAGGGCCGGACATCGCTCTTCGCGCATGGCGCGAACTATTGCATCAGTTTCCCAATACGCACATGCTGTTTGTGGGTCCCCGTAGTGATACCCATGATCCAAAGTTGAAGACATTCGGCAGTGAAATCACAGATCTTATCGAGAACTCGGGAGCCACTGATCAGGTTCACTTCACTGGCATTGTAGACAACGTGGAGGACTATTTACGCGCGTCGGATATCTCGCTGCTCGCATCAAACCGTGAAGGCACACCCAACTCTGTATTGGAGGCCATGGCAACAGGGCTACCCTGCCTAGTCACGCCGTATCTTGGGATTTCTGAAGGAATCGGCCAGGCTGGGGAACACTACCAGTTGGTAGAGCGCAATCACGAGGCCATTGCATTGGCACTGACTGGTCTATTGCAGAATCAAGAGCGTAGGACCACCTTTGGCAATAAAGGCCAGCGGTATGTCGTTGATAATGGGGACCAACAACGGAGCCTTGATCATTACACTGACCTCTATGAAGAGCTCGCTGTTAACGCCATGCGCCGGCGCTAAACCGGCACACCAAAGAATCAATACATCAAACTTTCTTTTTTTGTCACCCGTTGTGCCCCGCTCAATAGTCTTCGGGCTTTCTTGAAACCCATTCGAAGAGGCCGGTATTCCTCAAAGACCACGATGAAGACTTTACGGTAGTAATTCTCTGGGCAATTGATGCGTCTTACGCCGTGCCATGAATTCCCCCGCCGCCCAAACAGTATACTGCGGTTATCCTTTGTGGCCGCAGGATATTCTGCTTCGAACTCATCGAATGAAGGCGCGCTATCCCTAGTAAAGCGCCCTTTGTCATCGAGAATAACGGTCTCACCGCCCCACCCCCACTGCCAGTCGTCGGCAGTATTGAGATAAAAAATCTGCGAACCCAACTTTCCTTTGGAATCACAGTGCGGAGACACCTCGCCACCACTAGGCGTGAAGTGCCAGTGAAAACGAAAACGCACATGGGACACATTCAACAGGCCACAGATAAAACGGCGATAACGGTCACTGCAAAGCTCCTCGACAAAGTCACGCCACTGCGGAGGAAGGTCCATGCCACGCTCATAATCTAAAATATAGCGGTCGTGACTGGCTTGCCCATGTTTGCGCTGCTTGCCGAAAAAAGCATTAAAATTGCTTATGTCAGGTATATTTCCCAGCAATTCACAATAGCGATCTTCAATAATAAAATGCTGTGGATTGACCCAGGGGAAAGGCTTCTGTGCCTGAAAATTTCCCGCGTCGATGGCATCCATAACGGTGGAATTAAGGTAGGTATTGCTCATCATTGTCTTGCTGCCGACAAAGACATTAGTATACGACCGCGTCAAGAACAGGGACAGCCGATTTTTTGTGCAAGAATTGCAAAAGCCAACCGTACTAGGGCAGGATCCTAAATATTCCTTATGCTCCAGCTACACTCATGCGCGCGCTCAGCAAGCTCGTTGGCCTAGAGCGCACTTTGGCACAGGCTAACGCTGCGCCGCCGATACTCGCTGTTCGCAAATCACCAAAGGGCGAACCCATACCACTATTGACGATGAGCGCGACCGACAACTCCTGCGAAGGATCTGCCCAAGCACCGGAGCCACCGAAGCCAAAGTGGCCAAAAGCCTTGCGCGGAAAACCTCGCGTTGTTGCTACCCCGTGATAACCCAGGCGCCAGCGCATATCAAAAGGAATCACGGAAAGTTTGCCCGTTGGTTTTTGCAGCGTCGTAGCGTTTGCCAGAGATTTTGCCGACAGCAAGCGCACACCTTCAAACTCGCCACCATTGGCCAATAGGGCATACATTTTGGCAAGAGAGCGGGCAGTAAATAAGCCATTGGCCGCTGGAATTGCCACCCGCAGAGCCTCTGGAGAACCAAAATCGAAATCGCTCACCCCGTGCGGCGCAAGAGCATCGAATATACTCGATAAATCTGAATCTATCCCCAAACGCTGCAGCAGCTTGCTAATCCCACTAGCACTGACCTCAAGCTTGCTACCCAGTGAGGTCTGCACCAGCCGCTTCGTCGAAGCAGAAAAAATCAGCGTGGCTGCTCGTGGAATCTCGTGCTCCGGCGCACCAATGAATAAGCCATCTAGCTTTAGCGGTTTGGCGATTTCTTTCTGTACGAGGTGAGAGAATTTCTTCCCCGTGACGCGCTGGATAATCTCGCCAACAATGAAACCAAAAGTTAGTCCATGGTAACCAGTGCGCGTCCCGGGGAGGTGAGCTGGCGTCGCCTTTTCAATTGCACGGATCATATACTTCCAGTCCAGCATGCGATCCACGTGGTCAATCATATCGCGAATATGGTAAAGCCCCGATTGGTGTGACAGAACCTGACGCACCGTAATGTCCTCTTTACCAGCTTGGCCAAACTCCGGCCAGTAGTGGGCTACGCGAGCATCATAATCGATAAGCCCTCGGTCAACATAAATATGGAATAACGTCGCAGCGACTCCCTTTGTCGTGGAAAAACTCGGTGCCATGGTATCCTGGGTCCACAGCGTACCTTCGTCATCCTTATAGCCGCCCCACAGATCCACCACACGCTCCCCTCGGTGGTACACACAAACTCCCGCACCCCCGGGGTAATTTCGCAGCTGGTCTCGCAACGTCGATTCCACCGCCCCAAAGTCTGGATGAATGCGGCCGTCCAGATGAACTGACTGCTTCTGTAGAAATTTTACTGCCATAGCGCGTCCCCGCTTAGCCGCCATCGTCATTCTGTAGCAATTTGAGATTCCGTGATGCTAAAACATAACACAGATTCCAGGGTCGGGCGAAAACAGCTCATCTACCGCACGGTCGAATGCTGACTCGTTTTGTAACAATAGTTATCGAATTGACAAGCACTAAAATATCGGCTGATCTATTATTGTGTTACTAACCATTCGCGCTGCGCGGATCTTGCATAAGGAGCCTTAGATGTACCGCATAGTCCTCATCCCTCTCGCCCTGCTATTGGTCTTGGTGGTGATATTAGTGCCGCTTATAGTGGGCAAAGAAACAATATTGGACGTCGCCGCATCAGCGCTCTACAAGAAAACTGGGGCAACGCTGACGGTCGCGGGTGACGCCAAAGTCACCGTGTTCCCTCTATTAGGAATCTCTCTGTCTGAGGTTGCGGTGAACCTGCCAGAGCGTGAACACTACGACCTGCAAGCACGCTCAGTTCAGATTGGCGTGGACCTACTACCGCTATTAAAAGGCGATATCAAAATTGAGACCATCAGGCTGGATGGTCTGGTCGTGCGTACCGAATCACCGGCCAAACAGGCAAACAGCGACACTCACGAGGGTAACATTGCCGCAGATGGACTCGCAGCGCTGGCCATGCCACTCGCACTCAATGTCAACCGACTGCTGATTACTGATGTGCGCTGGGAAGAGATTGATTCCAGGGGCACGGTTGCTACCTCACTAGAGTTAATTAGACTGCAGGCGATGAACCTGAACCTGGAACAGAATCCTGTTCCCATAGAACTACAGTTAAGACGGCCTGGTAAACAGCCTATGGAGTTGAGTCTGCGCGGCGACCTTCGCATCAATCAAAAGACGCAAGAGGTAAACTTAGACAAGGTTTTAATAGAGATCAGCGGGGCTACAGCTATGCCCGTTCAGGTGCAAACCAGCGGCACCATTAACCTTTCTCGCGAAGTAGCAGACCTTACGCTGACATTCGAGTCGGGAGAGACTCACGGCACCGGAAGCCTGCACTATGCCAATGCCGGCAGCCCCAATATTGACGCCGTTTTAAAACTCAACCGGCTGGATCAAGGACTGCTTGCACTGACAGGATCTAAGGCTGCCGCTGCCGCTGGAGAGGCACGAGTAGGTAGGGATCAGCCTTTACCTCTAGACGCCCTGCGCCTAATCGACACACGAGCCGTACTTGACGTTAAAAGCGCCCGCTTTGGTCGCCACGTAGTAAGCGATCTTCATATGAATTTACGTGCCCTAAAGGGTCTAATCAAGGTGTCTGATCTGACTGGGAATCTGCACGGCGGCGAGCTTGCTGCTACTGCCACTTTGGACGGCAGAAATAATATCGCCATCCTAAAAACCGCAGGCAGCCTCACCGAACTCGACATCGCCACGGCCTTAGCGGCAACTGAGTCAGCGCACATACTTTCTGGGAGCGCTACTGCGAGCTGGCAGCTGGACAGTCGAGGCCGCTCTCCAGACCAGCTAATAACCGCGCTAAACGGCTCCATCAAACTAACCACTAAAAAAGTGATGCTGGAGGGTGCCAGTGTCGAGAAGTCGCTATGTAAGGCGGTAGCGCTAACCAACAATGAGTCACTAACGGCAAATTTTCCTGCCAACACGCGCTTTGAGACGCTTTTTGCCAGCATTCAGGTGGCGAACGGGAAGGTAATCCTGAACCCTCTGCGCGCTGAACTGCCCGGGATCACACTCATTGGCAACGGAAACTATGACCTCGTCAACCAGAGTTTTGTTGCGACCTTCAAAGGCCGCTTGTCAGAGAAACTGGAACAACTGGATCACGCATGTCGCGTCAGTAAACGTCTGACGGCTATCGACTGGCCAGTAAACTGTGCCGGCAATGTGGGCACGGAGCCCGCCAGCTGGTGTCGCGTGGACACCGCAAAAATCATGCAAGATTTGGCCGTTAATGAGGGGCTGGATAAGCTCAAGAAGAAAGCGGGTAAGCTGTTTGATAAACTGTTTAACAGGGGCGACTAACCTACCCTGTCATTAGTTAAGCACACGATAGCCGCGGCCGCTGAGGCAGCGCTTAACAACCTGCATTTCACTCTGCTGCCCCTGATTCACACCCTTGGCACCGCCACCAACAGCACCCAGGCCGGCGCCTGTCACTGCGCCGCTACTACCGCCGGTAACTGCACCCATCAGGCCGCCCACTAGCGCGCCTGAAGCAGCGCCTTTCGCAGCTTTATCCCCGGTCTTCACCTGCGTGGCATAGGCCTGGCACTCTGCCAGATCCTGCTGATACCCGCTCATATTGACGTCTTTTTGATCGATAATAATTTCGTCAGTAGTTGTACATGCGGTCATGAATAACGCCACTATAATAATGGCTAATCTATCTTTCATTGCTAATCTCCAGCAGTGGATAATGTTGATCTTTGACTCAAAGGCTAGCACGCAATTCGCCAAAAATCACAACGATTGCCATTGAAGCCGTATTATGTCGTTTGGAGAGTTACGCGTGTCATTCTGTGCGCAGACTCTTACGATCGAGTGGACGCTCGTCTCTGCGGGTTGAACCTGATCTAGGATATTCGTGTTGTCCTACTTTGTGAGACCTCGACCGAAAAAGAAACTTGAGTCCGCTTGAGCCGCGCCAACAGCGTCGGCGCGATCAGCGGCTAAGCCAATCGACCTCAGAGCGCCATGGTTATTCCGGGATTTTTAGGCGACGACCGCGGCAACCGGCCCTTGATGGACTATCTGCGCCATCTGCGCCATACGGCCGTGGGCTGGGGGCAAGGTCGCATCGGTAGGACACTCCTTAGGCGGCATCTATGCCAGCGAGGACGGCAGAATGCTTTCCGCGCGAATCAGCTTTACCCGCGTCTGAACCCACAGCCGGATGAGCGCGGCGATGAGGATATTCTCGTGACACCACCCCCCTTACCCACGACTGCGACCTGTACCAAAGCCGACGGCGTGGTGACATGGCGCACTTCTGTGCAAGCAGGCAGCAATCACCACGTGCACAACATAGAAGTGTTGCGTAGTCATATCGGCCTCAACGCCAACGCGGGAGTGTGGTACTGGATAGCCAAAAAGCTCGGTTAACCCGCTCGCTTCGATACAGGCTTTGAAGGCGCTAAACTAGTTTGGCGTTACCCTGCTCGACGACCTACAATAAGTGCATATGCCTGCCTAGGGCTGCAGTCCCGCGGGACACTCAATGAGACCGACCTACTGTTTGATTCTGGCGTACTCGGAAAATGTTAGTACTGAGGACCTTGCTTGTGAATACCCCATTAACTGTCACGGTGAAAACGCCAGTCTCGGCCATTGCTCGAAAGCGATTACGAATCCTCTTTGGCATTTTTATCTTTACCCTACTACTGCCCGCGTACGCGTCCTCTGCAACCGCGAATAATGACGCGGATCCTACAAAAATCTACCAAATGGTCTACAGCGCCACTCTTGATCCCAAAAGCGGTCAAGCGCACGTCAGCGTAACTCTCAAACAACACAGGCAATTGCTGCGCAGTATTGAGTTTATTATGCCCAAAGAGCGTTATCTAAACATACGACCCACATCCCGTATCGAAATCAACGGCGACCGTGTTGCGTGGAAACCACTCAGAGAGGGTGACGCGCTGCACTTCGATTTCGTCATTGATCATCAGCGGTCAAATGGCAAGATGGACGCTCAGATAACAGATACCTGGGCACTACTTAAGCTGGATTATCTATTCCCGAGTAGCAAATCTCGCTTCGTCAAGGGTGCCACATCAAACACCAGTCTAATCCTAGATGGACCAAAGCGATGGTCGATAGAAACGCCCTATGGAGTGGGAGCCGGTCAAGTATTCGAGGTCGACAATACTGGCCGCAACTTTGATCCTCCTCGTGGCTGGATCATAGCGGGAGAATTAGGCGTGCGCCGAGAGAGCATCGGGGCACGGCGTATTAGCGCAGCAGCTCCTCTTGGCACGGGATTTCAGGCCAATGATGTACTGGCCTTCTTGCGCTGGACACTACCTTCATTGGTTGAGGTCTTTCCCGATACCCCGAAGCGCCTGCTAATTGTCAGTGGCTCTGAGGATATGTGGCGTGGCGGACTTTCAGGCGCGGCATCACTCTACTTACACAGCGATCGCCCGCTAATAAGCGGCAACCGAACTAGCCCGCTACTGCACGAGCTTTTCCACGTTGCCAGCGGATTGCATTCAAACATAGGTGCCGACTGGATTATCGAAGGTCTGGCAGAATACTACAGCCTCACACTGCTGCTGCGTTCTGGTGGTATTTCCGCGTTTCGCTACAACAAGTCCTTCGAGAGGCTGGCAC
The DNA here is from genome assembly GCA_913062625.1 of uncultured Haliea sp. Taxonomy (GTDB): domain Bacteria; phylum Pseudomonadota; class Gammaproteobacteria; order Pseudomonadales; family Halieaceae; genus Marimicrobium. The sequence goes on along the minus strand of CAJXWP010000021.1, from coordinate 11,625 downwards.
AGTGGAGTACGGACACTCCCTGCATTGCGACAGATCGCTCAAAAGGCAAACAGACAGCACGTGGCGCTCTGGTAATGCGAGCGCTTGACGCTGAAATTCGCAGTGAGACCGGCGAAAAGGCATCGCTTGATACGCTAGTACAGAAGCTTATGCACGATAATCAGGACATCACTAACTCAAGTTTTCGCGCGGCAATAACCGAACTTACTGGAGCACCTGTGCGCGCACTTTCTGACTGCCCGTAGCATTGGACTAAATGTCGAGATCGGTAAATATATCGATCCCGGCGTCGGGCTTAATCGCCTGCGGTGGCAGCGGCGCACCCACCAACCAGGCCTCCAGCATCTTGCGCTTATTGCTGCCGCTTACTATGAACCAAACAGCAGACGATAGACTCAAGCATCCCGGACTCATGCTAACCCTTTGCGCTGGCAGCTTGGGCGCATCGGTGACCGCAATCGCCAATGCTGCAGGACGACTCCGTGGGACGTTGCCGGGAAATAGACTAGCAGTGTGGCCGTCCTCTCCAAGCCCAAGTAGTGCAAGATCAAAGCCGGGAGCTTTTTGGAGAATCGCTGCATACTCGGCCGCGGCCGTATTCACATCGTCTGAGACTGGCACTCCGTGTATGTGTGCACGAGGAATAGCAACATAATCCAGCCACACGGTTGAGGCCATAGTGTCATTGCGCCCGGCATCGCCTAACGGCAGAAAACGTTCATCACCAAAGTAGATATGCCAGTGTTGCCAGTCCGTGGTGATGTGGCGTAACTGTCGATACAGCTCACGCGGCGTTTCACCGCCGGCCAAAATAATACTGAAATAACCGTGCTTATCGAGACATTCACTAGCCAAAATAGTAATGCGCGCGCAGAGTTCTTTGATCAAAATATCGTTGCTGACGAATCTGTAAAGGCGTGGCGGCATCACTAAATATAATTTCGCCAGCTTTGATTACTGCTATCGAATAACTGGCTCGACTCTTCAGGCCCCCAACTCCCGGCCGGGTAGCTCTGAATGAAGTCCCGGTCAAGACTGAACTGGCGCAATATCGGATCCACTACTTTCCATGACCATTCCACTTCGTCAAAGCGAATAAATAAACTGTGGTCGCCTTCGATAACATCCATCAACAGCGTTTCATAAGCCCCAAGTTGGCGCTCATTCTCGTCACGAAACGAAGCATGCAACTGTAACGTCCGGGTACTCATGTCCAGACCTGGCTCTTTAGCCTGTAGTTCGATATGCATGCTTTCATCAGGCTGAATAGATAACACGATCCAATTAGGCTCCACTTTATCCATCGGTGTCCCATGAAATAATTGCAGCGGCGGCTGCTTTAGCCGCAGGCTCACGATAGTAGAGTCCTGTGCCATGCGCTTGCCTGTGCGCAGATAAAATGGCACCCCAGACCACCGCCAGTTGTCGACATAAAATTTTGCGGCGACATACGTTTCCGTTACGGAGTTTTCAGCAACACCAGGCTCGTCCTGATAACGGACGGCACCATCACCGGCGCCATACTGCGCACGCACGACATAACGACTCACTGCATCGCAAGGAATAGGGCGAATTGACCGCAGCACTTTCACCTTCTCATCGCGCAGTGCATCATCATCGAGCTGGGCCGGCGGCTCCATCGCCACTACAGAGAGCAGCTGCATCATGTGATTCTGAAGCACGTCACGCAACGCACCTGTCTTATCAAAATAGCCCGCGCGACTGCCAATGCCCTTGCTCTCAGCCACAGTAATCTGCACGTGATCAATGTAATTACGATTCCAGATCGGCTCTACCAGGCTGTTGGCGAAACGAAATACCAACAGATTCTGAACCGTTTCTTTTCCCAAATAATGATCAATCCGATAAATCTGTTCTTCCTCAAAATGCCGATGAAGGTGCTGATTAAGCGCCCTAGCTGAGGCTAAATCATGCCCAAACGGCTTCTCTAAAACAATACGGTTTCCAAGCAGCCGACCGCTCAGGCCGGCTGCATCAAGTTGACTGACGACTAGGGTAAAATCAGCGGGTGAAATGGCGAGGTAGAACACCACATTGGCACAGACACCCTCACGAGGCTTGCCGAGCGTCTGTTTCAGATTACCATAGTGTTCGGCGCGATCGTGTACGACTTGGGTATAACTAAAAAGGCTGACAAATTTTTGGAAATCATCCTCATTGTACTCCTTGCCAAGTCGCTTAGGCAGCTGCTCACGCATGAAGGCTCGCCATTGGCTGTTATCCCAATCACGCCTTGATACACCCAAAAACGCCAGACTATCCGGCAGGCGCCCGTCTCTACTGAGGTAATACAGTGCGGGTAGCAATTTAGTGAGCGCCAGATCACCGGTGACGCCGAAGATAACGAAATAGCAGGGACTCATCACGGCATTTTCTCTTCGCCAAGCGCATGACCGCCAAAACCCTGACGCATTTTAGCCAGCAGCTTAGCGCCGTACTCATCACCGCCTTGACTGGCATAACGCATCATTAGCGCAAGACTCATTACGGGCGCAGGCACGCCCTGCTCAATAGCTTCCAATGCCGTCCATCGTCCCTCCCCGGAGTCAGCAACAATCGGCAATACGTCTTCGAGCTCCTGATCCTTGTCTAAAAAGTCGCCCATTAAATCCAGCAGCCAGCTTCTGACCACACTGCCGTGGCGCCACATTTCCGCAACGGCGGCCAGATCGATGTCGAAGTCTTCACGTGCTTTCATCAGAGCAAAGCCCTCCGCATACGCTTGCATCATGCCGTACTCGATGCCGTTGTGAACCATTTTGACAAAATGCCCACTGCCAGCCGGCCCACAATGTAACCAGCCCGTTTGAGGGCCGGGCGCAAGCACGCGAATCGCAGGCTCAATATAATCAACGGCGTGCTGAGATCCACCAAGCATTAACGCATAGCCATTGTCCAAGCCCCAAATACCCCCAGACACACCCGCATCGACGTAATGAATCCCGGCCGCTTCGACACGTTTAGAGCGAGTTATTGAGTCTTTGTAGTAACTGTTGGCGCCATCAACCAACACATCACCCGGGCTCAGTAGTGGCAGCGCTTGATTGATGACCTCCTCGGTCACATCACCAGCGGGCAGCATAAGCCACAGTACTCTGGGCAGAGGAAGATTCTCAATTAACTGCTCCAACGTATAGCTGGCGCTGACCCCAACTTCAGCGACCAAAGCATCTGTCACTTCTGCACTGCGATTGAGCCCCACCACTTCGATGCCGCCGCGCCGTAACCGCCGCGCCATATTGGCACCCATCTTCCCCAGCCCTGCTATACCCAGTTTCATTCTGCACCTCTTTTGGCATCCTGCTGCTGGTACTTCCCAGCATAGGTTTTCGATCTAAACTATGAATTAGTGCGATTTAGCACATCAATAGCGGCATTGGCCGCGCTGCCTTTCTGTTGGGACCGGTCGCTGCCCAGTGCAGTCCAATTACTATGGCGGCACTCAAGTCGACGTCCTGCAGCCCAGTAATTGCCAGAAAGAACAACCTGTCACTTTCATCGCGCCGAAAACGTAGACTACCCCGATCGGCCCATCAATCGCTACCAGCCAATACTCCCACGTCTCGGCGAGCTGATTAGGAACCGCATAAATCACCGCCAATATCGCCGACAAACGGACTAGCCCCTGCCAGAAAAAAACCGGCGCACGATTAGTCAGATCATGGGACGCCCACATCAACAATGCCGCCGCCATCATCAAAAATGTTCCCAGTGTTATCAATGGCACCAGCTGGCCTTTCACTGGGTCGGCGGCTGTCGCAATGGCTAGGGCACCAGCCCATGTGCCAGCTCCTACCAAAAAATCTGATAACCCCGTCCACCAAATAAATTTCTGTAACATCAATAGTGCCTCTGTTTAATTATCTATGGTTAACGATTGTCATGTCCTAGCAAACCTCATCAAACGTGATACCCATGCTCTTGGTTCCCAGAATGAAATTAGACACCAGATTATGCGGACTGGCAACCAGCTGCGGATTACGTAAGTGAGGTACAATTTACTTGAACCTAATGTGTAGCTCTGTAGGGGCCAGATGTGAACCAATGCAAGAAGGCGGCCCGACGCCAAGCATCCACAGCCCTATTGGTTAAAGCATTATGAAAAACTCGGCGATACCTAACATGATTTGGAGGACCCATATTGATAATGGGTTGCCGCATTATCTGCAGGGATTTGGGAGTATCCCCACCGGACTGTGGGTGTGCCACGTTTGCGCTCGACGAGAACTTATCGGGGTTCTTTGAACTATAATCAAGATCGTCATGCTTGTGTTGGTAGGCGCTGTCGAATGCTATAACCCTCTGCTTGTGATCTTCACAGTAAAGCTGGAGACATTCAGATCAAACGAAGACTGCGGTTCTTCTGAAAAAGTCGTGACAACTAGCTGGACTCAAAGAAATCTCTTCGTTTTTGGTGATGGAAACATCCTACGAAGTAGTGCGACAATGGCGACAATGATAAGCAAGTGATATTTTGTTTGGAATCGTCCTGCCGCAAGTGGCCTAGACGTTTTTTTATTGCTTTAAAGATTATTCTTGGCGTCACGGGCGACCCGTGGCCATTGATAGTCCTCTGTATTTTTGAGATAAAAACTTTATGGATTTTAAAGACTACTACCAGCTTCTCGGTGTATCTCCGGATTCGGATAGCAAGGAGATCAAGACTGCCTATCGGAAGTTGGCGCGCAAGTACCACCCCGACATGAACCCAGACGCCGGGGCCGAAGATAAGTTCAAAGAGGTCGCGGAGGCCTATGACGTTTTAAAGGATGCCGGCCGTAGAGCGGAGTACGACGAGCTGCGTCAGTACGGTGGACGATCTGATGCGGGTTTCGAGCCGCCACCAAATTGGCAAAGTAACAGCGACTTTAGCGATGCAGACTCTACGCGCTTTGAGGGTGATTTTTCAGATTTTTTTAACTCTATGTTCCGAGGCGGAGGCTCCGAGACGAATCAGCAGTCAAGAGGATCGAGAGGCCAAGATGCGGAAATTGAAATGCCCATTTTCCTCGAAGAGACAGCCTCTGAGACGTCCAAGCTCGTAGAATACCAGATTCCAGTGTATGAAAATGGTCAAGTCAACGAGGTTAAGAAGAGCTTAAAGGTAAAAATACCATCAGGAATTGTCGACGGGGAACGAGTCCGACTGAAGGGTCAGGGAGGATATGGCCAAGGGGATGGTCCGCATGGAGACCTTTACCTGCATATTCGATTAGTGCCACATCCACTGTTCGATGTTGAGGGTCATAACCTCGTGATAACGGTTCCACTGGCCCCGTGGGAAGCAGCGCTGGGGGCGAAGGTGACAGTCCCCACCCTGACGGGGAAAATAAACTTGACGATCGCGCCTAATAGCCAAGCTGGACAAAGGCTGCGAGTAAAAGGTAAAGGCATGAAGACCAAAACAGGGAGTGGGGATATGTTTGCGCTTCTAAAGGTGGTGGTGCCCTCATCAGCTAATGATGAGGTTAAGGCGCTGTGGCAATCATTATCAGAGAAGGCAGAATTCGACCCAAGAGCACAGTGGAGTAGCGAGCAATGACAGAAATAGTATTGTGGGTTTCAGTGCAAGAGCTTTGTCAGTGTGGCGGGTTCACAGAGCAAATTATTGTTGAGGCTGTCGATCACGGCATTGCTCACCCAGCAGATGGCGGCAATATCGCTGACTGGATGTTTGACACCACCAGCGCTCACTGGCTGCGAAAGGCGGTACGCCTTCATCACGATCTGGAAATCGACTGGATTGCCATTTCGATGGTGGTAGATTTACTGCGAAAAAATGAAGCGCTTAAAAGACAAAGTCTTTGCCTTGAACAACAGCTTAATCGTTTTGTTAATTAGGAAAGAAAAATACTGTCGTATCTGCCAATTAAAGGTTTGTACCATTTTCGGTTGGACGTTGTAGGATATTTTTGCGCGCTCTCAATGTGATTAACCTAGTAAAGTATTGACTCGCCATACTCAGTCGACGGAATAGTTTAGAACTCAAGCCACTCACCGTGCCTTTAATTCTTCGGTCAAGCTCAGGCACAATGCCTAGACCGCGCGACACATCAGACTTATCGCAGTATTGAATTGCCTGTAAATAGGCGCGTGCAGTCTCTTTGCTAATTTTTTTGGTCAACGCTGCTGGAATCCTTAGCCATTCCTTTTGCCTAGGATTTATTGGCATGAAAGGCCCGAAAAATTCTGACGAGAGAAACTGGCGTAAAGCCTAGAGATTTGATAAATGCCTGCCTAACGAGTGCACCGAGATAAGCTATATGAGAACTGCGTTGACAGGCTCTACATAGCATGATGAAGCGGCAGAATACGCCTGGAGTCTTAACCAATAAAAACGCTAGAAGCATTTCTAGCCTCATCCTTGAGTTCGCTAGAATGGCTAAGCTTATATTTTATTCTAGGTGAATATTTTTCAATAATCAGCTAAAGAAAATCACTTCCGTGCACTGTGACGTCGGACACAACCCAATACTGTCCCCTCTTGTTGATTCAGGCAAAAGTCACGGAGGGTAATAAAAATGAAAGAGCGATGAGTGTTACGGCCAATAACAGGACTCAGAGACTTCCTCTGCCAGCGCACCGCTTCCAATATTTGACTATCGCGACTTTGTTCGACCGATCGTGGCCCTAGCGTAGCTGCGTGCCGGAGGTCTCGCGAAGGACTAGCGCAACAATGGGCAACGCCAACAAAGAAGTCAGTGTCATGATAGAGAGTGCGGCCGCATGACTCCCCAGCAGAGTATAAAGACTGCCCTCGACCGTAAGACCAACCACCCCCGCAAAGACTGCGCAGATCATCCGTAAAGTGGACGCGGTTGAGCGACAGCTTGTCGGGAACAACTCGCCGCTTATGGTATTGACCATCACCTCTACTGCAAAGAAGCTAAACAACATCGCGATCCAGGTCAGTGGCAGCAATAGCCCGCTGGTGTTATAGAAAGTGACCACCGCGAGACAGTTGACCAGCAGCCCCGCAGCGAGTGTGGGACGCCGCCCAATACGGTCTGAGATTCTACCCGCCGTGACGTTACCAAAAATAGCGACGGCGCCGGCCAAGATGTAGAGTAAGCTCACGTCTTGTGGCGCATAAGCATGCGCTTCCTGCAGATACTTGGACATGAAGTTTATGGTCGCAGCAACATGAAACCAGAACGCTGCCGCAATCAATCCGATGGCGATCATTTGACCTCGGTGTGAGCTGAAGACATCTGCAAATGGCTGCCAAAATAACGGTGTCTTGCCACTTTTAACATAGCGATTAAACATAGCAGACTCGGGCATCAGTCGACGCAGCCACGCGAGATACAAGATAGGCAGGGCTGCAATAACGTAGAGAGCCCGCCATCCTCCGGGCAAGAATTCCACTGCTCCATACAATAATGATGCTAGTCCCGCTCCAACAGCTCCCATGGCCGCTAAAAAGCCCACTCCCCAACCGCGATAAATGACAGGCAGAAGCTCTAGCACATAGATAACCGCGATAATTTCTTCTGCTGTGGAAAAAACACGGGCGAAGAACTGAATCGCAATGAATTCCTCGGTGGTACGCGCAAACCCCGTCGCTCCAGTGGCGATGGACAGTCCCAACAGGGTAAACATCAACATTGACCGCCGACCAATGCGGTCTGACAACAAGGCAAGGAATAGTGCGGGAATGGAGCCCATCCTTGCGATGGCGATCACCTTTCCCAGATGCTCTTCTGAAATAGTAAAACTTTTCTGAATATCAGGCAGGGCTAGACCGAGTATCGTCATATCATACTGGCCAACGAAGAAAGCAATGCCCAGTAAGAGCAGCAACTTCTTGTCAGCTAACTCCAGCTCCGCTGGAGGAAGGAAAATCCGAAACATTAATGCTCTGTGGGTTAGAAATGATAGCGCAGGCTAACACCATAGGTACGAGGCTCCAACAAAAACTGGTTGGTTGCCAATCCTACATTCTGGTCACCCAGATACTGACCGGTGACATGATCATCGTCGTGTAGATTAAGCCCCCACAGCTCGACGAGCCAGCTTTTATCGCTGCTGTAAAGTGTGACGGTCGCATTCCACACCTCCCAAGCATCCACCTTATCGTTGGGTGCATTGAAGATTCGAGTGTAGAAATCATCCTGCCAGTAATAATTTGTGGCGGCCGCAACCTCCATACCATTTTGCAGATACCAGGTGTAACCAACCCCAACGTTGACAGAAAAATCGGGGGCGTTCGGTAGTGAATTGCCTTTAACCGATACTGGTAAACCGGGACACGTCGGAGTGCCCGAGGGACAGTCCGGCCCTATATACTGATTGTTAAAGGGCGTAGTGATGATATTCTCCACTGTGCCCAGCTGATTGATATTGGCCGGATCGACGCTTTCTGCGCTGTCTAATTCTGAATCTAACCATGCCAAATTGGTGGTAAAACGCCAGTGCTCGTCAGGCACCCAAATAAACTCGCCTTCAAAGCCCTGTATCGTGGCGTCATAGTTGCTGTTCACTGCCGTCTGATTTTGAATCTCTCCAACCTGCAAGCCTTCGTAATCGTAATAGAAGTACGTCATGTTAGCCTGAAGCGTGTTAGAAAAAAAACGACTTTTTAGGCCAAGCTCTAATGCGTTGATGTACTCCGGATCGAACTCGGAAAGACTCGGATTTCCGCCCACGGCAGGATCAAGCAAAGGTGACTCAGACGATATTGGATTAAAACCACCGCTTTTATAGCTGCGTGAAAGTGTGGCGTAGGCCATAATATTGTCTGTCGCGTCCCAACTTACATTGATCTTGCCGGTGGGCTCGTCCCATTTTCCATCAAAATTACTATAGCCACCGTTTTCAGCGTTGGGATCATCCAAAAAGGCAAGATAGACGGTGCGCTGACTGGAGGTCTTCTTTTCCTGCGTGTAACGCAATCCAACCGTCACTGCAATATCATCGGCGGCCTGCCAATAGAGTTCTCCAAACGCCGCATAGGTTTCTAACTCGTAGGGCTTAGTCTCATTCAGATAAAGGCGATATTGCTGCTCGATGCCAAGCTGCTGGCCGGCGAGTTCAAGTGCGGAGGAATAGATATAGTATTGATCATCACTTTCATAGTTGAGGTAGAAACCGCCCAACATAAAGTTCCAATCGCCCTCAAGGTCGGACGCAAACCGCAACTCTTGGCTCCACTGTTCTGGGGTTGTGGTTGAGCGATCGACATTGTAAAGACGGTCGACGGTGATCTGCCCGGCGGTACTGGCCTGCATGGTCACCTCGACTGGCCAAATTCCTGACGCCACAGTAAAGTCATAGTCATTTGACGCATCATAATCAGATTTATGATACCCAGTAAGAGAGGTCAGGCTGTAATCGCCAAACTCGTGGTTAACCTCAAACGCAACAATTGTGTCCTCCACCTCGTAGCTCGGGGTAAAGTCTAGAAACTGCTTGCGCGGATCCGAAGATTTTGGCGAGTTCAGGAAATCATCGGCGGGAAAAGGCTGGCCAGGATAAGCTGGCTGGACAAAGGCGTTTATCAAAAATCCGGTCGCAGTGGCTGCGCTATTGGTGCTCTCATCGGCAAGTGCTGTCGGCATGCAGCCTATAATACCCGCCGGATCCCGCAAACACCCCTGACTACTGCCGCGCATCCGATTAGAATCTTCATTAAAATAATTTATAGTTAACGTCGCATCCGTCGTGTCGTTCGACCAACGTGTTCCCGAGCGCAGCGAGTACATGTCGCGACCATCGATGGTGTTGCCATCGTACTCGTTGTCCACATACCCTTCACGCTCCGTGTAAAACATAGAAAAACGCTGTGCAAAAGAGTCGCTCAGTGGGATATTAATTGCCCCTTTCACCTTCCAATAGTCATAATTGCCTGCCTCAACATCAATAAAACCACCAAACTCGTCTTCAGGTTTTTTAGTGATGAAGTTGATGACGCCCGCCGTTGTATTACGTCCATACAGTGTTCCTTGCGGACCGCGCAGCACCTCAATACGCTCGGCATCGTAGAACTCCATTTCGAAAATTCGGCCGTTATTGAGGTATACGCCGTCAAAGTGATTGCCCGTGCCACTGTCTGACGCCGAACCAACCGCAAGGTTGCCGATACCACGAATCGAAATTTGTGAACCCGAGAAATTGCCTTTACTCATAAGCATGTTCGGCACGCTGAACTGGAGATCCAATGATTTGCTGATCAGGGCTCTGTTCAGTTCCTCGCCGGTGAACACGCTCACAGCAATAGGGGTATCCTGTACGTTAGTCGCGCGTTTCTCTGCTGTAACAATGACCTCTTCCAAGCCCTGCTGCTGCGCAGAAGTAATCTGACTGCAAAGCGTCGCCGCAATGGCGAGTGAGTAGCGTAAGGTTTTTGACTTCATGAGCGAACTCCCTGACCTAATTATTATTATGTCTTTATCGAGTATGCGCGTTATCACTGACTTATTTCACGCCTTACAACAGACCGAAGATGAAGCTGTGGCATTTACGGAGACGTTACACCTATGAGGACCGTAAAGTCAAAATATTTGTAAGCCCAGCCGCTAACTTCGCCGACAAAGTCGCAGGGGACCGTCATAGACTTCTATTCGGCTGTGGGGAATGGTAAAGAAGTACTGGATATTAATGCCCGAGAGCAATGAGCGCGGCTTGAGGGCAAGCGCCATGCGATGGTCACCCTGGCTCGATGATAGGCCAAAATGCCATAGCTGGGGGGTGTCTTGCAGCTCGCGGTCACAATACAAGCCAATCTTGTCATTGGATGCGAACTCAAAACCAAAACGGTTGAGACCCAGCGAAATACCTTCTCCGCGCGCTTTTATATAAGCCTCTTTAAGGGTCCAGTAATCAAAGAATCGGTTTTTCTGCTTCACGGCCGCCAAACGCAGCAAATCTTGGTACTCCTGATGCGAGAAGAAACGCTCTGCCAGGGGCACTAGTGCCGCCTTGCGCTCACAATGCTCGATATCAATCCCGATAAAAGGATGCCGCGCGACGGCGCATACTATCCACTCGCTAGTGTGACTTAGATTAAATGATAAGTTTGTATTGGGAGCTGAAATATAGGGCTTGCCTGCAGCAGCTTTCGAAAATACCAACTCTGACGGTGATATATCTGCATATTTAGACAGAACCGTGCGCTGCAAGGCTCGGGTAATGGCATCAGAATCACGCAAGTCCTGACGCGAAAAACGCAGGTTGCGCGCGCGTTGAAGCTCATCCATCAGGCCATAATAATCGCGCACCAACGCTGCGGGTATCAGTGACTTGCGGGTCAACCAGATATGGATATCGTTTTCAGACAGATTCAAATTCATCGGTTTCCACACCTAATACTCACGCAGAAAAAATGTTCACCGCTATACTAATCTATGAATAGTAATATAAAGTTCTCTGGCGCCCGTTAATGCGCATAAAGTGCGAGAAGCGTCACAGCCTTATTCACATAAAGAGCGAAATTATGCCTGACTATAAAGCAACTCCGTGACTCAAAGTAAAGAGCTACTGTCGATTATAGGGTCAATCCCTGAGAACTTTGCAGACCCAGCTGCCGATTTTCAGGCGGTACGCGACATGTTTTCGCCCTTCCACGGCCACCCAACCAGTGATGACTTTGACATTCAAATTGAG
>CAJXWP010000020.1 GCA_913062625.1 uncultured Haliea sp. | reverse complement strand
TTTATGATGACAGGGTGATTCGTTCAGGGCCCCTTAAAGTAATCACGTAGCGATCACCTGGCGCAGGCGCAGCTGGAGCAGGGGTGATCGCGAATACAGTAGAGAGAAGGTTGTAGTTACTCATTGTTATCTCTGATGGGATTAGATGGACTCAGAGGAAGATCTACACAGAAATTGTGGTCTGAAAGTTTAACCATCAGCGCTATATAGTGATTTTCTGGTTTAGAAGAGCGTTAGTATGTCGTTGTATTATAAGTGATGAATTTTAGTATGCAGGGTAGGTATCAGTATTGATGAAAGGTTGGTTAGTGGGTCGGGAGTCTAAGCGCAGAAGCCGTTTTAAGTTAGCTCAACTAGGCTTGTTACCCCCGCCCATATAACTGGTAAAACTGGTAAAACTGGTTTTTCTACATTGAGTGTTTAGTTTTACCAGTCTTACCAGTTTTACAGATGGAGGCAGGTTCGGCCACCACTACTGGTTTAGTGTGTATATGCTGCTATTGTGTGTCCCCTTAGTTATTGTCCAAAGGCCACCCTCATCTGGTGGGCAGCTCCATCGCTTAAGGCATTCTCTTATTTTTCTTCGGGAGGAGGACGTGGAACTAAGATCGCTCAATATATCCTTTTGGATGAGTTCACTCGATTTCCTAAGCAGCGTTCGAATTTCTTTTATCAACGAAGCATCGCGCTTCAACTCAAAATCCAATGATTTTTTCTGACGAATTTTGTCAGCTTCATTACCGTCGATTAGCTTTAATGAAGAGAACATGCGGATATAGTCAGAGTCGTGGAATTTGACATAGCTATAAATTGCACTCTCTACCACCCAACCACGACTTTTCTTATTTTTAAACTCTACAGTGCGTATAATGCCCTCTAACGTCTCGCTCTCACTTAAAAGGTCAACCGTATAGGCGCAGTCGCAGTCGTCTAGGACGTCGCTCGTGCCAGCGGGAACGCCTTTATCATCCGCGTCCTTATGTTTATTAACGTGCGCTAGGGCAATAATGGAGCCGCCAGCAGATGTTAGCCTGCGACAAGTATTCATAAATGCACTGCTGGCTTTCTTGTCCATGACGTCAACAAACTTCTTTATAGTATCCAGAATGAACACGGTCTCACCAGCAGATCCCTCGGCAACCAGCCAATCTACCAATTCTGCGAAATTGCTATTTGGGTTTGGAAGTTGGCTTGGTGGAATAACCTCGAAACCATAGCGATTACCCAAGTCCCCTTTAGCAATTAGGCCTTCGTAGGTGTCATCAAGATTTAAGTAATAGACATGCTTGCCAGCTTTCTCATTGGCTATAGCTTCAGCGATCAACTTTAAGATAATAAGAGTTTTACCCACGTTGGGGCTGGCATAGAACACGGTCATTTGTCCCGCAAGTGCCATACGACCAGCAATATGTATGGAGCCCTTTGCGTTCTGACGCATTTTATCGACGTCATTATTGATGGACATTGTTCGGAGTATTTCAATTGCTGTTAGTTGTGTGCTCATAGTCTTGTGTCATTTTTTTTTGAGTGCTTGATAGGATCTTGGCCCGCCTTCTCAGGGGCCAAGCCTCCGACAACTGTCGTTTTACCTGCTGCGTGATTTTTCATGGCTTATGCCTCCATATCACGTTCTGCGATTCGATTGTTTATCCACCTTTGTACCTCAGCCGCTACCCAGGCGCGAGAAGTACCTCCACGCACAAGAGAAACGCTTTGTGGGAATCGGCCATCCTCTGCTAAAGCGTAGATGTAGGATCTAGATAATCCTGTTAGATCAAGAACTTCGCGAATGCGGATCAGCCGGTTAGGCTGTTCTGTCGATTTATTTTCTTTTGCCAACATAAAAATTCCTCTATTTTTTATCAATGGTTCCAATACTTTCCGATTGGGTTCAATAGATAATGAGGAACTCGCAATAGCTTTTCTGAGATTTCTACATCTTGGACGAAATTAAATCTATGAAATCTATTGGACGATATGCTACGGGGAGGATAGGTCTTCTTAGCTTATATTTTTTTATTCAAATATCGTCTTCTAAACCTAGTGAGGGGCAGCTTTGAGCCTGAGATTTTCGAGGTAGTCTGCCCAGTCCTGCATCATCTTGGCTCGTCCCGCTAGGTGTGCTGTCCTGTTGTAAGCACGGCCATTGGGGTCTTTAACAGCGTGTGTCAACTGATGCTCAATCCAATCAACACGGTACTCCAGCACCTCATCCAGTAGGGTACGTGCCATGGCCCTGAAACCATGCGGAGTCATGGTGTCGTTGTCGTAGCCCATTGATCTCAAAGCAGTACGAACACCGTTCTCGGACAAGCAGCGACTGGCTCCTCTGGCGCTGGGGAACACGTAACTACCTCGACCAGTCAGTGGGTGAATCTCGAGTAAAATTTCAAGAGCTTGGTGGCTGAGAGGTACAATGTGCGGCTGCCGCATTTTCATCTTGTCGGCAGGAATCTCCCAGCGCTTGGCCTCCCAGTCAATTTCTGTCCACTCCATGTGCCGAATCTCTCCAGGCCGCTGGAAAAGAAGAGGGGACAACCGCAGTGCGGCACGCACGGCAGGTGTCCCTGTATAGCCGTCAATCGCCAACAGTAGGCGGCCAACTTGTGCAGGTTCGGTGATGGCAGCTAGATGTTTTTTCTTCGGATCTTTCAGGGCGCCCTTGAGGTCCCCTGAGGGGTCCCTCTCGGCGCGTCCCGTGACTATTGCGTAGCGGAACACCTGTCCGGCAGTTTGTTTTGCACGGTGAGCTGTTTCCACTGCGCCTCGTTCCTCGATCTTCCTGAGCGAGGCTAGTAGCTCTGGGGCTGTAATGCTGGAGATGGGGCGGTTGCCGATACAGGGAAACAAGTCTTTCTCGAGGGCGCGCATCGTACGGTTTTGATGGCTCTTTGACTTGTCGCACATCTTGGTCTGGGACCATTCACGAGCTACAGCCTCGAAGCTGTCAGCGGCAGCGATGTGCCGGGTGAGTTTCTCGACCTTCCTCTGCTCACCGGGGTCTATCCCTTCGCTGAGTTTGCCTCTGGCTTCCTGGTGTTTCTCCCTGGCTTTCTTGAGTGACACCTCAGGGTAGACTCCAAGAGCCAGGGTTTTCCGCTTGCCAGCATAACGGTAGTCATAACGCCAATATCGGGCACCAGTGGGCTGTACTTGTAGATGCAGTCCGCCGCCGTCGGTGAGCTTTCGTACATTATCCCCGGCTTTGGCTTGTTTGACTTCCGTCGTGGTTAGTCTGCCCATTATGATGCTCCATGCCTACTCAATACATATGACGGTATCAATATTATTGGTATCCAATGTACCGGCACTTGTACCGGTGAATTTGACGGTATGTACTCAGACGTATTGGATAGCATGGGATGGAGTATAACCAAAAAAGCCATGATAAACATGGCTTTAAGGACGCATTGGAAGATATAATATGTGTAATTGGTGGAGGCGGCGGGAATTGAACCCGCGTCCGCCAGTACTCTGCCTTCAGCTCTACATGCTTAGATTCCGTTAATTAATTTAACCGCATACAGCCCAACGGGCAGGACGTAGTTGGCGAGTCTTGTTTAAGTTTAGCAGCGCGGTCCAAGACATACCTTGCAGCGATCCAGTTCTAGATGACAGTCAGTAGCGCGGGGCTGGCACCTTGCTAAAGACCGCTGGCGGACGAATCCGCCAGAAGTGCAACAAAAAACTGCTTACGCAGCTAGTTGAGCACCGTAGTTGTCGTCATTGGCAACTAATAGTTTGCAGCTTTGGATTTACGTGATTGGCTACCATCACGGCATGCACCTCAGGGTTCGCAACCGTCGTCGAATCCGAATCGCCCCCATTGTGAGCGGTAAGTATAGCGCAATTCTTCAGGCTTTGGGGCAAACCATTTCGGAGGAAGCGGCGAGCGCGTTCTTGGGGCACAAGTCTTTACTGATCTTCTTATTGATCTCTGGGCAGGGATTTTCGCTGGCCAGAATCCGTTTGACCATGCTTTCGCCTAACACAGACAAGCCGGCAGTCATTACCGCGGCCCAGCCGCGCACCAGGATGCTACCAGTATTGGGCACTATCGCGGGGTCGGAGAGAGGACCTTTTAGGTCGACCGTATTGGAAAAGACACTTCCGACAGAAATACCGGCACCCTGGCGGCCTTGAGAGTCTAGACTCATGTCTATGGACTCTTCGCCGAGGTCGACCTGAATGTGCCCGAGCAAATTAGCATCATTGGTGCGCAAGGCAAAGCCGTAAGGTGTGATGCCTTTGCCGTCCTTGAACAGCGCTAATACAACGCCGCACTGGACCTGCGGTTTTTCACGGTCGATACCGGGTATCAGGGTAGTAAAAACGGAACTGATCAAGTTGGTTGTGAACAGTGCTGAGCTGGAATAGTCGAAAGGCCCCTTTCCCACTTCTGCATACAGCAGTCCATCGGTGCTGGCGGCAAGTTCAGCCTCGCTGCTGCCTTGGGTTTTAATCGAAATGAAACCGCTGCGCGGGTAGGTGTTTTGGTCTGCTAGCCCGCGCATGGTCTTGAATGTGGTGGTGAAGCTTAATGCGGCGGGCACCGCGTTAACATTTAAATTTACGGTGGCCACTAAACTGCCTCCGCTTAGCTGGTTAAGACTGGTCTTCACCAGCCATTTGCCATCGGTGAGATTGCCCTTGAAGCTCAGCGCGTTCGCACTTATCACGTTGCTCTTCAGTGAATTCAGCTCCACGTCCATTAGGATATTCAAATTCTTTATAGCATCTATAGGCAGCGGCTCAGAGCTAAACAGCTTTTCACTCGAAGTGGCATCATCACCGCTAGTGTCAGAAAGAAATCGTAGTGGGCTTAGTAGTATGCCGCCTACAAATTCGGCAGTCGCGTTGATGCCGCTAGGGGAGGGTTCGGGCGTTTTGGTTGTCTTGGCTTCAGCCTTTTTGGCTAGCTCAGCATTTTCCCAGGGGAGTAGCGACAGGGCACTACTGCGTAGATTGATTTTCAGTAATCGGGGCGTTGTGCGTCGATAAACAATACTGCCTGACAGGTCACTTTCTCCCCACTGCAGGGTCGTTATTTCCGCCTTTAAACCATCACTCAGTTGCGTTGCCTTCATCTCGAGTTTGCGGCGTGTATGAAGCGACTTACCCTGCTGCGGCTGAGTCGCCTGAAGGTTAACATAACCGGTCATGCGGCTTAACAGTTCGCTGATAGTACTTCCCTGGCTAGACAGTTTGGCTGAACCAGAAACAGGAACATGTGGATCTTCCATGCCCTGAATAAGGAATTGGTCTAAATCAATATCCGATATGTCTGCGCTGGCATTCAAGGCTGCCTGCTCGCCTTCCCATGAAATCTTTCCCTGGCCTTTCGCTACACCGTGACGGGTGGTGAAATTTAATGTCTCTATGTCGAATATGCGAGTATTTGATACGGCCTCGAGCTGCACGTCTGACAAATCCACGTCGTCGAATGTCAGTGATTTGACCTTCAGTGACAGCGTGACTGCGCCAAGCTTCCTCAGTCCAGACAGCAGGTCTGTCTCGTCAGTACCGTCTGTGGATGAAGGTAAAAGAGAGCGTAGTTCCGAGATGTTGAGTTTTTCCGATGCTAGTTTGGCAGTCAGCCACGGGTTTCGGCCAGCCACGATGGAGATGCTTCCTGTTAGGTCTTGATCAAAAGAGTCGATATCGATTTTTTTAAGTCTAATCCCAACAATTCTATCTTTGTCGGTTACTAGGTAGGAATCCCCCGAGAACAGCAGTTCCTCTGTTTTTTTGGATGGCCTTTTCCAGTCATTATCGGCTCTAACTTCTACGATTAACCTAGAACTGCCGGACATTGCCTTGAAGATATCGTTGACCCCTTCGCCCCTGCCTGCAAAATGCATACTGCCTGAGGTACGGCTAAAAATTTCACCGTCTTGCCTAAACATGGCAGAAAAATCCAGCTTATCGAACGTTGCGCTGAGCCGCAGGTCGGCGAGTTGATCTGTCTTTCCGTCAGTCTCTAGGGCCAGCTCAAAGGTGCCAGCATGCTTGCCGATCCCCTTCACCACCAGTTTTCCTCCTTCTGCGTTTCGCTCTAAGGTTGCCTGGGCTTGCGTAATGGTTACCTCGGGCGCCTTGAAACCCTCTACCAGCAGTGTCATATCGAGGTCAACGTTTGGAAAACTGTTAAGGTATTTGGGTATCGCTATACCAAGAAGCGCTTGCCCTTCGTCATCGGTTGCAAGGAAGTCTAGCGCCAAATTTTTACCCTTAAGGTCCATGACCAGCTTATGCGGCCCGCTATCTGACAGTGAGGCCGACCCACTGATTTGGCCTTTGCCCAACACAATAGCGATGTGGTCGAGTGCCAGCTTCCCCGGCGAGTTATCCAGTCTCGCTTCAATAGATACGGGTGTGGATTCTTTATTCTCGTAGTGTCCTGTCAGTGAAATATCGCCCCGAAGCGCATTGAGCAAGGCTTGCCCGGTATCCCCGCTGCCACCGAGCTTTGCATGCCCGGTGCTCCACAGCCAGTCTGTACCAATGTATTGTGACCCGAAGCCAGCGTTAGTAGCTCGCTCTTGCATGCCCACATCCGCTGTCACTGTCCAGCCCTGGCGACCACTCTTGACAGCCAGCTCCCCCGTCAAAATGCCGGTGGGCCCGATACTGGAAAGAGAGTTAACCTGCACCCCCTGTGCGCTGCTGATAAGTGTGAAAGATGTGTCCATACTTATCTCTCCCTGCAGGCGGATTTCCTTGATAGTGACGTTGCTCTGGTGTGCAGGTAGTGACAACCGCGGCAGTTTTAAGGCGAGTGTTGCCGCATTAGTTTCTGTTGCGCTCGAGTCGCTATACGTGTCAAATAATGTGAACAGTGGTCCTAACTTGAGTAGCGGTATGGTGATGTCCGAGCGCTCTGGGAGACCCCATGCCTCCTGCCCAATCGTATTGATCTGTGCAGCCATGTCAGCCATCCGAACCTCAGCCTTCAGAGAATAGGCTGCGGATTCTGATGGTTGAATATTGGCCGTTAGGGATACTAGTGAATTCGGGTTTTCCTCCACCTGCATTGTCATATCAATTTGAACAGGCGCAAGCAGGAGTAAGTCTTTCAAGGATTTTAGTTCTACGTCGAGGGTTACTTTACCCGCTTCACGTTGCTCCCACCATTGCACGCTCGCCCCTTTCACCATCTTGCGCTGCCAGTGCAGATCATTGACCGCGTAGTCGTCGCCATCAGCACTGACATAATGTCCGGTCTGTGCCTGTAAGTCGCCAGGAAGCCACTGATCGAGAAACACGTAATCTTTGGGTGCCGGGTTATCAGAGCTGGGCCAGCGGGATGGGCGCACCATGAGGTCGTCAGCGCTGGCGTGCCGCAGTCGGATTTCGCCGCGCAATAGGGCGGACAGTACCAGTGAGACCTCGACATTGGTTGCAGCAACGGCAGGGTCCTTCGCGTCCCCCATGGTTAATGTCGAGCTTTGCGCCCTCAATTGCAGCAGATGCGCCGTTATTGGCCCGACTTGCACTGGCAGCCCGAGTTGTTTTGCCAGCAGGGGTGCTAGTTTGGCATCGAGAGCGCGTCCAGCTAGCTGGTTGCCGAAGAACGACAGGGCGGCGATAGTTACGATGACAACAGTGGCAAAAATACGTCGTTTCAAAGGATTACACCGCTTGAATTAAGGGAGATCATGATACCAGTGGGGGGTTAAGCTTGCCAAGATGTTGACCCGCTGAGAAAACGGGCCTTATTGCTTGACGTTATCGCGCACGATACGTTGTTTTTGACGGTTCCAGTCGCGATCTTTTTCGGTGTCACGCTTATCATGATCTTTTTTGCCGACAGCCAACGCGATCCTTGCCTTCACTAGATGTCCCTTCCAGTACATTTGTGTACACACGCAGGTGAGACCTTTTTGCGAAGTCGAGTCAACGATCTTCGACAGTTCTTTCTTATGCAGGAGCAGTTTACGGGTGCGAGTGGGGTCGGTCACAAAATGTGTTGAAGCTGTGTCTAGTGGGATAATGTGCGTTCCCAGCAACCAAGCTTCGCCATTTTTCATTAGCACGTAAGAGTCGGCCAGATCCGCTTTGCCCATGCGCAGACTCTTTACTTCCCAGCCGCTGAGGGCCACGCCTGCTTCGAACGTATCCAATAGTTGATAGTCAAAACTGGCTCGCCTGTTTTGGGCGATCACATTACTGGGCTTTTTGGGTTTCTTCTTTGACATGGCGGGCATTATACGGACAAGACTCAGAGGTGAAACGTGAATCTTCCTCTTTTCACATCTGACGCCGTGCGGCACTCTAAGATTATGACTAGCTGGCTATTTTTCGGATGAATATCTCTGCATTTAATGCCTCGGATCGATGGGGTTTGCGCACTACATTTGTATTGGCGCTATTGGCTTCCGCTGTCGGGATAGGAAACCTGTGGCGCTTTTCGTATCTGATTGGCGAGTATGGAGGTGGGGCATTCGTTATCACTTATGTGCTGTGTTTATTTTTCATTGCGGTGCCGGTCATGGTCGCCGAGGCTGCTGTAGGCCGTTACGGTGGCCCTGGCTCTGTGGCGGCCATAACCCTTGCCAGCGATAGCGCTGGGCTCTCCCGGGGTTGGCGGCTGATAGGCGGCTTAGCCTGCGTGACCGGGGTTCTCATTCTCGCCTTTTACATTGTGGTCGCGGGATGGAGTCTTGCGTATGCAGGTTTTATGTATGAGGGCGTTTTTGCCGCAGCTCCGGCAGCAGAAGTAGGAATGCACTTCAAGCAGTATCTGGCACAGTCGCCAGCGCAAATTTACTGGCAAAGTCTATTTTTGCTGGTCGCAGCAGGCACGGTAGTGCTGGGTGTTCAGCGCGGGCTTGGCGTGCTGGTCTGGATCGCTGTGCCGCTGATGCTTGTGATGTTGGCGTTCCTGCTCAAGTTCGCAGTCGACTATGGCGATATTGATGCCACCCTCGATTATCTGTTTTCCACCAAGTTATCTGATTTCACACCGCGGTCGGCACTGGTAGCGTTGGGACATGCTTTCTTCACGCTGGGCGTAGGTGTGGGAATCGGCATCACCTACGGCGCCTATGCTCCGCAGCAGACACCCATCGGACGCTCCGTAATGGCGGTGGCGGTATTGGACACCCTCATTGCTATGCTGGCCGGGCTAGCAATCTATTCGGTGGTATTCGCTAATAATATGAATCCTACCGCCGGTCTGGGTCTGCTGTTCATTAGTCTCCCCTATGCATTCGGCAGCCTCGACCAGGGAGATTTAGCAGGCACGATCTTTTTTGCGTTGATGGGTCTGGCCGCGTTGGGTTCAGCCGTGGCTATTTTGGAGTCCATTGTCGCCACGATAAAACGCCAGTTTCTAGTGGGGCGTTTTACCGCGACATTCGCCGTTGGCGCGGTCGTTTGGCTGCTGAGCCTAGCGGTAGTCCACTCATTTGGAGCGGCAACAGGGATAACATGGCTTGGTAAACCAAATCTGATGAGTTTATTGGATAGCGTCACGGCAAACGTATTGTTGCCCCTAACAGCACTGCTCATCGCATTGTTTGTGGGCTGGGGGCTGCGGTCTGACATTCTGCGTCCGGAACTGGCCCGGGGTTCTGATCTGTTTTTCTCGCTCTGGCGCTTCCTGTTACGGTATATTGCTGTGCCAACAATCTTGTTGCTGCTGCTTGCCCCGGTTTATTGGGAATAAGGGTTATAGGTAACAAATTAGTGGCGGCTCGCGTTAACAAGGTAAAATAGTAATCATGACCGTTATCAACCGCAGTGCCTTGCTGCCCTTTAGCGCCTCTCAGCTGTTCGACTTGGTGAGCGATGTGGAATCTTATCCCCGTTATATGGAAGGCTGCGTGGGTGCCTGCGTTTTGCGCCGTGGAGAGGATTGGGTCGAGGCCCGCCTAGATCTAGCGCGCGGCGGCATCACTCAGAGCTTTAGCACGCGCAATCGAATGTCGGGGCCGCGAGAAATTACACTGGAGTTAATCGACGGCCCTTTTGAGTATTTTGCCGGGCGGTGGGACTTTCATGCTTTGGGTGACTCAGCCTGTAAAATGAGTCTGAATCTGGAGTTTACTATTAACGGTGCGTTGCTCGGTGCTGCAGCATCCCGTTTATTCGACAAAGTGACAAATAATTTGGTGGATGCTGTGGGTCGGCGCGCTAATCAAATATACGGTTGATCTTATGACTGAAAAGACTACGATTAAAGTTGAAGTGGCCTACGCGTTGCCACACAAGCAGGCACTTATTGAGGTCGAGCTACCCCTTGGGACTACGGCTTTGGAGGCCGCGCAGCTATCAGGTATCGTCAATAACTTTGACGGAGTGGACCTAGATGACGCCAAGTTTGGTATTTTTGGGCAGGTGATTTCGCCTACGCAGGTTTTGCGCGGCGGAGACAGAGTGGAGATTTATCGGCCGCTCACCGCAGATCCCAAGGAAGTGCGAAAAGCACGCGCTGAGCGTGCTAAGGAGCGCCGGCAGCAGGACACGGCAGACTGAACGCGGCCAGCCGCGCTATTGGTAGGTGGATAGTTCCGAAGCGGGTTCTGATCCTGGCGGAGTTGGCGTTGGAGCGCCGCCTGTTGCCGCCCAGTCCGCTGCAACAAAGTCTCCAAATACGTTAACAAGCGTGTCTTCGTTGAACTCAACCGCGAGTCGAGATTGATCGAGAACCGTTGATCCATTGCGTATCATGAACACGTAATCCCAGCGATTGCGGTTAAAAGTGTCCTTAACCAGTGGAGTGCCCATAATAAACTTCACCTGGCGCCGACTCATGCCCGGTTTGAGTTGATTGACCATCTCTTGGGTGACGATATTGCCTTGCTCGATATTTATTTTATAGACACCAGGAAAGCCGCAGGCGCTAATCAAGGCCAGAGTTAGGGAGATCAACAAAATCCGCATGGGATAACACTTCCACTTCCAATATGAGAATGGCATCATACCCTCACTAGTCAGCACAGAGAAGCCCCTCGGTTATGGTTGAGCAAAATCAAGAATTACGCGATGCCGGTTTAAAAATCACTTTGCCGCGTGTCAAGATTCTGCAGTTATTGGAATCTTCAGAACTCAATTCACAGCATTTGAGCGCGGAAGAGGTCTACCAGGCGTTGCGCGATGCCGGGGAGGATGTGGCTTTGGCAACAGTTTACAGGGTCCTCACGCAGTTCGAGGCCGCGGGTCTGGTTTCTCGCCACCACTTCGAGGCTGGCCACTCAGTATTTGAACTGGCCAAAGGTGAACACCACGATCACATGGTCTGTGTCGGCAGCGGGGAGGTCGTAGAATTTACTGATAAGGTGATTGAGCAACGCCAGCACGAGATCGCTAAAGAACGTGGTTATGAACTGATTGATCACTCCTTGGTGCTCTACGTCCGCAAAATAGAAGCGACCTAGCTTTCCAGCATTTCCCGCGCATGTGCTAGCGTCTGCGGTGTAATCTTGACACCGCCCAACATACGGGCAATTTCCTGCACTTTGTCATCATTGCCCAGCTTTTTCAGACTTGTTTCGACGTAGGTGTCACTGCTGGTTTTAGACACCTGCAGGTGGTGGGTGCCCTGGGACGCCACTTGGGCGAGGTGGGTAACGCATAACACTTGCGTGCGCTCCGACAGCGTGCGCAGTAATTTACCCACGACTTCAGCAACCGCTCCGCCGATGCCGACATCGACCTCGTCGAATACCATGCTGGGAACGGTAGCGGTGTTGGCTGTCACGACGCCGATGGCCAGACTGATGCGTGAAAGCTCGCCGCCCGATGCAATTTTGCCCAGCGCTCGAGCGGGCGCACCGGGATTGGTACTGATGAGAAACTCAATGTCCTCGCTGCCGTGCGGGTGAGGGTCTTCATTTTTCAGGGGTAGGAGAGCAATCTCAAACTGACAGCCGTCCATGGCCAGTGAAGCCAAGACCGAAGAGGCATTCTTAACCAGTTTTTTTGCCGCGCTGCGCCGTTTTTTACTCAGACGCGTTGCGTTGCCGGCATACTGTGCCATCAGGTCAACCATCTCCAGGTTCAGCTGTTCGATACGTTCGCCACCGCTTGCCAAGCCCTGCAACTCGTCTCGCAGTGCCTGGTGCAGCTCAGTCAGTCGCTCGGGCATCACCTTGTGCTTGCGGGCGATATCGTAGATACCTTCCAGACGTTTTTGCACCTCGCTCAGCCGGTCTGGATTAACCTGAACGCTGTCGATATGTCGCTGAATCTCGCTGCAAGCTTCGCCCAACTGAATGGCCGTAGATTCCAGTAGATTTCTGGCGTTGATCACAGCAGCGGTGGCATGGACGTCTCCTACGAGTAATTTCAGGGCCTGCCGCGCGCCTGTCTCTTGATCATCGCAAAGCGCCAGCGCTTGATGGGCGCCCTCCAAAATCTCTTCTGCATTGGCCAGTCCGTTTTGCTCCTGTTCCAGCGCAGCCAGTTCATCCAACTGCAGGCTCAGTACATCAAGCTCTTCCACCTGATAGGTCAGCAGCTGTATGCGGCTGGTGTGTTCATCGGTCGACCCGGCCAATAACTCGAGTTCGCGTCGCTTACGCAGCCAGTCCGAAGCACATTGCTCAACGTCACGGGTGAGGGACTTGTGCCCGGCATAGGCGTCTAGTAATGATCGCTGTACCGGCTTTTGCAGGAGTGACTGGTGGGCGTGCTGGCTGTGGATGTCGATCAGTAAGGCGCCCAGCTCGGCGCAGTCCTGGAGGGTGGAAACGCTGCCATTGATATAGGCGCGACTGCGCCCATCGGCGGTGACGAGCCGCCGTAATAAGCATTCATTGCTAGTGTGCAAGTCGCGATCTTTTAGCCAGGCAATAGCCAGGGGGATAGTGGTGACATCAAAATTGGCGATAATTTCCGCGCGGTCGCAACCGTGGCGTACGGTCTTCGAGTCAGCCCGATCTCCGAGGCATAGCCCCAGTGCGTCCAGCATAATAGACTTGCCCGCGCCAGTCTCGCCGGTGATCACTGTCATTCCTGAGAAAAATTCCATATCCAAGGAAGAAACAATGGTGTAGTTGCTGATGCTGATTTGAGCGAGCATGAGAGACTGTCTTTGGGCTTTATCACGATCTTAGCATGGAATATCGACGGCCTAAAACCCGTTTTTCTAAAGCGC
The DNA here is from genome assembly GCA_913062625.1 of uncultured Haliea sp. GTDB lineage: Bacteria > Pseudomonadota > Gammaproteobacteria > Pseudomonadales > Halieaceae > Marimicrobium. Next base: position 24,921 of record CAJXWP010000020.1, on the reverse strand, counting down.
ATAAGGTGACTTAATATGCCATGGCTCAAAGCCTCTACCGTCAATTCTGCTTGCATGTGCCACATCGCCTGCCGGTTAAACATCAACGGCAGACAACTAATGTTGCGTGTATTTCTTTGTAATATCTGTTTGCTGTGATAAATATGTAAGGGTGTCAATTTTGGTTGGAACCTATGGCGGCAGGAGTAATTTCAGAGCGCGCTAGCATTCTGTTAAAGACATTGGTCGAACATCATATTCAAGATGGTCAGCCGGTTGGATCCAGTACCTTGCTCAAAGTGGCGGGGCTGCCTGTCAGTGCGGCCACTATCCGCAACGTGATGTCCGATTTGGAGGAGCGGGGTTATCTGCAGTCGCCTCATACGTCCGCGGGTCGGGTGCCGACGGCTTTGGGTTATCGCCTGTTCGTGGATACCCTGTTACAGATTCAAGCTCCGGAAGACGATGCTGTATCCGCGCTGCGCGCTGAACTGAATCCGGACAAGTCTGCCACTGAGTTGGTGCAGGCTGCCTCCTCGCTGTTGTCTAATATCACGGCCCAAGCGGGTCTGGTCACTGTGCCTAGTCAGGAGGCGAATCAGTTGCGCCAAGTGGAGTTTTTGCCTCTTTCCGGCAACCGGGTATTGGTGATTCTCGTGGTCAATGAGCGAGAGGTGCAAAACCGCATCATCCATACGCAGCGGCCCTTCACAGAGGCACAATTGCGCGACGCGGCGTCCATGGTGAACCAACGCTATGCAGGGCAGGCTCTGAATCAGGTGAAGGAGCGGATACTGCGTGAAATGCGCGAAGCCCGCAGTCAGATAGACAGTTATTTGGAAGATGCACTCGATTTAGCCAGCAAAGCGCTAGATCAAGAGGGTGATGCGGAGGAGTGTATGATGGTAGGGGAATCTCGGCTTCTTGGCAGCGCTACCGCGGAGGAAATGCCCACGCTGCGCGATCTATTTGAGTCTTTTGAGCAAAAAAAGGATTTACTGCATCTACTGGAGCGCAGCGCGCGTGCTGAGGGTGTGCAGATCTTTATTGGTGAGGAGGCCGGTTACGACATATTTGGTAACTACAGCGTGGTCACTGCACCCTATAATGATGGTTTCCGGACATTAGGCGTGCTGGGGGTTATTGGTCCCAAGCGTATGGAGTATGCCCGCGTTATCCCCATTGTCGATGTCACCGCCCGGATGCTCAGCTCGGCGCTTTCAAATTAGCGACGTTCACTTGTCAACTCACCAGCGGGCAATCACGCACCTAGAATTCTTATAAATTCCGTCCAGAAAACCTTGAAATGCCTCCCGCTGACCCCATATCCCGCTAACGATTCCCGATTGCGTGGCTCTGCAGAGTTGCTCATCAGTAGTCATCATTTTATAGGGAGTGCCAGCGTGGCTAAACAAGACCCAAATCAGCCAGAGAACGACGAACCGCTTGATGTCGTTGAAGAAGGAGCAGCAGCAGCGCCTGAGGCCACAGATGATGGTCAAAACGGCGAAATGCTGCCTGCGCAAGAGCAGATAGAAAAGCTCGAAGAGGAGCTAGCGACTGCAAGGGACGCGGTTCTTCGGGCCCAAGCAGACTCTCAAAACGTCACCAGAAGGGCGGAACAGGACGTGGAAAAGGCGCGCAAGTTTGCGCTGGAACGGTTTTGTGGTGAATTGTTGCCGGTGGTGGACAATCTCGAACGTGCTCTAGAGGCGGCTATCGGTGACAGTGACATCGTTAGACCCATCGCCGAGGGGGTAGAGCTGACGCTGAAAAGCTTCCATGATGCGCTGAAAAAGTTTCATATTGTGGCGGTAGACCCTGCAGGAGAGCCGTTTGACCCCCAGCTGCACCAAGCCATGAGCATGGTGGAAAACGGTGACGTAGAACCTAACACTGTGATCGCGGTGATGCAGAAGGGCTACACGCTTAGCGGACGGCTTGTGCGCCCTGCGATGGTGATGGTCAGTAAAAGTCCAGCGGGAAACTAATTTGAGCGAATAGGCGGTCTTTTGCACCTTTTTAGGGTGTAAAGGGGGTCTTTAGCCCTTGAAATTAGCCAATCAGGGCCAATATATAAAACAACGTAATTGAGAGCAGCGGTTTGATCCGCGACAACAAACTGGAGATAGACAATGGGTAAGATAATTGGAATTGACCTTGGAACCACTAACTCCTGTGTGTCCGTTATGGAGGGTGGTAAGCCTAAGGTTATTGAAAATGCTGAAGGTGATCGCACGACTCCCTCAGTGGTCGGTTATACCGAGGACGGTGAAATCCTCGTTGGCCAGAGCGCCAAGCGTCAGGCCGTCACTAACCCGCAAAATACGCTGTTCGCGGTCAAGCGCTTGATCGGTCGCAAGTTCAAGGATGACGTTGTCCAAAAAGATATCTCGATGGTGCCTTACAAAATCATTGGGTCGGACAATGGCGATGCCTGGGTGCAGGTAAAAGACGATAAAATGGCGCCGCCGCAGGTCGCTGCCGAAATTCTCCGCAAGATGAAGAAGACGGCTGAGGACTATCTTGGTGAGGCGGTCACGGAGGCGGTGATTACTGTCCCTGCCTATTTTAATGATTCGCAGCGACAGGCTACAAAGGACGCCGGAAAAATCGCGGGCCTAGAGGTGAAGCGCATTATCAACGAGCCGACGGCAGCAGCGTTGGCGTATGGCATGGATCAGGGCAAGGGCGATCACACCATCGCGGTTTATGACCTGGGTGGCGGTACCTTTGATATCTCCATCATCGAGATTGCCGAAGTTGATGGTGAGCATCAATTCGAGGTGTTGTCCACCAACGGTGACACGTTCCTCGGCGGTGAAGACTTTGACATGCGTCTTATTGAATATCTCACTGAGCAGTTCAAGAAGGAGAGTGGCATCGATCTGCATAGCGATCCGTTGGCTTTGCAGCGGCTCAAGGAAGCGGCTGAGAAGGCTAAGATCGAGCTGTCCAGCGCTCAACAGACAGAGGTTAATCTGCCCTATATCACCGCTGATGCATCTGGGCCCAAGCACATGGTGGTGAAATTGAGTCGCGCTAAACTGGAATCGCTGGTGGAGGACTTGGTGACTCGATCTATGGAGCCGGTGAAGCAGGCACTGAAAGATGCGGGCCTTAACCCTAGCGAAGTGAATGAAATCATTCTGGTCGGTGGACAGACCCGTATGCCGATGGTGCAAAAAGTGGTGGCGGATTACTTTGGTAAGGATCCACGTAAAGATGTGAATCCAGACGAAGCCGTGGCTGTGGGCGCCTCCATTCAGGGCGCGGTGCTGTCGGGTGACGTGAAAGATGTGTTGTTGTTGGATGTAACGCCACTGACCTTGGGTATTGAGACCATGGGTGGTGTAGCCACGCCGTTAATTGAGAAGAACACCACAATTCCGACCAAGAAATCGCAAATCTTTTCCACCGCGGATGACAACCAGTCGGCGGTAACGATTCACGTAGTGCAGGGCGAGCGTAAGCAGGCCACGGGGAACAAATCACTGGGTCGATTCGACCTGGCCGACATCCCTCCAGCACGGCGTGGCACGCCGCAGATCGAGGTGACTTTCGATCTGGATGCCAATGGTATCCTGCAAGTGTCGGCTAAAGACAAGGCAACGGGCAAAGAGCAGTCTATTCGGATCACGGCTTCTGGTGGTTTGAGCGACGAGGATATCGAAAATATGATATCTGATGCTGAGGCCAATGCTGAGACCGATGCGCAGTTTGCTGAATTAGTGGAATCACGCAATACCTGCGACGGACTTGTCCATGCGGCGCGAAAGACTGTTGAAGAGGCAGGGGAGCATGCCAACGACGAGGAAAAGGCCGCTATCGATGCTGCCATTGCTGAGGCAGAAGAAGCGTTAAAGGCAGACGATAAGGACGCTATCGATGCCGCGGCCGCCAAGCTAACCGAGGTCACAGGGTCGGTGGCGCAAAAGATGTATGCTGCACAGTCTGAGGAGGCCGCCAGTGGCGGTGATCAGGCGGAATCTGCTACAAGCGACGACGCGGTTGATGCAGTCGATGCGGAGTTTGAGGAAGTGAAGGACGACAAAAACTAGTATTTGACGTCCGTGCCAGCGTAATGGGCGATGAGTCTATTACGTGACAATACTAAGACTACGCGGGACATCAGTGCCCGCGTAGTCATTTCAGAAAGAGCTGTAAAAGAGCCGTAAGAGTTTATGTCAAAACGTGATTGCTATGAGGTGTTGGGCGTCAGCAAAAGTGCCGACGAAAAGGAAATTAAGAAGGCTTATCGTCGCGAGGCGATGAAGCATCATCCGGACCGAAACCCTGACGACCCGGCCGCAGAAGAAAAATTCAAGGAAGCCAGTGAGGCCTATGAGATCCTTACGGACGCTCAGAAGCGGGCGGCTTACGATCAGTATGGCCATGCCGGTGTTGACTCGAATGGCGGCGGCGGTGGCTTTGGTGGCGGTAATTTCAGCGATGTTTTTGGCGATGTGTTTGGTGATATTTTCGGCGGTGGCGGAGGAGGGCGTGGTCGAGGTGGTCCTCAGCGTGGGTCTGATTTGCGCTACACCCTGGACATTTCTCTGGAGAATGCGGTTAACGGTGCTACGGTTGAAATTCGCGTACCCAGCTTAAGTGCCTGTGATGTCTGTGATGGCTCCGGCGCGAAGAAAGGCAGTTCGCCGGTCAACTGCAGCACCTGCGGTGGCGCGGGCCAGGTGCGCATGCAACAAGGTCCTTTTCAGGTGCAGCAGGCGTGTCCTAGCTGTCGAGGGCGCGGTAAAACTATTTCCGATCCTTGTGGCACTTGCCGCGGTCAGGGAAGGATGGAGAAAACCAAAACACTGTCAGTCAAAGTGCCACCTGGTGTCGATACCGGTGACCGAATCCGTTTGTCGGGTGAAGGAGAAGCGGGACCAGAAGGTGGGCCTTCCGGCGATCTGTTTGTTCAGATGTCAGTCAGGCAACATCATCTCTTTGAGCGCGATGGAAAAAATCTGTATTGTGAGGTACCCATTACCTTTGTGGAGGCGGCTCTGGGTGGCGATTTAGAGGTGCCCACGCTTGAAGGTCGGGTTAAATTGAAGATACCGGCCGAGACCCAGACGGGTAAACTGTTTCGTCTGCGGGGCAAGGGCGTAAAACCGGTGCGGGGTGGCGGTGTGGGTGATCTATTGTGTCGTGCAGTGGTCGAGACACCGGTTAAACTCAACAAGGACCAAAAAGCATTGCTGGAGCAACTGCGCGGTAGCCTAGGAGAGGGTGGGCAAAATCAATCTCCTCGACAGACGAGCTGGTTCGAAGGCGTGAAGAGCTTTTTTGATGATATGAAAACATGACAACACGGATTGGTATTACAGGCGCCGCGGGGCGCATGGGTCGGACCCTGATCGAAGCGATTGGGCAGGCCGATGGCTTGGTGTTGGCTGCCGCTATCGAGCATCCCGAAAGCACGCTGGTTGGCGCAGATTCCGGTGAGCTGTCTGGGCAGGGGAAAAATGCCGTAGCCGTTGTTAGTTCACTGGTAGACGTGATCCATAATATTGATGTGTTAATTGATTTTTCGGTGCCCGCTGCCACCATGGCTAATCTTGCCCTGTGCAGCGCCAGCGGCGTTGCTATCGTTATTGGGACCACCGGATTTACACCCGAGCAGCAGCGTGATATCGAGCAGGCTGCGAGTGTTTTATCAATCTGTAAAGCATCCAACTTCAGCACGGGCGTTAATGTGTGTTTTAAACTGCTGGATATGGCCGCTCGAGTGCTGGGCGACGATGTCGATATTGAAGTGTATGAGGCGCATCACCGGCATAAAATCGATGCACCTTCCGGCACAGCCCTCAGTATGGGCAAGGTGGTTGCCGATGCGCTGGGTCGTGATTTGGATAAGGTTGCCGTGTATGGGCGTGAAGGCCAAATCGGAGCGCGTGATCGCAAGACCATTGGCTTCGCCACCGTCCGCGCCGGCGATATTGTAGGCGACCATACAGTCACCTTTGCTGCCGATGGCGAGCGCGTAGAAATTACCCATAAGGCTTCCAGCCGTATGTCCTTTGCGCGTGGAGCAGTCCGTTCTGCTGGCTGGCTAATAGGGCAGAAGCCAGGTCTTTACGATATGCAGGATGTACTGGGCCTCTAGCACACACACCCGAGACGACTCTGCATGGCCCGCGCTGGGTCTGTCGGCGGTTTCAATCGCCTCCATTCAGCGAAGCTAAAAGGCATAATCGAGCATTCACAAGGAGAGCAAGTGACCGACGACATAGTGAACATAGATGAAACTAATGCTTCTGCGCTCCTCATTGAAGAATCCCATAAACGCCCAGTAGTGGTCGATTTTTGGGCCGAGTGGTGTGAACCCTGCAAGGCATTAACGCCTCTGTTGGAAAAAATCGCCACGGAATATCAAGGCGCCTTCTTGTTAGCTAAGGTGAATGCAGATGAGCAGCAGGATATTGGTCAGCAATTAGGTGTGCGCAACCTGCCCACGGTGATGGTGATTCGGGACGGGCAGCCTGTAGACGGTTTTGCCGGTGCTCAAACGGAAGCGTTTATTAGAGAAATGTTGGCAAAGTATTTGCCCAAACCTTGGGATGCACTGGTAAAAACTGGGTTGGAGGCGATAGAAAGAGGAGAGTTTAACGAGGCTCTTATGCCGCTGCGTCAGGCATGGACTGACTCTCAGCAGAGTCATGATATTACGATGACGTACGCTCATGCCTTGATCGAAAGCCTGCGGTTGGATGAGGCAGAAACATTATTAGAGGGTGTGCGCAGGGCAGATCAGGACGCAGCTTATGAGCAACTGCAAGCGCAGCTAGACATTAAGCGGGAGGCCGCAAAGTCGCCGGAGGTTGAGGCGTTGGAGCTGCAGCTAGCCAATAATCCAGATGACCTTGATGTTTGCTATCAGTTAGGCGTGCAATATATCAACAATGGACAGTTCCGTGACGGCATGGAACATTTTGTCAGCATACTGCGTAAGGACCTCAATCACGGCGAAGGGGCAGCCAAACGCATGCTGTTGGAGTCTATTGCATCACTGGGTAAAGGTGACCCGTTGGCTGTAGAGTATCAGCGGAAACTATACAGTCTGTTGCATTAAGACTTTCATTACAGATACAGTGTGCCTGGCTTCATGAGGCACCGTATTTTTGGTCAGCAGCGCCAAATAATTATTGGCAATAAGTGTTGCCACGAGGCGCAATGCGCTGCTGTTTTCGATGGTTAAACGACCACACTAACTTAAGGCTAGCCAAGCATGGCTATTATTGGAGATTATCTATGAAACTGGGCTTTCTGCTGGGCTATTCCGGCAAACAAATTCAAATACCAATGGAACTGATACATCAGGCGGAGTCGATGGGCTATGATTCTGTGTGGACCGCGGAGGCTTACGGCAATGACGCGGTGTCCACTGCCACTTGGATATTAGCGCAGACTAAAAAAATCAGGGTGGGCACGGCCATTATGCAGATGCCCGCTCGATCTCCGGCTATGTGTGCGATGACATCAATGTCGCTGCACCAGTTATCAGGCGGTCGGTTTATTTCAGGCCTGGGTGCTTCTGGGCCGCAGGTGGTTGAAGGCTGGCATGGTGTGCCTTATGGCAAGCCGGTCACCCGGACCCGTGAATACATTCAGATCATGCGCAAGATAATGGAGCGCGATGGCCCAGTGGAATTTGATGGTCAGGTTTACCAGCTCCCCAATAAGGGACCTGGCACTACTGGACTCGGTAAGCCCTTGAAGTCGATTTTGCAGGGGTGTCCTGAGATCCCTATTTACACCGCGTCCATTACGCCTGCTGGACTCGCGTGTGCGGGTGAAGTTGCCGACGGCGTGTTCCCAGTTTGGATGGATCCTCTGAAATACAACATCATAGGCGAGCATCTGGACAAAGGATTCGCCAAAGCGGGGAATGGCAAGAGCCTAAAAGATTTTGATGTCGCGCCATTTGTTGCGGTTGCCGCAAATGATGATTTAAATGCTGCCTTTGATTCTCTGCGCCCATGGCTGGCGCTGTATATTGGAGGCATGGGTGCCAAGAATAAGAATTTTTATCACGACTATGCCACGCGGCTTGGTTACGGTGATGTGGCCACACGGATACAGGACTTGTATCTCAGTGGTAAGAAAGAAGAAGCTCAGGCTTTGGTGCCCAATGCGCTAATTGACGAAGTTGCGCTGGTAGGGTCACACGGAAGAATCATCGAGCGATTGGCGCCCTGGAAAGAAGCCGGCAAACGCGGCGAAGTGGGCTCCATGCTGTTGAGTGTCGCGAACCCGCAGATCCTAGAGCTGTTCGCAAAAGAGATGCTGTGAGCCGGCTTACGGTCTCATTAGTGGCTGCGCTCTGTGCGCAGCTGTCTTCGCCATCTTGTGAGCTGGATCGCCAGCAATAGAGGTTGTTAGAACACCACGTGGATACAGCAGAGCGCTTTGCGCGCACCATACTGAATGGCTTCGAATCTTATTTCGCAGAGTTCCAAAATATAACACTGGCGACGCGAACTCGCTTTGAGAATGCTGACTGGTCTGGAATACGGCAATCATCAATCCAACGCATCGATCTCTATAAAGCAAAAACTCAGCAGGTCTATGAGTTCGTAGAGCTGATCGCGGGGCAAGATCTCCACGATTTTGAATTCTGGCGGGAAGCACGCGCGATATACGCGCAGTTGATTGTCGGGCACAGTAATTTTGAAATAGCCGAGACATTTTTTAATTCAGTTTATTGCGCAGTGTTCAAGCATCGAAAGATTCGTGATGAATATGCTTTTGTGTTTTCTCCTCATGGTGATATGCCCGCAGTAGATGTTAAAAATATTTATCGCAGCTACAGATTAGAAGGCTCTCTTACCGCTGTTCTCGAAGCATTGCTCAACGATTATGCTTTTGCGATTCCCTATGAAGATATGCACAGGGATATTGAAAACATTCGAGAGGCGATGCTAGAGAGCCCTGAATTCTGTTTCGACGAGGAAGAAGCCGTCGAAATTCAGGTCCTCGAGCATCATTTTTTCCGCAACAAGGGCGCCTACATCGTTGGGCGAATATTGTCTGGTGATCGATCGATGCCTTTTGTGTTGCCTGTCTTGCATAATCAGGCGGGTGCAGTCTTTATCGACGCGATCTTGTTTGGTTCTGATAACGTCAGTGTACTGTTCAGTTTTACTCGGTCCTATTTCCTGGTAGATGCCATGAGGCCTGCTCAGTGTGTCTTATTCCTTCAGGAACTTATGCCAGCAAAACCCATTTCCGAGATTTACAGTGCCTTGGGGCACAATAAACACGGAAAAACCTATTACCATCGTTGCGCTTTCAGACATATGACAAGTACCAATGACCAGTTCAATATCGCACCCGGCATTAAGGGTATGGTGATGAGTGTCTTTACCCTGCCATCCTACGACTTTGTATTCAAAATTATCAAAGACAAGTTCACGCCGCCCAAGGATATGACGCGTGAGCAAGTGAAGGCCAAATACACGCTGGTCAAAAGGTGGGATCGTGCTGGCAGGATGGCAGACACTCAGGAGTTTACTAATCTGGCATTTGCCCGGGAACGTTTTTCGGATGAATTGATGGAGGAGTTGCGCGAAGTCGCCCCTTCTGTGATTGAGGAACACGGCAAGGCACTAATTATCAAACATGTGTACGTAGAGCGCCGTATGACGCCGCTAAACTTGTATCTTCGCAGTGCTACAGATGAACAAGTGGCGGAGGTCATGGATGAATACGGTAATGCCATCAAGCAGTTGGCCGCGGCCAACATTTTCCCGGGCGATATGCTGCTTAAGAATTTTGGTGTGACGCGGCACGGTCGAGTGGTGTTTTATGATTATGACGAAATTGTCCCGCTGACAGACTGCCACTTCCGTATCCTGCCCAAGCCTCGCACGGAAGAGGAGGAGATGGCCAGCTCGCCATGGTACTCGGTAGGTCCCAACGATATCTTCCCAGAAGAATTTCCGCTGTTTTTCTCCGGCAACCAGCGCGCACGCAAAGTGTTTGATACCCTACACAGTGATATTTATGAGGCTTCATTCTGGACGGATTTACAGGATAGGATTCACACAGGACATGTCGAAGATTTTTTCCCTTATCGGCGCGAGTTTCGTTTTAATCGTCAAGCCAACCCTATTTCGGAGAGTCTCTGATGGCCACTATTTATCTCGTGCGCCATGGTCAGGCGTCCTTCGGTGCTGAAAACTACGACAAGCTCTCCGATTTGGGGTGTCGACAGGCGGCGGTCGCAGGGGAGTATTTTCGTGATCAAGGTATACACTTTGATGCTGTGTATAGTGGCGATCTGTCGCGGCAGCGCAATACAGCCCGATTAGCCATTGCCAGTCAGCCTGCAGAAGTACCCCACCATATCGATGTCCGCTTTAATGAGATCAAAAATGACGAGCAGTTAAAGTATCTAACGCCTGAAGTGATAAAAATTAATTCGAAGATTGAGGCAATGGTTGATAAAGGGTTGAGCTCGAGCAAGGACTATCAGAAGGTGATTGAAGCCGTATTCAATTACTGGGTTTCTCCTGCTTGTAATGATGCTCGCCTGCAGAGTTGGGCTGAATTTTCTGGTGGTGCCCGTCAGGCCATGACGGATGTGATGCAAGAGCAGGGAGCGGGTAAAACCATCGGCATTTTTACCTCTGGTGGCACGTTGGCCACTATTGTTGCGCAGATACTAGGTCTAGACGGCGGAAAAACCTACCAACTTTATGAACCGATCTTTAATTGCTCGGTGACACAGCTGTTTTACAGCAGCTCCAAAGTATCACTGTCGTATTATAACGATAGCTCTTTTTTACAGGTGTTGGGTCAGCAGCAGGGCGAAGCACTACTGTCCTATCGCTAACGAACTGCTAGAGACGCTATGGAAATATCTCTCATAAGGCACGGTGAGGCTGCGGCAACTTGGAGCGAGTCTGCGGACCCCGGGCTCAGTCATCTTGGCCAACAGCAAGCCGAGGATGCCGCTGAAGCTCTGCAACCTTATGTCGACGGTGACACATTACTGTTTAGCAGTCCGTTACAGCGTGCTCTTGAGACGTCTGTGCCTCTGGCCAGGTTGTTGCACACGGATGTGATCGTAGAGGATGTGTTTCGAGAAATCCCTTCGCCTGTGCCGTTAGCTGAGCGCCAGGTCTGGCTGCGTCAATTTATGCAGCAGCAGTGGGTGGGGCAGGGAGATGAGCTGATCGCATGGCGGGCTGCGGCGCTGCAGCGGCTTCTGGCGTTAACTCAGCCGGCAGTCATTTTCACCCATTTTTTGCTTATCAATGCCGTGGTCGGAGAGCTGCTTGATCGGCCTGAAACGCTATGCTGTTGGCCCGCTAATGGCTCTATTACCCGGCTCCGCCACAATGGTACAAGCCTAGAGCTGATCGCGCTTGGTGATCAAATACAGACGACTGTTAATTAGGTTCGCGTATACGCTGCAAGGACTCCTGAGCTGTTGAGGCTACTAGAACCCCGTCGCGCGTATAGAACGAACCCCGACTAAACCCCCGTGCACCTGCCGCGATCGGACTGTCCAGACAGTAGAGTAAGTAATCGTCTGCTTTAAAAGGTTGATGAAACCACAGGGCGTGGTCAAGGCTTGCCGCCTGAATATCCGTATTCATTGCGGTGTAGGGATGAGGCAGTAGTGCCGAACCAAGCAAGCCAAAGTCCGAGATGAAGGCCAGTAGGGTTTGATGTCTAGTGATATCGTCTCCGAGATCTCCCAGCGCGCGAAACCAGATCTGCTGCTGTGGCTCCTGCGGTTGGGGGTTAACGTAGTCTCGCGGTCGCACATGTTTACGCTCGATGGGGTGCAGCAAAGGGGGCTTTATGAAGCTAGGGTTTTCTTTCGCTAACCGAGACCAGCGGTCGAAGTCAGATTCAAGTTCCTCCGGTGGCGGTACTTGCAATGCCTCGAACTGGTGCGATAGGCCGGGTTCTTCGATGTGAAACGAAATAGACGTACTGAAGATGGCAATGCCACCCTGTCTGGCGATGACATTTCTGGTGGCGAAGCTCTTGCCGTCGCGAATCGGATCCACTTCGTAAATTATTTTCTTTTTGGGATCGCCCGGGCGGAGGAAATAGGCGTGCATCGAGTGAGCAAGCAAGCGTTTCTCTACGGTGTTTATCGCTGCATTAAGAGCCTGCGCCAGCACCTGCCCACCGAACACGCGCGACGGACGGTTAGGGCTGTCCCCTCTAAACAGATACGTATCCATCTGCTCCACCTCAAGAAGCATGAGCAGTTTATCTAAATCGCTTGCCACAAATAGACTCCATAATGTTAGCTGGGTAGTTTTTTAGCCGTTTTTGCGCGGTCGTAAGCCGTTAAAAAAGACATCAAAGTAGTCGATCGCGGCGTCATCGATGCTGTCAACTTTGCGCCACCGTTTGATGTCCATAGCAGCGTTTCGGGCACCTGTAATAAGATGTTGCGCTATCAAGGTATTGATTGGGCGCACACTGCCGTCTTTTATCCCTTCGTTTAAAAACGCGCCAAAGTCTACATTATTCTTATCAGTGCGCTTGAGTATCTGGCGTCTGCGTTCCATCGGTAACGCCGTGATGGTGTTGTAACGTATCAAGGGGCCCTCGTCAGAATTCTGCACATAGAAAACACGGCGACATGTCAGCTCTGCTTTTTCCAAGCCCGTACCTGCAAGCTGCGGAGACTGCGTATGAATGCCCTCTATGATATCCAGAGAGAGGCTGTAGCAGTGAAACAGCAGGTCTTCCTTGTTTTTGATGTGGTAGTAAAACGCACCCTTAGATACATGCAGGTGTTCGGCAATTTCATCCAGAGAGGTGCCGGTAAACCCCTGCGTGTTGAAAAACCGAGTGCCTGTTTTAAAGAATGCCTCCTGCTTCAGGCGATTTTTCGCCTCCCGATTAAAGTCCTCCGGGCACACTGATTCCTTTTTTTCATGAAAAATTTTGAGGGGAGAGTGTGGCACCCCTCCGCCGCATATGCCGTTGGTAATAATGTCTAGGGCCTCATTGGCTATAGTCCTCACCTTCTCTCGAGGAATACTGTGTAGCCAAGAAAATGTCCAGTCTACGGATCCCACTATTGCGCGCGTAGTGGATGTGGGTTCGCAGGGTCTGATGGAGCCCTCCGTGATACCTTGGCGGATATACTCTCGCAGGCGTTTGAACAGCCGTATGTAGCTGGCCTCGACGCGTTTGCGCTGGGTGCCTTTCAGGGCAGCAATTTCTAGTAGGGCGGCGATATGAAGCCCCTTACCTTCTTGAGCTGCAAGCCAGTTCTCGAAATGTTGGAGGAAATAGGTCGATATTCGCTTCATCGCCCCAGCGTGGCGTTTCTCGATCTGATCGAGGTCTGCGTGATGAAGCTCGAGAGCGCCCATGTAGCATTGGTAAATAAGGTCGTCCTTGCTTTTTACATAGTAGTATAGGCTGGTCTTGGTTAAGCCCAAGCTATCTGCAACATCATGTAACGTGGTCGCGCGCGAGCCTTTATAATTGAATAGCCTGGCCGCTTGCGACAAAATCGCGATGCGCTTCGCATCGTGCTGGGCACTGCGATTAAACGGTGAAGTGCTAGCGCTGTCATCGGAAAGTATGTCTGCTTTCATTCGAGGGTTCCGGCGGGGTAGGGTGACGGACCTACCGCTGATTTTATAATTCCAACTTTAAGTATAATGTGTGAGGTTGTCTATACTGGCGTGCGGAGTTTGTTATCTGGCAAGTCCATTTGTATGTCAAGCCACTTGCGGGAGCGATAGCGATAAAGCAGCAAACTCGCTTTGATGGCGTAGTCTAAAATCATCACTGAGAATATCCAGTAAACCGAAAACTCAAGCCACATCAAGATCAGCGCCGGGATCAGACGCCCGAAGATAATGCCGCAAAAGGTCGCAATCAGCGGAAACCTTGTGTCGCCTGCCCCGCGCAAGGCACCCCCTAGGGTAAATTCACAGGCCATCAGCGGTTGGGCCAGAGCAATGAGATACATGAACACGACTGTCAGTTCAATAACTTCAGGATCATCGATCATAAAACTTGCCAGTTCTTCTGCGAACGTGGCGAGTAAAATGGATAACAGAATCATCGATGCCAGTGCCATGCGCAGCGAGCGAGCGACGGCCAGTATTGCAAGGTCCGGTTCCCCGGCGCCCATTTGCTGACCCACGAGAGTGGCAGTGGCGATGCCAAAGCCAAATCCTATGACAATCGGGAATGCCACTAGGGTAATGCCGATACCGTAAGACGCGTAGGCCGCGGTTCCGTAATGCGCAACGATGGCAAAGAAAGCGAGAAAGGCCAACTGCACGATGCCCTGTTCGACAACCGGGGGTAGGCCGATCTTAATCATCTGTTTTGATGTTGCCCAATCGATACTTTTTCGTTTTGTCGGCTTTAGATTGAAATGACCGCGCCACCAGGCAAAAAAGAAAGCCATGGTAATGATTGCGGCGCCAAAACTGCCGCCGAGGGAAACACCCGTAACCCCGAGTTTGGGTAGGGGGCCGATGCCAAATGCCAGCAGGTAAGCAAAGGTCACATTGAAAATAGAGCTAAACAGCAGAAACCACAGGGGTGTGATGACGTTCCCTGTCGCCCGAAGCGCGGTGCTTAGCATCATGCTGATGGCAGAAAAAACGTTGAACAGCCCCAACCAGAAGATGAAGCTGGCCGCGAGAGCCGTCGTCTCCTCGTCTAGACCAAAGATCCCCGCGATAGCCTCTGGCGCCAGCAGTATCGGTATACTTAGCACAGCCGCCAGTGCGACAGATATCACAATGGATGTCCATGTGACAATCTCGGCCTGCTTGGCCTGCTGTGCTCCCCAGCTACGTGCAACCATGGCGGTGCTCGCCACCGATACACCCATCAAAATCGCCTGAATCAGAAAGAACACGCGATGACCGGTAGTCACCGCCGCCACGGAGGACGTACCCAACTGAGCCACGATTTTAATATGCAGTAAACCCACCGTTGTAAACAGTAGATTGGAGAGAATATTGGGCCATGCCAGGCGCCAAACAGACCGGTTTGTCGAGGTTGGCTTATTGGGTGGGGAAGCGGACACGTGATGCACTCATCAACTGAGGCGATATTCTACCATCTCAAGACTGAGTTAAGCAGCTCATGTCATGCTCAGACACTCGGCGTGGCGAAAACAATCTTCAGTATGGTCATTTACCATACCAGTGGCTTGCATATACGCATACATGATGGTCGGTCCGACGAAAGTGAACCCCCGCTTTTTCATGTTTTTGCTCAGCTGGTTAGAAATGGCGCTGGTCGAAGGGACATCGCGCATTGAGCTCCAATTGTTCTGTACGGCCTGGCCGTCGACGAAGTGCCATATATACTCTGAAAAACTCCCCCATTCCTGCTGAACTTGCAGAAAGGCTCGGGCATTTTTTCGCGCGCCGTACACCTTGAGCCGGTTGCGGACTATCTTCGGATTTTGCAGCCGTTCATCCAGCTCTGCATCACTGTAATGGGCAACTCTTTCGGCATCGAAGTGGTCGAACAGCTCACGGTAGCCATTGCGCTTACGCAGTATGGTAATCCAAGAGAGACCGGCCTGGGCCCCCTCTAGAACCAGAAATTCGAACAGCGTACGGTCATCATGCTTCGGAACCCCCCACTCTGTATCGTGATAGGCAACATAGAGCGGGTCATCGCCGCACCATGCACAGCGTTTTTTCATCGCGTCGATTGCCATATCATACTCACTATCATCGCTCCTGAAGCCTGCGCTCTAGTCTCAGAGTGATGGTGGCGGGCATTGTAAAGCTGTGCCAGACTATCTCCTTTAATCAGCGGTGACAATCCAATGACAGATACAATTTTGTACAGTCGCAGTGGTCATGTGGGTCGCTTAGTGCTCAATAATCCACAACGGCATAATTCGCTGGGTCGTGAGCAGTTGGACGGTATTCAAGCCCGCTTGACCGAAGTGGCGGCTGACAGCTTAGTGCGCGTATTAATCGTTTCCGGCGCGGGCACAAAAACATTTTGTGCAGGTGCGTCTTTGCAGGAGCTGAGCGACGGGCAGATCAGTGATGATGCCTTTCAAAAGATGACATGCCAACTGGCGGACTTATCTGTTCCTACCGTCTGTGCCATGAATGGTGATGCCTTCGGAGGGGGAGCAGAGCTTGCCCTGAGCTGTGATTTCCGTATTGGAGTAGAGGGGACTCGAATGAGAGTGCCCGCCGCCGCGATTGGCCTTTGCTATCCGCTAGCGGGTATAAATCATTTTATTCGATGCCTCGGCGTGAGGTTAACGAAGCGGATACTGGTTGCCTCTGAAGAGTTTAATGCGAACGCTCTGTTAGAGATTGGTTTTTTGGACCATCTAGTGCCGCCGAGTAATCTCGAGGCCTTTACAAATGACTTCGCTGGGCATATCGCCGACCTCGCACCCTTGGCCGTGCAATCAATGAAGCATATTATTGGACTGGTTGCCGACGGCGGCGTTGACCCTGAAATCGTAATGAAGTTGTCGAGGGTGTGCCTAGAATCACAAGACCTCAAGGAAGGCTTTACTGCCAAACGCGAGAAACGCAGACCACTATTCATTGGCCAGTAGTCGATTACGGCTTTCGTGCTAAAGGTCTGTGGCAGTTTAGCTGTCGATCGAATGCCATTCAGGGTAATCCCAGTGCTTCCAGCTGTTATATTCCGGCAGCTTCGGGTTTCAGACGCGCTATGCTGGCCGCACTGCAAGCCGTGAGACAGTTGTCGGCTATAACAATAACATTGAGGAGGCCTGCTTCGCTTGTCCATCCATTGCACTCAAGGCGCGTCCAAAATACGCTCCGCTTTGCAGCGTTATTTGTTCAATTTTATGCTTGAAAACACCGGTCAAACCGCTGTATAACGATAATGGAATAATTAACTTTGCAGGCATGGACAAGCTATTATTGCAGTAAGTAAGCTGGACAGTGTGTAGCTGTTTTCTTTGTCTCAGCATTGTTACTTCATACGGTAAAGGATTTTAGCGAAACTACAGTGCCGTTCTCGCGCGAGAACGTGATAAACCCTCCCAGTTTTTTGACTATTGATTGTATGAGGGCGATCCCAGAATTGCCTCCCGTAAAGCGCCCGGTATGCATTCTTTCGCTAGTGCCGCTGTCACGAACGGATAATTCAAGATTCAACGTTTTCGGCTCTTCGACAAGGCTTGAAGTCATGGTTATATGGATGTAGTTCGTTGGTGAGTCAGACTCAAAAGCATGCTGGATACAGTTTTCCAAAAGTTCGTAAATGATGATCGATAACGGTGATGCCAACTCGGCAGTAAGCGGCGTGGAGGAGACGTCATTTATGGTGATAATAGTCGCTGCGCTGACAGATGAGTTGCTTAACAACTTAGTTAGCGTCGAGTCAGTATATTTTCTGAGATTTGCGACGGGCCCTCCGGCTTGATAGTAAAGAAAATGCTCCAGAGTCAATAATGCAGCTACTTGCTTTGAGCCCCTTTGCGCGAAATTCTGTTGCATCTCAAACGGAATACCGCGAATCGGATGCGATATGCAGTCGTTCATTAAAGACAATATTGTCTGGCTATGATGATACGCAGACTGAATGAGCTCGTCTTGTAGTTCGAGTTGCTCCTGCATTTCGTCGTGAGACCTGTTCTCGGATTCAAACATTTCCTTTACAATCTGACTGGATCTTTTATTTTTCGCGGAGCTCTGATAGCTGCGATGCAGCCCCCAAATAAAAAAGAGCGTTAAAATAGTATAGAGACAATACGCCCACCAGCGAGCCCAGACCGGTGAAAGCACGAGAATATTCAAAGTGATCCCGTCGCGGTTCCATATGCCGGCTGAGTTCGCGCCTTGAATACGAAGGACATAATCGCCTGTTGGCAGATCTGCATAGGTAGCCGTATTTTTGGTTCCGCTATTGATCCAGCCAGCATCAAATCCCTCAAGTATATAGCGAAATTGACTGCGCTCAGAATGGATGATATCCAGAACGCTAAATTGAAATTTAACGAAACGGTCGCCGTGATTCAATACAAGTGATGTAAGATCAGACACTGGGCCTAGGTCTCTTTGGGCCTGCCCTGGAAAACTAATATCAGTGAGCCTCATTTGCGAAGCTGCATTATCGATCACTACTTCATGCGGGCTAAATCTGTTGTACCCGTTTACGCCGCCGAAATAGATGCGGCCGTCTTGGTCGGTGAAGGAGGCACCAAGAGTAAAATCTCTACCTTGCAATCCATCGCTTTTAGTAAATCTTTTTATTAGGTGGCCTTCGCGATCAAGTTTGACAATTCCGTTATCGGTGGAGCACCATAGATTATTCTCTGAATCGATTTCTATGCCATATATGGTTGATGTCGACAGGTCGGCACCGTCCCTTGGCCTCGTTAAGTAAAATGCTTTTTTTTCTTGGTCAATCTGTCGCCAGATAAACAGTCCGTGGTCTTTTGTTCCTATCCAGATATCATTATTTTCAGCTTGTGCAAAAGAGTATATGACCGGCCGCATCGTCTCGAGTGGAAATTTAAATAGTGCTTCAGTAAACTTATCAATGACGGGGTCATAAAGATAAATTTTGGAATTAGAAACGGCCAAAAATATTCCCGTTCTTGCGCGAAATAACCCGGTGATAGATTTATCTGCCAGAGATCTATTTTCGAAATAGGAATGATTTCCTTCAGGAGTGACAAGAAACAATCCATGGTTATAAGTTGCGATCCACATGCTTTCTTTATCGATGTCTGGCAATATTTTTGTAATCGTCATATCGACCGAGTCCGTTGTCTTTGGCGTCCAGTAATGCCCAGACGTACTGTCGACTACTTGAACGCCATTTTGAAGAAAACCTAACCAAAGGTCGTTTTTTTTCGCTGATATCGTCACAACTCGCTTATTGTCTGAAGTATGCGGATCTGCGCCTATTAAGAATTGCGAATGACTATTCTTAGCTTCATCAAAGACGTACAGGCCAGAGTATGTGCCGATCCAAAGGCGACCTCGGTGATCCTGCTCAAATGTAAGTACATCGTTCGCTACGCCGCTATTGTGAAAGTCGAACAACTCGAATGGGGAAAAAGATAGCGTGCTCAGCCCATGAATCGTGCCCACTAGGACGGAGTTCCCATCTTGAGATAGGCAGAGGATTTCATTGTTTGACGGGGCGGTGTTCTTCTCGTCTAAGCTAGTCAGGAAGGATAGATGTGCGTCGGAAGCGAAGATTCCTCGGTCAGAGCCGATGATTAAAACATCTTCGTGCACCAAAAGAGCCGATATATACCCTAGTTCATCTTCGTTAATTGAGGTGTTTATCCATTGTTCCCGTGTCTCCATATCCGATACGGCAAGATTCCCTGTGCTGGTACCGACGATCAGGCGCCTAGCGGTTTTTTCGACAGCTGTTACGCTTGAATTCTTCGGTAGGCCAATCTCTTGGAGGTTAAAGGCGGCGACGCTTTGTGTTTCAAGATCAATGATTGCTAGACCTTGAGTCCCTCCGACCCAAATATTGCCGAGTTCATCCTCAACAAGTGCTTGTGGTTTTCCGATTATGTCGATTAGCCTCGTTTGGGAAACCCAATCAACAGCGTTATTAAATCTCGGGTTATAGAGAATGAGTCCACGCTTAGTGAGCACCCAAATATCGCCACGGGTGGAAACGAGTAGGCGAACTAACCTAGTGTCATCGTGGCCTCTGGGAGGGCTAAGTGTCCGAAATTTTTCCGCTTTTCGGTTCCACGTTAAAATGACGCCGCTGGCTGTTGCGACAAAGACGTTGCCCTGCGCGTCCCCCGCGATATCTTTTATTTCAGAGTCAGGAATCCACCGTTTTTGATTCGCATTGGCATTAGAATTGAAAACGGTGACCGTTGCACCGTCAAACCTGTGAATGCCCTGCTGCGTGCCAATCCAGAGAGTGCCTTCACTATCACGATGGATGGCGGTTACGGTGGGTTGCTGAAGTAGATTCGAGAGGTTTGATGTCGATAATCTCAGCTGTGTTGCATGAACGGGGCTGAAGATGATGATGCTTAGTAGTGTAGAAAAAATATAGAAAAAGGGCGAGGCAAGGCGACTTTTTCTTGGTCGCATTTGCATCATAGTGCGTTCTGATTTTGTAAAGACCCGGCTGACGGGCAGTCATAATGTCTCGTTGGCATATTTTCTCCGGTGGGTTCCTGAGATCAACTTGGATCATTAATATTTAGCATGAACAAGTATAGTTTAGGAGAGTTTTAGAACATGGTTGTCGAATTCCTTAATAAATCCTTGGTAAGCTGCAGTGAGTTCAATGACAGCTTCGTCCCGGAGCGAGCAGTCCTGCGTGGTTCAAGGCGATGTTTGAGGCAAACTGCTTGTTTACGAGCAGAGACCTTTTTGAAGAACAGGGAGGGCGGATGAAAAGTTTGATCTGCTTGGTGTTCGGTTTATCAACCTAGACATCGTTGTTAGCGCGGTTAAGGCCTTGGAAGTGACTGCTGTGCAATTAATCGCTGAGGGGTGTTTTCATCAGCTCCAGTGCGAAACCACAACCAATGTCAGCACAGAACAAAGAGATCTGAGTCTCGACAAGTATAGGAGGCAGTTTCAGGAGATTCGTGGTCATGGTAATATAATGCCCCCCGCCTCCAAGCGGTTCCTCTGTATTTTATGCGATGCTGAGCCGTTTGGAAGAGATATCCGTCCTTGAGCATTAACTTCTCGGTGCCAGGGTATGAGGCTGCTGCTTGGCAATCCTCGCAACCCTAGGCCAATTCGGCGGGCTGCTTGGCCGAGTCCAGCTTTTTTGCAACACCACCGTAAGTGACCACCTTGCCCACTAGTATTGCCGTAACCACCTGCCAGATTCGGTGACTGATGTCGGGTTCATAGCTCATCATCGCTCAAATTTTCACTCTTACCGACCGTCCGGCAGTGTGTCAGACATTAGATTTTACGTCGAGATGTCTCAACAGCTGTTGAAAAATTCACCACTACCGCCATACTTCACCAATTGTCTGCGGAGGATTTCTTATGGGCTTTTTGATTATGCTGCTGCCTTGGCTGGAACTGCTGACACTTGTCGAGCTGGGGATCATAACCAGTGCGCTGACTGTTCTGGCCTACGTTTTTGTGACGGTGCTCCTAGGTATGGCGATATTGCGGCGTCAGGGCCGAGGTATGTTCGAGCGCTTAAGGCAGGCCCAAGACGGCCGAATTATCGGTCCTGAACTGTTACTTGATGATATGGCGCTGGGGTTTGCCGGTCTGCTGTTGATTTTTCCGGGCATGATTTCTGATGTGGCTGCTCTGATTGTCATGATCGGCCCCTTGCGGCGACGTCTTGCCAATGCGCTGATAGGGCCGCAGCCCGAGGCCTATATTCCAGAGCGGGACACCAGCGGCCATGAAACCATAGAGGGTGTTTATCGGCAGGTAGACGATGAAAAGAGCCCATAAACCATTGTTATTAAAGTATATTGTGGTGATCTAGGAAAAGACAGCGAAACGTCACGCTGCGCTTGACTCCGAAACATTCTAGGCTAGAATTAGCACTCTTGGGAAAAGAGTGCTAATTGGGTCTTGAATTCCAATCGTATGCCCCAACTAATTGCACTAAGCCCCAATTTAGGGTCCCTATAATGTCACATTGTTATTTTGGAGAGCTGCACAAATGAAAATCCGTCCGCTGTACGACCGCGTGGTCGTTCGTCGCAAGGAAGAAGAAACGGCCACCGCAGGCGGCATCTTGCTGTCAGGGTCAGCCATAGAGAAGCCCAATCAGGGTGAAATCGTCGCAGTAGGTGATGGCAAAATACTGGATAGCGGTGAATTGCGCCCGCTGACGGTAAAAGTCGGCGACACGATTGTATTCGGTCAGTACGCTGGCAGTAACACCATCGAGATTGATGGTGAAGAATTGATCATGATGGGTGAGAGCGAAATCTTCGCAGTGGTCGAATAAGACCCCAAAGGTATCGTATTTCACGAGTTAACAGCAGATTAAAACTTAAGGAAATTTGACCATGGCAAAAGACGTAATCTTCGGTAATAGCGCTCGCCAGCGTATGCTGAATGGCGTAAATATTCTGGCTGACGCCGTTAAGGCAACACTGGGTCCCAAGGGCCGTAATGTGATTCTGGACAAGTCTTTCGGGGCGCCCACTGTCACTAAGGACGGTGTATCCGTAGCGAAAGAAATACAGCTCAAAGACAAGATCGAAAACATGGGCGCACAGATGATCAAGGAAGTCGCTTCCCAAGCCTCTGATGTGGCTGGCGATGGTACTACGACCGCCACTGTTTTGGCTCAGTCTATTGTCAGTGAAGGGCTCAAGGGCGTCGCCGCTGGCATGAACCCTATGGACCTCAAGCGCGGCATCGACAAGGCCATTGCTGCAGCAGTGGAGAAAATTTCTGCGGCTGCTATTCCCTGTGAGGATAGCAAGGCGATCGCTCAGGTCGGTTCAATTTCATCCAATAGTGATGAGGCGGTGGGTACCATCATTGCTGAAGCCATGGATAAGGTTGGAAAGGAAGGTGTGATTACCGTTGAGGAAGGTTCTGGTCTCGAAAATGAACTGGATGTCGTAGAAGGTATGCAGTTTGACCGCGGCTATCTGTCACCTTACTTCATCAACAATCAGGAAAGCATGAGTGTTGATATCGATGACCCCTTTATCTTGCTGGTAGAAAAGAAGGTCTCTAATATCCGCGAACTGTTGCCGCTGCTGGAGCAGGTAGCCAAGTCTTCTCGGCCCCTGGTTATTGTTGCAGAGGACGTTGAAGGTGAAGCACTCGCAACGCTAGTGGTGAACAACATGCGCGGAATCGTTAAGGTTACCGCCTGTAAAGCACCAGGCTTTGGCGATCGTCGCAAGGCTATGCTGCAGGATATTGCCATCTTGACCGGTGGTACCGTCATTTCTGAGGAGGTTGGTCTTGATCTTGAGTCTACGACTCTTGAGCATCTGGGTACGGCTAAACGCGTTACTATGGACAAGGACAACAGCACTATTATCGACGGTGCCGGTGATGCTGATGCGATCACATCACGTGTGAATGAAATCCGTGTTCAGATAGAAAACACTTCTTCTGATTACGATCGCGAGAAGCTGCAAGAGCGCGTGGCCAAGCTGGCCGGCGGTGTTGCTGTGATCAAGGTTGGCGCTGCCACCGAGATCGAGATGAAAGAGAAAAAAGCGCGTGTTGAAGATGCTCTGCACGCGACTCGCGCTGCAGTAGAGGAAGGCGTTGTGGCCGGCGGTGGCGTTGCTCTCGTTCGTGCTCTGACCGAAATTGCCGGGCTGACGGGTGACAATGATGACCAGACTCACGGTATCAATGTTGCATTGCGTTCGATGGAAAGTCCTCTGCGCCAGATCGTTGAAAATGCCGGTGATGAGGGCTCTGTTGTTCTCAACAACGTGAAGAATAACGGCACTGGTAATTACGGCTACAATGCTGCGACAGGCGAGTACGGGGATATGATAGCAATGGGTATCCTCGACCCCGCGAAGGTCACACGCACTGCTCTGCAGGCAGCAGGCTCAGTTGCTGGACTGATGATTACAACGGAAGTGATGATCACCGATGCTGTAGCAGAAGATGGCGGTGCTGCTGGTGGTGGCATGCCAGACATGGGCGGCATGGGTGGCATGGGTGGTATGGGCGGTATGATGTAAGTTTAAACCCACTATAGTGTCGAAAACCCCACCGCTTGGTGGGGTTTTTTTTTGATTTTGAAAAAAGCCCGCCTGTGGTGACTATTAGCGCGGTTCTGTTCGCCATTTTTATGTACAATGGAAGTGAGTGATTTTATAACAACAGGAGAGAGCCATGATTCTCGAATTCATCTTCAGATTCGCGCATGTTTTATTCGGTATTGTCTGGATAGGGATGCTCTACTATTTTAACTTTGTGCAAACTGAATATTTTAAGGAAGCCGAAGCGGACGCTAAGGCTGACGCCCTCAAGAAACTGGCTCCCAGAGCACTTTGGTGGTTCCGCTGGGGCGCGATGTTCACCTTTCTCACCGGTCTCTATCTGCTTCACATGATTGGTGCAGTGGGTCCAGAAATGAATTTCATGGCTAATTACCTGATCTGGATTGGTGCTTTGGCGGGTATCTTTATGTTTCTTAACGTGTGGCTCATCATTTGGCCTAAGCAGAAGGTGGTCCTGGGCCTCAAGGAAGGCGACGGCCCCTCCAGTGCTGCTAAAGCTGGACTGGCGTCTCGCACCAACACGCTATTATCGGCGCCAATGTTGTTTGGTATGTTGGGCTCAAAGCACCTATACATAGCGGACGTTAGCAGCACGAGCGTTTACGTGTGTCTTGCTATCATTGTCCTGCTTGAACTTAACGGTATTTTTGGCAAGACCGGCCCTATTACCAGCGTCAAAGGCGTTATTCACTGCAGCCTAGGTTTGACGGCGCTGCTATGGGTCGTGCTGGCTTACGTATAAACAGTGAGTGTGCCTAAAGAAGCCGAGGTTTCCTCGGCTTTTTTGTTTCTCTTCGATAGGCGCTATGTATAATCAGGCCTCGTGCTTATACGGCGTACTGCCCTCATGCCCCATGACGACCTAGACCACATCCCTCCCATCGTTCCAAGTCGCGATGGCGATCATCAGCATAATACCGGTAACGCTGAATCCAGCGGAGTCGTCAAAAATCGACGCCCTAGCGATTCAGGGCAGTCCGTTAGCATGGGTGCAGCGCATTTATGGGTGCGTTTGACTGCGATCGTCGCCCTTGTGGCCGCTGGCGTTGCTTGCGTTTGGGGCTGGCAGATGCAGGGGCAGTTGCAGCTGGCGAATGGCCAGATGGCTAACTATGCCACCCGTATCGCCGATCTTGAGGCTCGGTTGTCCGACACTGATGAGGGCATGAATCAGAATGCGGCGGTGCAGGCGGTTAAAGTGGCGAGTCTTGAGACCGAAGTGCGCAAACTCTGGGATAATGTCTGGAAACAGTCGAAATTGCGCTTGG
>CAJXWP010000019.1 GCA_913062625.1 uncultured Haliea sp. | reverse complement strand
TGTGATGCACCTGAGCCCATTGCGTCTGCGCAAACCGTCGATCTAAAGCTGCACGTGCATGAAGCATTCGCTGGCGAGTTAACTTTGGTTGTTGTTGCTACTGCCATTCAAGGTAATGCTACGATCCAGAATACGGCCAACGTCACTCTCGCGGCGGCTACTGCAGAAACACCCGTAGGCAATGAGTCGGATTCCTGCGATGCATCTGATCCAACGGCGTCTATGCAACCTGCCTTCAACTCCGCCACAATTTACACCGGCGGTGAAATCGTGAGCTTTAACGGTTTGGTCTATAAAGCCAAATGGTGGACCGTTGATGTTGCGCCTGATGCAACGAATGCATTCGAACTGGTCTCTGAGGTGCGCCTCGACTACTCTGCGTCTACGATCTTTCTTGAGGGCAGAGAGGCAGTATTTCAGGGCAATGTCTATCGCGCCAATTGGTGGACACTTGGCTCTTCACCGCTGGCAAGCCCCGAGGTATGGTCGTTGGTTGGCCCTGCTCCATCTTGCTAATATAGGCGGGGGCTCCATCCCCCGTTTTCGAGATACGTTTTAGTCCTTTCAAGCCCCCTCTTTGCAATATAAAGGGGGGGCTGAACAAGCAAAAAGCAGCCTCGTATTTAGCGGCTATCTTTATATAAAAAATTAAATCTGCTAATGCAAATTCTTTGCTTTGCCTTATAATTGCGGCGATGCATTCCTCGCTCAAAAACGATCTGAATCTGCACTATATCGTCATTACCGCAGCAATGATCATGTTTGCCGTTAACCTCGATTTCTACGCTGTTATGACAGCACGCCCCGCCGCCGCGCTGCAATTTGCTGTCACTGCGGCGGACCTGCACTGGGTAATCAGCGGTTACATGCTCGCACTTGCCTCGTGCTTGATGGTCGAAAGAACTAAAGTCGATGCGGCAGATCGGCAGGTAAAATGAGACACCACCAAAAATATTCAGCAACGCTGTCAATGCTATGTATCCTGTTGCTTTCGAGCACAACGGAGTCGGCAGACTCACGGCAGGTGTTTTCCTCCGAGTCTTCACCTTGGCTGCGTGCGGTCGGCAAGCTACAAGTACCGGGGCAGCGCTATCGTGATGGCCATCGCTCACACTATATGGAAGATTGCAGTGCCACCCTAGTGTCCAACACCACTCAACACGATGCCAATATCATTATCACTGCATGGCACTGCATCGAGCTATATAGCGATCTGAGTAAACCAATCCTCTTTACAGCGCTGACACGCTCAGGCGAGCCAGTGAAGCGAGAAGCTTTGCGCTTAGCCGATGGCGGCGGAATGCACGCCGATTGGGCCATTTTACGCTTGCGCCGCAACATAAGCTCACAGCAGATTATCGCTTTAAACGTTCATCCTCACATTGCGGATCCCGATCGGACAGTGACCATGGCTGGCTACTCTCGCGACAGTGGTATAGGCGATTCTGGTGAGACGCTGACGTTCGACCCTGCCTGCGTCATTTACCACCAACAGCGCAGTCTCGGCGACACCGATTGTATGGCCCATAAGGGCGCCTCAGGTGGTGCAGTCATACAACTTTCAAAAAGCGCAGAACCGCTACTGTGCGGCGTCATCTCTCAAGGTAATGGCGAGGGACGCAGCACCTTTGTTCCAGTGAGTAAATTCAGAAACGCTATTAATCTTTATCTGAAATAATCGGCAAGACTATTACGGCAGGTAAAGCGATCAGTCTAGGTCGATTTTCACTTTGGACTGCTGACGTGCTGGCGGTGGTGCACCGACATGAGGTTCGCCCCGCAGTGTGGCTAGCTCTACCTGCCTCTGGCGCTCTCTGAAGCGCGATGCCTGATCCGTCGTCAGAGCATCGTAGCAATGAGGACAGCACACCCCCGCTTCGTACTGACCAGATTGCTTCTCTTCCGACGTGATAGGATGACGACAACCAAAACATTGATCATATCGCCCTTTCTCTAGCTGATGATCAACCGAAACTCTGTTGTCGAAGACAAAACACTCGCCCTCCCAAATACTGTCCTCCTGCGGTACCTCCTCGAGGTATTTCAAAATGCCGCCTTGAAGGTGATATACCTCCTCGAAGCCTTCATTAAGCATAAAGGCAGAGGCTTTTTCACAGCGAATTCCTCCGGTGCAAAACATCGCGACTTTTTTATGTTTAGCAGGGTCAAGATTCGCGCGAACAAAATCCGGGAATTCTCGAAAGTTTTGAGTGCGCGGATCTATAGCACCACTAAAACTGCCAATGTCACATTCATAATCATTGCGCGTATCGATTAAAAAAACGTCAGGATCGCTGACTAAATCATTCCAATTCTGAGGACTGACATACGTCCCGACACGCGTATTGGGATCAACTCCCATCACACCCATTGTAACTATTTCTTTCTTCAACTTGACCTTCATACGATAAAAAGGCACATGGTCGTCGCAGGATTCCTTGTGCTCTAGATCCGCCAGGCGAAAATCACTGCGCAGGTAAGCAATAACGCACTCGACGCCTTCCTTGCTGCCTGCAATAGTGCCATTGATGCCCTCACGTGCCAGCAGTATGGTGCCCCGCACTCCCGCCGTTACGCACGCGTCCAGCAGAGGCTCACGACACTCGTGGTAATCTTCTAAGGTGACAAATTTATAGAGCGTCGCAACGACAACTGAGTCCATTATATTACCCTAGGTTGGGTCAGCTTTACTGCCACCGAGGCAATCTGGCGAAGCCTGAACTACCTGCTCGCGCGCCTCCCATTCGGCAGGTGTGTACGTATGTAAGGCGAGAGCATGTACCGGTCCCGCCAGCTGTAACGCTAGAACAGCATAGACTTGCTGATGCCGGGCAACCCTGGAGCACTCCTCAAAACTGCTACTGACAATCACCACTCGAAAATGGGTTTCTGAATCAGGCGGCACACTATGCAGATAACTTTCATTAGTGACCTCCCGAAATACTGGGGAAAATCTGCTCTGAAGTTGCTGCTCTATCTGTTGCTGGACAATCATAGACGGCCTGCTAAAAAATGTGGGGGGGACCAAGCGTCTAAATTATAACCAAGGTCAGTGTAGGGTGTCAGCTCGAATCCTCAGCTTTTACTGACTCGAAGACTGGCGCGGAACTGACCCGGAGTCTGTAACGTCCACTTTTTGAACGATCGATGAAAAGCACTAGGATCAGTAAAACCCATCTGCAGCGAAACCTCGTTAATTGACAACTCCGGCCGAACGAGGCAAAGCTTGGCAGCTTCACAACGGGCCTGGTCCTTAAGCTGCTGAAAAGTTGTACCCTCACGCTTTAATCTGCGGCGAAGGGTCGGAGCAGATATTTTCAGCGCACTGCTAATAGCTTCAAACCCTGGAAAGCCTTCACTAAAATCATGTCCTATCATAGCTTTTACCTGCGCAGAGATGTTATTCCCCTCCGGGTTAGTCTCCATCATCAGCAACTGGTAGGGCGCAGTGCGTAAGAACTCACGCAAGGAGTGCTCAGTATGCACAACGGGCCATGCCAGACATGCACTATCGAAGTAGAGCAGGTCATGTGCCTGATTGAAATACAGCGGACAACCGAAAAGCTTTTCATATTTCTCCAATCGTTTGGGTGTATCGCCGGAGAAATCCACTCGTTTTAGCTCTATTGGACGTCCGCACAGCCAGCCGAAAAAACGATGCCACGTCGACAATCCATAAGCATCCGCAGCCTCGACACGAGACCGGTCATGTCGCACCATAGTGCGATAGCCAACTCGGGCGAACTGGTCACTAAAGTTAGCGTAAAGCTGGCTATTCTCGCCAAAGAATGTCCGATAAAAATCCGCAGCGCGCTGGATTGCCTGCCCAAGATTGTCGCATGAGATAATGCAATAGCACATCATACGAAATGCGCCGGGCGCGACCAACTCACTCCCGGTCGTACCGAAAGTTTCATCCTGTAACAGTCTCAGGACGCTCTGGTAAATGCGGGAATATTGCATGGCACTGATCTCGCTACGATAGGCAGGATCAGACTCCTTCAAAGGGTCAAAATCCAGACCGGCATCGCTGAGAACGAGGCTAAAGTTATAACCTCTATCACCCACCATACGCAGCAATGTCTGAACAAATCGAGTTGGGACGCGGTCGCTCATTAAAAATAGCCACACAATTGAATACGTCCATCTTAGCAGAAGCAAGTCACGAGGGTCAGCCATAAACCCTCGCAATTGTCGCTTCAAATCAGGCAAGACCCTGCCGAGAGTAACCCGTATACTGCGGGTATAACTTATGTGAGCGCTGCCCAATGACAGTCCGGTACAACGTCTATTTTGCGGGTCGGTTAGTGGATGGGCACAACATAGCCAGCGTCCGGGAAAAGCTAGCCAAGGCGTTCAATGCAGATCAGCAGACTTTAGACAGATTATTCAGCGGCAAAACTCAATTAGTTAAAAGTGACTGTGACCAAGCAACCGCCCTCAAATACAAGGTTGTGATGCAGCGAGCCGGTGCAGAGCCTACAGTAAGTGTTATCAGATCTGAGTACGAACAGGCTGATACTGCCGTTCAAAGCACCCAAACTGCGGCGAAAAAAATTGCGACTGTTGCGGCCCCATCAATCGCTGACCACGGCAAAACAACGGAGGCAAGTACACCGGTATCTGTTGCGCAACCCAAACACACAGTAGGTACGGGAGGTATTGAGCTAGCGCCTCCGGGAACAGATGTCTTGCGAACAAACGAGCGCGCCGTGAAAATCAGTTGCAGCCTAGACACCTCTGACTTGACGATGAACACTTTGGGGCAGCGCTTGTCTCAGGAACCATCATCGGCTCCGGCTATGCCCGACACCAGTCACCTTAATATGGCAGCAGCGGGCGAGCTCATCCCCAATTTACCGCTAACTAGGAATCCGGTTTCACCCAATATCGACGACTTGACACTGTCTCCTGCAGACTTCGACTTCAGCGATTGTGCTGCATTGGAAGCAACGTTCGTGCCACACGAGCGTTCGGTTTTGTCTCTGGCCTCGTCCGACGACTGAACGCCTCGAGACGTATTGGATAAAGCATAACCCTAATCCGGCCAGGCTAATCCAATTTGACACGTGAAGCTCTAGGGAAGCTCGACTCTGACCTGCAAACCTGGATGATTGTTGCCCAACTCTACCGAGCCATAATGATACTGCGCAATCGCTTGCACCAGACTAAGACCCAGACCATGACCCGGGTGCTCCCCGCGACTCGACTCCACGCGGTAGAAGCGCCGAAATACATTATCGCGCTCCAAAAAAGCAATACCAGGTCCGGAATCAGAGATAACAACGATGTGTCCGCGCCCACCATCAGCTGCCAACTTTACGTCCATCTGCACCCGAATATGTCCGTGCGGCTTTGTATACTTAATCGCATTGTCGAGCAGATTGGCAAACATCTGGAACAATAAGTCCATATCCCCTTTGCACATCTGTGCCTGAGGAGCCTCAAACTGCAACTCAATGTCCCGTTGTTCCGCCAGCGGTTCGTAGAGTTCCACGACATCTCGAAGCAGGGCCCGCAGCTCTATATCGCTGCCGCCGGCCAAGCGGTTGCCCGATTCTAGGGTGGAGATTCGCAGGAGTGCATTAAACGAGGATAAAAGTTCATCGCACTCGTCAATGATGCGCCCTAACTGTCCCCCTTCTTCTTGGCCTGACCTATCGCGCAACTGGCTAAGGTCGTTGCGCATCCGCGTCAGAGGTGTGCGCAAGTCATGCGCTATGTTATCGGAGACACGACGCACCCCCTGCATTAACTCTTCCATCTGCTCCAACATCTGGTTCATAAACATAGCCAGAACGCGGATATAGCCCTTCTCTTCTTCTACCTGCAACCGCTCGGTAGCGCCTCCCCGAATAATACGGGAAACGTCCTGATTCAACCGTTCGACTTGATCCAGTGCTCGCGCCGCACTAAAAAATCCGCCTGTAATGCCCAATATCAAGGTCGCAATCAAAAACCGAAAGAGCGTGCGAAACACTAACTCCGCCCGGTCAACGATATCGGCATAATCACGCGCCACCATAACTTCGTACCCGTCTCCGAGTAGCATCGGGTAGGCTAAGAACTCGACATCAATAGACTGCCCCCAGTTCTGCAGTGCCAATTCAAAGCCCAGCCAGCCATCATCAAACTCTCGATAACTCGGGCTTGCTGGAAGATCTCCTGCAACTTTTACGCCTTCCGCATCAGTCACTAGATAATAGAAGCGATGGATTGACGACGACGCCAACTCATCATCGATATACTGGGTGACCCCAGCCAAAGACTGTCCGCTGTAGACCACCTCAAGCGTTTCAAGTTCGCTCATAACGCTCTCACCTAGCGCGCGGAAAGAGGTGTAGCTGAAATACAGGTAAAAAGCGCCCAACAGCAGAAACACCGTAGCACTGAGAGCCGAGACGTATTTAACGATTCCATGAAAAGTGAGACTGCTAACGACCTGTCTTGTTTTCATCGCGCTGTGCTCAGTCGTCCAGTTGGGGGCCGAGACGGTACCCCTTCCCTCTCACGGTAGAAAGCAAAGCATGGTCGAAACCCTTATCGATTTTCTGCCGCAGGCGCGACACGTGCACATCGATGACATTGGTTTGCGGATCAAAGTGGTAGCCCCATACGTGCTCCAACAGCATTGCCCGCGTCACGACTTGGCCAGCGTGGCGCATCAGATATTCCAACAGTTTATACTCGCGCGGCTGTAACGTAATAGTGATCGTTTGGCGCTGCACATGCTGCCGCAGCAAATCCATAGATAAATCAGCCACCATCAACGTGGTTTGCAACTCACCCACCGCTGCCGAGACCCGACGATGCAGCACGTCCAGCCTTGCCAACAACTCCGCCATAGCAAATGGCTTTACGAGGTAGTCATCCGCACCGCAGTGCAAACCCTGAACCCGGTCGTCTACTTCGCCCAGAGCACTGAGTATCACCACGGGGGTATTGTTCCCAGCCTCTCGCAGGGCATTCATTAATGCCAGCCCATCCATCCGTGGCATCATGCGATCGATCACCATGACATCAAAGGTGGCGCTCTTGGCCGCACGAAATCCCGCCGCACCGTCTAGCTCGTGGACACAGCGGTGCCCCGCCGCCGTCAGCTCGGTGACGATAAAGTCACCTACCTGCTTATCATCTTCCACCAGAAGTACATTCATGCGCGCAGTCTCACCTATTAAAGATTAATATATCACGCGCATGAAACAGCTCTCAATTTACATTTCGTTAATACTTTTGCCTAATAATGCTAAACTGCCGCGCATGACAGAACCTGATATTTCCCAAAGCCCTTCTTTGCTGCGACGCTTGACCGCCATGATCTATGACCTGCTCTTGGTGGTAGCGTTAATAGCCGTAGTCAATGGACTTGCACTGGTTATTGTGGTGCAGGCCACAGACGGCGCACAGCAAGTCCTCAATGCCCACCTGGCGCAGCTTCTGACCACGCTGAGCATTATGTTTTTTTTCAGTATTTTCTGGGTTAAAACCGGACAAACTCTCGGCATGCAAACGTGGCGCATAAAGCTAGTCGACCTCCAAGGCCACCCTCCCACAGTAGGCAAGTCCATCCTTCGCTGCCTAGGAGCATTTCTGTCTGCGGCCTGCCTGGGGCTTGGTTATCTGTGGTGCCTAGTCGACCGTAACCACCGATATTGGCATGACTATCTCTCGGGCACCGAATTGATCCTGCTCCCCAATTCGGGGAAGAAAAAAGATACCTAAAGCTCTAAGACTTTTGCACTCAACTGTTTTTTCATTTCAGTTTGGCCGCTGGCCAGCATACACTAGGGCGTCATCACTCCACTGAGGAATAGATCTATGCCCGCCACAACGTTCATCGCAAGAGATGTCGCAGATGCAGCCACTGCCGCCAGTCAATGTGCTATTTTGCCATTGTTCCAAGATACAAAATTATCTGGTGCAGCATTAAAACTCGACAAAGCTTCCTTTGGCTCCATCAAGGCGGCGCTTGCACTGGGTGACTTTAGCGCCAAATCGGGCGAGAGCCTGATACTGCCCGGCACCGATACCACCAAACGCATACTGCTGATTGGGTGTGGAGATGCGAAGAAGTTTGATCGAGAGGGCGCAAGAGCGTTCAGCCGAACTCTCTATAACGCACTTGTCACTAAACAGGCCAGCGAGGCTATGCTGCATCTCGCAGGGCTAGGGTTAAAAGAAAGTGACGCCAAATGGATGCTGACCTACCTGGCCCGGCATCTTATCGCCGCCTCATACCGATACACTGAAACCGTCTCCAAGCCTAGGGCAGCAATGAAGCTGAGTCGCCTAGTCATTAATACGAAAGGGGCCATCCCATTACGAATTGCTAGCCGCGCCCTACGCGAAGGTAAAGCTATTGGCATGGGCATCAATGACGCTGCCAATCTCGCGAATTTACCGGGTAACATTTGCACGCCCTCTTATCTGGCACGACACGCCCGAAAATTAGCCCGTAGCACGGCCAAGTTAACGGTCAGCGTGCTAGAGGAGAAGCAAATGCGGGCGTTGGCCATGGGCGCTCTCCTCTCAGTTTCTGCCGGCAGTGACCAACCTGCCAAGCTCATCGTTATGAACTATAAGGGCGGTAAAACAGCAGATAAACCCCAGGTATTGGTTGGCAAAGGTATCACTTTCGACAGCGGCGGAATTTCTCTGAAAGGGGGTGCTAAGATGGATGAAATGAAGTTTGATATGGGAGGCGCAGCTAGTGTATTCGGTACGATGCGCGCTATTGCTGAGTTAGGGTTGCCGCTGAACGTTGTAGGCATTGTTGCGGCTGCCGAGAACATGCCGGACGGGAAAGCGACAAAGCCTGGCGATGTCGTAACCAGCATGTCGGGGAAAACAATCGAAGTACTTAATACAGATGCTGAGGGACGCTTGGTCCTGTGCGACGCTCTGACCTATGCCGCGCGATTCAAGCCTGCAGCCGTTATCGACATAGCGACGCTCACCGGCGCATGCGTAGTGGCCCTAGGCTCACATGCTACTGGGCTATTTGCCAATGAAGACGTCCTAGCGGAACAATTACTCGCCGCGGGCACCGATTCACACGACCGCGCCTGGCGCATGCCATTGTGGGATGACTACCAAAATCAGATCAAAAGCAACTTTGCAGATTTGGCCAATATCGGCGGCGGCGGTGGCGGCTCTATCACTGCGGCATGCTTTTTGTCGTGCTTCGCACGCGACTACAACTGGGCCCATCTTGATATCGCGGGATCGGCCTGGAATGGCGCGCCAAAAGGAGCGACCGGACGCCCCGTGGCGCTCCTAACCCGCTATCTTTTGGACCGTGCAGGGCAATAATAATGACGTTGGTAGGCTTTTATGTCATGCAAACTTCGGATCCCGGTCAACGATTGCGGGTTGCTGCGCGTTTAGCCGACAAAGCCTTCCAGCGTGGACATCGCATTTTTATAAACACGACTGACGAAGCACAAGCAGCTGTCCTCGATGAACTCTTATGGAACTTTAAACCCGCCAGTTTTATCCCTCACGGATTGCATGGACAGGAACACTCAGAAACTATTGCCATAGGCTGGGGACAAGAGCCGGACGATCACAATGACCTTTTGATTAACTTGCAACTGGCGATTCCGTCGTTCTTTAGTCGATTTCAGCGTGTCGCCGAAGTCGTCACGCAGGAACCCGACAGCCTCGCAGCCCTGCGAAAATCTTGGACCTTTTACAAAGACCGTGGTTATCAACTGGAAAAGCACGATCTCTAGTTGAATTGTGATAGCCCGTTTAGAGGCACCGCGATTCCGATCAGCGGACGACTACCGTATAATCTCCTCATAAGCTGGCCGAAGACGTCGGCCAGCTTAATGACCCACCCTATTCTGGATTCGCTGAGTTATGGATAAAACATTCCAACCCACTAATATTGAAACCCGCTGGTATCAGGAGTGGGAGGATAAAGGGTATTTCGCCCCCCAGGGTGGGGAACAGGCCTATAGCATTATGATTCCACCGCCCAACGTGACGGGCAGCCTCCACATGGGGCACGGCTTTCAGGAAGCCATCATGGACGCGCTTATTCGCTACCACCGTATGTCTGGCTACAACACACTCTGGCAGCCCGGCACCGATCACGCTGGCATTGCCACGCAAATGGTGGTTGAGCGCCAGCTGGAAGCACAGGGGATCAATCGTCATGATTTGGGACGCGAAAAATTTATTGAGCAAGTCTGGAAATGGAAAGAAAAGTCTGGCGGCGCCATTACACAACAGATGCGCCGCCTTGGAGCCTCCCTGGACTGGTCACGCGAGCGATTCACTATGGATCCGGGACTGTCAGCAGCGGTACAAGAGGTGTTTATCCGACTTTATCGTGAAGGCCTTATTTACCGTGGCCAAAGGCTCGTTAACTGGGATCCTGCGCTTCATACCGCCATCTCCGACTTAGAGGTCATCTCTGAAGAGGAGCAGGGCCACATGTGGCACTTCAAGTATCCACTGGCTGGTGCTCAGGGTCACCTCATAGTCGCCACTACCCGCCCTGAAACCATGCTGGGCGACTGCGCCGTAGCGGTTCACCCAGAAGACGAGCGCTATGCGGGGTTAATTGGAAGCACCGTTATGCTACCCCTGTGCGATCGAGAAATACCGATAATCGCCGACGAATATGTCGACCGCGAGTTCGGCACCGGCTGCGTCAAAATCACCCCGGCCCACGATTTCAACGACTACGAGATGGGCCGGCGGCACGAGCTACCTCTCATTAACATTTTAAACGACGATGCCGCAATCAATGACAATGCACCAGAGTCCTATCGAGGCCTCGACCGAGTCGAAGCGCGGCAGCGCGTGATCGCCGATATGGACGCATTGGGATTCCTCGACAAAGTCGTAGACCACACGTTAAGCGTGCCGCGTGGGGACCGCTCTGGTGTCGTCATCGAACCCTACCTGACAGATCAGTGGTATGTCGATGCCAAAAAGATGGCCACACCTGCCATCGCAGCCGTAGAAAATGGAGACATCCAGTTCGTGCCCAAACAATGGGAAAACACCTACTTTGCTTGGATGCGAGATATCCAAGACTGGTGTATCAGTCGCCAGTTGTGGTGGGGACATCGGATTCCTGCCTGGTATGACGCCGACGGAAACTTCTATGTCGGAGAAAGCGAAGAGGCTGTGCGAAAGGACAACACACTAGGCGACGAGATAATGCTGCGTCAGGATGAGGATGTGCTCGATACGTGGTTCTCTTCCGCGCTGTGGACTTTTTCAACCTTAGGATGGCCGGACGAAACAGAGGAGCTGGTGACTTTTCATCCGAGTTCCGTGCTCGTAACCGGCTTTGATATTATCTTCTTCTGGGTTGCTCGGATGATTATGATGGCCTTACACCTGCGCCAGGAAGTGCCATTTCATACGGTTTACATACATGGTTTGGTGCGCGACAGCGAAGGCCAGAAGATGTCCAAGTCTAAGGGCAATGTTATCGACCCCATCGATCTTATTGATGGCATCGAACTTGACGAACTGATTCTCAAGCGCACCAGTGGCCTGATGCAGCCACAGCTTGCAACTAAGATTGAAAAATCGACACGTCGACAATTTCCTAACGGCATCGCATCTTATGGCACCGATGCACTGCGGTTCACGTATTACTCGCTGGCTTCGACGGGCCGCGATATTAAATTCGATATTGGTCGCATCGAGGGCTACAGAAATTTTTGCAACAAAATTTGGAATGCTGCACGTTATGTACTAATGAACTGCGAAACCGAGGACTGTGGCACGCAGACTGATGCCCCGGTGGAATTAAGCCTAGCCGACCGATGGATTATAAGCAAAGTCCAGGAAACAACGGCAGAGGTCGCGCGCGCTGTCGCCAACTACCGTTTTGATATGGCGTCTCAGGCCTTATACGAGTTTATATGGAACGAATACTGCGACTGGTATTTGGAACTGTCAAAATCCGTTCTGTGGGACGATAACGCCTCGCGTGAAGCGAAACGGGGAACACGGCAAACCTTGATCCGCGTGCTAGAAATATGGCTGCGGCTACTGCACCCCATGATGCCGTTCATCACTGAAGAGATTTGGCAATCGGTCGGGCCATTGGCAGGTAAATCGGGGCCTACCATAATGTTGCAGCCCTATCCTGAACCCAATGAACACGATATAGACCTGCGAGCCAATGAAAACATTGAGTGGCTTAAGCTGGTTATCGAGGGCGTGCGCAACATTCGCGGCGAAATGAACATTCCTCCAGGAAAGGAGCTCTCGGTGTTGTTGCGCAAAGGCGATGAGAATGACCGATCCAGACTCGCCAAAAATTCGCAATATCTGAGAAAGCTCGCTAAGATTGAGACGATAGAGTGGCTGGCCAAAGATGATGATGTTCCACTTGCCGCAACGGCACTGGCGGGGGAATTGGAGATATTAGTACCCATGGCGGGGCTGATTGATAAGGATATCGAAATCGCGCGCTTAACCCGTGAAATTAGCAAACTTGAAGCTGATCTGACGCGTCTGCAAGGCAAATTAGGCAATGCAGCGTTTGTCGACAAAGCACCCGCAGCTGTCGTAGCTAAAGAACAGGATAAAATGCAGACGCAACTGCAGGCGTTGACGACTTTGCAGGAGCAATTACAACGTATCAGAGATATCTAAAGAAGGTACTAGAGAGCTTTATCGCTTTTAAAATGCTTATTCAAGGCACGGCATACATAATAAAATAAGACGTAAAACCGAGGAAAGCAGAATGAGTGATCGAATATGTGGCACGGTCAAGTGGTTCAATAATGCAAAAGGGTTCGGCTTTGTCACCAGGCCAGACAGCGAAGAAGATGTGTTTGTACACTTTAGGTCGATTCAAGGTGAGGGTTTTCGGACGCTCAACGAAGGTCAGGCAGTGGAATTTACATTGATTGAAGGCCCTAAAGGCTTGCAAGCTGAGGATGTCTTAAAACTCTGAGTTTAGGCGTGCGTCTTGCAATAGCGCAATCAGTCCTGGCGGGGTAGGCCCCTGCCCCTCTTCATTGGCGCTGCAGACAACGCCGCTGCGATGCTACTTATTTTCCACAGGGCATTCCCATCGGCGCTATTGATGTTAGACTGCCCACCGCCAACAATACCGTGCAATCCTGACACGGTTAATTATTGGGAGTAAACCGATGAGTGTTATTACAAAACTTATTCTCAGTCTCGTTATTGCGGTCATAGTGTGTACGCTCTACACGCTAGTTCTTACGGGGCAGCCATTTGACCCGGAACTGTTCCCGCAACTTCTAGTCGCGTTTTTTATCGCCACGGCTGCGACCGCACTCCTTGTTCGCGATGAAACGACCCATTCTGAGTCAGATACAGACACTGTAAACCACCCGCAATCCGCATCAGACGCATCCCGCGACCGTGGAACAGTAAAGTGGTTTAATGTCTCCAAGGGCTTTGGCTTTATCACGAAGGACGACGGCGAAGAAATCTTTGTGCACTTCCGCTCTATCCGTGGTGAAGGCCGCCGCGGCCTGCGTGATGGCCAAATCGTAAGCTTCATCGTCACGGAAAGTGATAAAGGTCCTCAGGCCGAGGATGTGTTAGGAGAGGACTGAATAGGAGCTTCAGGCAGCGCACAGAATACCCTGCCAATACAACGGAATCATTCGCGCGCCTTCGCGCGGTACGCTTTCAGCTGAGGGTCACCCTGCTCCAAAGATTGGTCGAAATACGCTCCACTCCAACCTCGACCAGCAGCTCTGCGGCTGCCGTGAGAATGGCTTCGTATCCCAGCATACCCCCTCCCCTATCCATCGCGCCCGATATAATCCGGCGAGGATAGGCTAGAACAGCGTAGCAGGCTAAGCACACCAATCAGCTTTTGGCATCCTCACTAACAACTCTTCTCGTTTAGCAATAAATTTTGTGGACCCCGGCCAACAATACTTTTATTCTCGCACGCGTCTAGCCAAGACCTAGACTTACGCCGTTTGGATTAACCCCATGATAAAAGGAATTATGTTGATCAAGCCTAAACCACCAACAGGACACCGGTTTCGTGGCGTTACGATGCCCACCAGTTCTCACCCGTTAATGAGACAGGTCAGGCGCGAGGGCATTAAACCGTCCATACACGGAAATAAACTGTGGAAGTCTAGTCGTCTGCTCATAGACTACCTGGGCAAAAATCGACCGGAACACTGCAGCCGTGTTATCGACGTCGGCTGCGGCTGGGGGATTTCTGGGATATGGTGTGCCAAGACCCTAGGTTCACAGGTTACTTCCGCTGATGCGGACCCAGACGTATTTCCGTACTTGGAAGCATCCGCTAGCCTGAACGGAGTCTCCACTAAACCTCTTGTCTCTACGTTTGAAAAATTAACCACCAAACAGCTGTCTCATTTCGATATGCTGATCGCTGCAGACATCTGTTTCTGGGATGAGTTAGTGGACCCCGTTTTTAATATGGTCAATCGCGCTGTCAAAGCGGGTGTAAAACAGATCGTGATTGCTGACCCGCAACGCTCGACGTTCTTCGACATGGCAAGGCGCTGTGAAGATCGCTTTTCTGCTGAAGTCATTGAGTGGAAAACCCTCAAGCCAGTCCCGGCGCGCGGGGCACTGATGGTGCTTCATAACGCGTAGCTTTATGTGCTTGAAGAGGCAGGTTACAGCCTCATTCGGGCAGAGGTTTGCGCTAAATGGTTGTCTTGTCGAGCAGTTCTGGCCACCCATTGTGGCCTGAAGTCCGCATCTGCTATAGAAACGCGCTGTATTACGCGTCCTTACGTTTACCCTGTGACACCTGTATAATGCCTGTAAACATGGCGTGACTTTGATAAGCCGCCAAGCAAAAACCCAATGGAAAGTTCGCCAGACTGCGCTATCTTCAAGCGAAACGGAGATGTTCCGCCAATGGCTGCTTGAGAGATTATGAAACAATTAGGAATACTCGACTCCGCCTTCATCAATCTGGAGCAAACTAATACTCCTCAACACATCGGCGGCCTGGGGATTTATGACCCATCAACGGCCCCCGGAGGCTTCGTTCGTTTTAAAGACGTGATTGCCAGTTTTGAGCGTCGCCTCGGCGATTTGACACTATTTCGCACCCGGCTGGTAGAAGTTCCCGGGGGGCTGGATAGGCCCTACTGGATCAAAGACGCCAACTTTGATGTAGAGT
Organism: uncultured Haliea sp.; assembly: GCA_913062625.1. GTDB lineage: Bacteria > Pseudomonadota > Gammaproteobacteria > Pseudomonadales > Halieaceae > Marimicrobium. Next base: position 23,706 of record CAJXWP010000019.1, on the reverse strand, counting down.
TTCATCTGCGACATATTGCGTTGCCACAGCCCGGTGACTGGCGACAGCTGTGCATCCAGACTGCCCGCCTCCACTCGCGTCCGCTGGATATGTCCCGCCCACTGTGGGAAGCCTATATTATTGAGGGACTTGACAATATTCCTAACCTTCCCAAAGGCTGTTTCGCGGTCTACACCAAAATGCATCATTCTATGGTCGACGGTGCCGGCGGTTCGTCCTTTATGACGGCTCTCCATGACGTGGTGGCTAACCCTGAGCAAAAGAGCAGCTGGGAAACTGAACCACGTCTAGTAGACACCGCGCCTTCCGTCGCAGAACTAATGACCAAAGCGACGATCAATAGCGCGAAGAATACAATGCAACTCTTCACCGGCAGCGCGAGAAGTGCCCGAGATCTGACCCAATATGCACTCGATATTGCACGCAAAGAGGTGCCTCCCCCGGATATATCTGCGCCCAAAACTATTCTAAACAAGCCTGTTGGCCCACACCGCGTGTTCGACGCAGCCGAATTTCCGCTAGAAGGGTTCAAGGACATTAAAAATGTCGCGGATGCCACGATCAATGACGTGGCTCTTGCCGTGATTGGCGGTGCACTGCAGCGCTATCTGGTATCCAAAGGCGAGGCACCGAAGGAGGGATCACTCGCAGCAACTATGCCCTTGAATATGCGCACGCGACACGAAACCACCGATGAAAACAACCAAATTGGTTCGGTATTCTCTTCACTCCATACCGATATCGTTGATCCAATCGAACGAATCGCTGCTATTAAAGGATCAACTGAAGAAGCGAAGATCAGCGGCGAAGCGAGCCCCATGGTAAACGCGCTGATGCTAGCAGGCGTGTTTGCGCCTGTCATCTCAAAGTCGGTAGCCGGCTTCTGGTCGCGCAATCAACTGTCCAAACACATGCCAGTGAATATCTCGACCTGCATTTCTAACGTAGCAGGCCCAAACTTTCCGCTGTACTGTGCTGGCGCCAAAATGGTGGACTACTACGGGCTGGGTGTACTGACCCCCGGGATGGGAATTTTCCACCTAGTATTTAGCTACTCTGGCAAACTGACACTGTCCGTACTGGCAGATAGAGATATCATGCCTGACCCTGAGTTCTACCACGACTGCCTAGTTGCAGCCTATGAAGAGCTCTATGCCGCTGCTGCCAAGCTAGAGCCCGCCCGACGCAAAACGGCGGCAGTTGCGGCCAAGGCCAAAATTCAATCGCCCAAGCGAGCACAAGCTTCTAATAGGCCGATGGGTGCGGTAACACCAAAGTTGCGGTCAAAAGCTCGCGCCTCTGCGGACCCGTCAGTAAAAATAGCGACGAAGCCCAAGAATCCGATCAACGCAAGGAAAAAAATCCGCGTCACAGCCACACCCAAAAAGAAGACGAGCGTTTCAGTGAAAAAGCTTGCGCCTAAGAAATCAAAATCCTAGGCAGAAAAAAGCTTACCGAAAGCCAGGTAGCGCTGCTCAGACAGCGCAAAATAGAAACGTCATTTGAGGTACATACCCATCTGATATGCTTCAGCCTTCGTTCGGTAGCAGCAGATGTAGCATATGAACATATAACATCAGGCAGTCCCAAATCATGAGCAAGACCAAGCGACGCGATATCCCCCACTTCAAAACACCCATCATAGAAACCCATTGCCACCTGGACTATCTGGAGCAGACGGAACTAGTAATTACGCTTGAAAAATCTCGTCAAGTGGGTATCGAACGGATCATCACCATCGCTGTCTCAGCCGACAATCTAGACAGTGTCATGAAGCTCACCAGATCTTCCCCAGATATATGGGGTACCCAGGGAATCCATCCACACGAAGCAGAGTCTTACACCCCTGAGATTGATGCCATCATTCGTAAAAATGCAGCACATGCCAAAATACTTGCCGTCGGTGAAATCGGCCTGGACTATTACTACGACCACGCAGACCGCGCGGTACAACGTCGCGTTTTTGAGCAGCAATTACAAACCGCTATAGAGCTTGATCTTCCGGTCGTCATCCATACTCGAGAGGCAGACGATGATACGCGCGATATACTAAAAAATTGCGGTGCGTCGCTCGCTCGAAAGGGCGTAATACACAGTTTTACCTCCTCTCTGGCGCTGGCAGAATTCTGTCTCGCAGAGGGTTTTATGCTAGGTTTTAACGGCATTACGACCTTCAACAGTGCTGATAACGTGCGGCGAGTTGTCGCCGCCACTCCGATGGCTCAGCTGTTACTAGAAACAGATGCTCCATATCTAACGCCTGTCCCCTATCGGGGCAGACCTAACGCTCCTTATTATCTCCCTTTTATCGCTGAAACCCTTGCCGCGATCAAGGAAGTCGATATCGAAGATTTATTACAACAGGCCTACCGCAATAGTCTGGAGGTTTTTTTCTCTGGCATCGAGGAGATACAGGCAACAACAGCTGCAGCACCGAGTTAAATTCTGGATTACTAGACTCAAGCTTATGCACACTTTCAATGGTAAGCTGGTGGCCGTTTAAAATTCCCCTCTCTGCACAATCACAGGCAACACTTTTTGATGGACTATATTGTCGGACAACGCTGGGTAAGTCATGCTGACGCCCAATTAGGACTTGGTATCATTGTCGATATCGAAGGGCGCAGGGTGACCCTCGCCTTTCCTGCCGTTGAAGAGGAGCGCACCTACGCCATCGCGAACGCCCCCCTTACGCGGCTGCGTTTTAAGGCGGGGGACCATATTTCTACGGTTGATCAAGTGGAAGTGCTGGTAACCGAAGTAACAGAGCACCATGGACTATTAGTCTATAGCGGCACGGATCACCACGAGCAGCAATTGACCGTATCTGAGTTGGAGCTCGACGCATTTATCCAGTTGACCACGCCACAACAACGGTTACTGAATGGACATTTCGACAAGCACAGTGAATTTGCATTGCGCTTCGCAACCTTTATGCATGCAGACACGCTCCAACGCTCGACTGTGCGAGGCCTAATGGGCTCACGCACAAACCTTTTGCCCCACCAACTTTACATCGCTAATGAAGTAGGCCAAAGGCACGCGCCACGTGTCCTGCTGGCGGACGAAGTAGGCCTTGGAAAGACTATTGAGGCAGGAATGATTATTCAGCAGCAGATGCTCACGGGACGGGCCTCGCGAATACTCGTGTTAGTGCCACCCAGCCTTCTGCACCAGTGGCTAGTTGAAATGCTACGCCGCTTTAATTTGCATTTTTCTCTGTTCGACGCAGAGCGTCTGGCAGAAATCACCGAAGGCAACCCCTTCGAGACAGAGCAATTAGTGTTGAGCAACCTAGAGTTGTTTGTGTCCCAACCTGCATTGCGAATGGAGGCGCTGGCTTCGCAGTGGGACCTAATAGTCATTGATGAAGCTCATCATCTGCGTTGGGAACAAGACACGACAAACGATGACTATGCATTTGTTGAAGCCCTAGCACAACAAACAAAAGGGCTGTTGTTACTCACGGCTACGCCTGAGCAAACCGGCCAGGCCAGCCATTTCGCGCGCCTTCGTTTGCTGGATCCATCGCGCTTTCATAACTTACAAAAATTTCAAGAACAAGAATTAGAGTACCGCAAGTGGAGTGAACTCGCCGACGCGCTTGAGGCAGGGAAAGTCGTTGATGACCTACCCTCAGGTCTAAACACGGAGGCATCCACTTCTAACATTATCGAACAAATACTAGACCGACACGGCACAGGGCGCGTTTTATTCAGAAACACGCGCGCCGCGGTTGCAGGTTTCCCGCAGCGAATACTCCACCAATATCCACTGGAGCCGCCCGAACAGTACACACATGCGCAGGTTGATCTTAAGGAACGGCTTTATCCAGAAACGCCCTATCTAGACGACAGCTGGCTTGCATTCGACCCACGTGTAACCTGGCTGGAGAAAACTCTTAAACAGCTCCGACCTGCCAAGGTTCTGGTCATCTGCGCGCACGCGTCCACTGCCGTTGCGCTCGAACATCATTTGCACCTGCGTGCCGGCATACGATCCTCAGCCTTTTATGAAGGCCTGTCGATCATTGAACGAGATCGTGCCGCGGCCTATTTCGCCGACGAGGTAAGCGGAGCGCAGACGCTTGTCTGCTCAGAAATTGGGAGCGAAGGCCGCAACTTCCAGTTTTCTCATCACCTCATACTGTTCGATTTGCCGATGAACCCAGACTTGCTCGAACAACGCATCGGGCGCCTCGACCGCATCGGGCAGCAATGTGATATCGATATTCATGTGCCATATCTGGCGCAAACGGCCCAGCAATCACTGTTCGAATGGTATGACCAAGGCCTCAACTTGTTTCGCGACAGCTGCTCTGCCGGTTACATGATTTTTGAAATGTTTCAGGACCGCCTCTTAGCAGAATTAGAACAACGAACCGTCGCTTTTGACACGCTACTAACAGACAGTAAAGCTTTCACTGCGAAGACGCGACAGGAGTTGCGCGCAGGCCGCGATAAGTTACTGGAGCGCAACTCATGCAAACCCATTATCGCCAAAGCTCTGATTGATGAAATTGTCTCTATTGAAGCCAATAATACCCTGGAGCCCTACCTCGAAGCTTTATGTGAGACCTTCGGGATAGAGCAGGAGTTTCACTCCGAGCAGACGCTGATACTGCGTCCTTCCGAGAATATGCTAATTGGTCATTTTCCGGGGCTCAAAGAAGACGGTACCACGATTACCTTTAGCCGTGAAAAAGCGCTTATACGCGAGGATTTAGAGTTCCTGACATGGGAACACCCCATGATTCAGGGGGCCATGGACATAGTGCACTCAACGGAGATAGGTAACGCCGCACTCGGCACCATTAAACTGAAGGGTGTGGCGCCTGGCACGATGCTATTGGAACTGCTTTATACTGTTAACTGTGTCGCCCCTAGCACTCTTCAACTTGAACGCTTTTTACCCCTTAATCCTATGCGCCTGCTAGTCGACGCACGCGGGAAGGATCTCTCAGAGCTGGTGCCACACGAACGTCTTAATCAGCTCATTGAAAAGGTGAAGAAACCGACTGGTCTGGCCATTATCAAACAGGTACATTCAGACGTAGAAGCCAAGATGTCGATGGCATCTGAGCAGGCGGAGGAAAAACTACAGGTAATACTGATTGACGCTGAAAGAACGATGCGCAGGGACTTAGGCGCAGAACTCGACAGGCTTACCAGCCTACGAGCAGTCAATCCGTCCATTCGCCAAGAGGAGCTGAATCACCTCACCTATCGTATAGAGGAATGTGCCACCCACATTAAACACGCCAATCTTCAGCTGCAGGCTCTGCGCCTGATCATCACAACCTAGCAAGCAGGCAGCATATTAGACAATCAAGCGATAATGCACGCACCCGATAGGACGTCTTCCTCATTCAGCGCCTGCTCTACTTAATTTTAGCGTTTCTTGGACTTGACCTTGAATATGTCCTTACCCAGTAAGTGACTGAGATTAGACGTACATTCAGTCATCGCTAATGGCAACGACAAGTCAACTTAAATCATGCCGCCGCTTTTGAAGATTTCACCTCAGGGTCGAAGGTAATGTGCATACGCTTGATGCCGTTCACGAGATTTGACCGTGTGTAGGCAACGTCCCCCACTAACTTGGGATTACGCAGTCGGGGAATGATTTCCTCAAACATAACGCGCATTTCCAAGCGAGCAAGGTGTGTACCTAGGCAGAAGTGCTGGCCAATACCGAACGACCGGTGCTGGTTGTAAAGGTCCGGCATACGTTCAGCGCGCCGTACATCGAATTGCATCGCATCGGCACCAAATATCGTCTCATCATGATTCACCGTGTGGTAGTGCATGATAACCTTGTCGCCCTTCTTGATTAGCTTCCCTGCCACTTCAGTATCTTCGATGCATTGGCGCCGCATAAGCGTGAAGGCGGTGTTGTAGCGCAGCATTTCCTCGCATGCACCTGGGATTTTATCGGGATTATCCACTAGGTATTGCAGCTGGTCGGGGTTCTCCATCAATAAGCGCATGCCCTGCGTCGTTATGGTGCGTGTGGACTCATTACCAGCGGCTATTAACATCAGGAAAAACCAAACAAACTCATCGTCATTCAAACCATCGTCTTTGCCATTACCGTTTAATAGCGCACCGATAATATCTTTCTTCGGGTGGGTTTTGTGCTGCTCCATCATCTTCATGGCGTATTCAATCACCTTGAAGGAAGCCTCCTCGGCCTCTTCCTTGCCTGCAGACATCTCTGGATCCTGGCTGAACATCATCTTATTGGTCCACCCGAAAAAGTCCTTGCGATCTTCCGCTGGAATCCCACAGAGCTCGAGAATAGCCAGCAGCGGTAACTCTGCTGCCACTTCCTCTACAAACTCACACTCGCCGCGACTGGCAACTGCATCGACGATATTGCGCGCATGCTGCCGAAAACTGGGCTCATACGACTCAACAGCACCCGGGGTAAATGTCGCTCGCACAATTTTGCGGGACTTCATCTGTCTCGGTGGATCCTGATTGATGGTCATGTTGCGCTGAATCAGGTTCATTTCATCTTCCGGATACTCTTCCGCCAGGGCGGAGCGAGCCTCGCTGGAGAATAGTTTGGGGCGTTTAGAAATGAAATCAATTTCATCGCGGCCGGTTATTAGCCAGTAAGGGACACCCTGATAGGAGCCGTCCATATAGTGGATTGGGCCGGAAGCGCGGATTTCAGCCAGCGTATCGTAAGGCATTCCGTTCACATACGTTTCGGGGTCGATCAAATTTGGAAATTCTGCAAATGGGCACTGACTCATGGGGACTTCCTCTACTGTAGCGACTCAACTCGATTGCCTATAGGCTACTAGGCGTTAGTTTAGATGTCAAATATCAATATCTCACATCCGCCGATAGCCGCTTTCTATAATGACAGGGCTTCGCTGCGACGGAGTCGCCCATCCTCCTCAGCAACACTTGCCTGCTGACAAGGAGAGACTTATGCCCCGGGATTAAAACGCCTAATAGTGCCCCTTATCTGGCCGAGGGGGGGCGGCGGCGCCAGTACTCTAATCCGCCGGGTAGCCCATTTTTTTCAATGCAACAGCCACTTCATCCAAAACAACAGGATCGTCAATCGTCGCAGGCATCTTCCAGCGTTCACCGTCAGCGATTTTACGCAAGGTACCGCGCAGTAATTTGCCTGAACGCGTCTTGGGCAGGCGTTCAACGATAGTACAGAGCTTAAAAGCGGCCACCGGACCGATGCTATCGCGCACGAGCTTAATGGTTCGAGCAACGATTACTTCCGGCGGCGCAGTAACGCCGCTATTTAACACCAATAATCCCAACGGTATCTGACCTTTGATCGGATCGGCAATGCCAATCACCGCGCACTCCGCCACGTCCTTGTCACCAAACAGAACCTCCTCTATCGCACCGGTCGACAGCCGATGACCTGCGACATTGATCACATCGTCCGTTCGCGACATCACGAACACGTAGCCATTTTCATCGATATATCCCGCATCTCCCGTTTCGTAGTAACCGGGAAACCGGGTGAAATATGCCTCCACAAAACGCTCTGGTGCGTCCCACAGTGTAATAAAGGTACCCGGGGGCAAAGGCGTATCGAGCACCAATGCACCAATATCGCCCGCTGCAACAGTCGCGCCATCCTTCCCCAACACCCGCACCTCATATCCAGGGACGGCCCGAGCAGGCGAGCCTGCGACAATAGGCAGTTCTTCAATACCCAGGCAATTGGAACACACAGGCCAGCCTGTTTCAGTTTGCCACCAATGGTCTATCACTGGCACCTGCAACTTATCCTGTGCCCACCCCAGAGTATGGGGATCGCAGCGTTCACCCGCGAGAAACAGCGCTCGAAAGTGTTGCAGGTCATACTTCGCCAGATAATGGCCCTGTGGATCTTCCTTTTTGATGGCTCGAAATGCCGTGGGTGCGGTAAATAGTACGCAGACCTTATACTCTTCAATAACTCGCCAATAGGCACCAGGATCAGGTGTCCCCACCGGCTTCCCCTCGTACATCAGCGTGGTACAACCCGCAAATAATGGCCCGTAGACGATGTAGGAATGCCCCACCACCCAACCCACATCGGAAGCGGCCCAGTACACATCGCCCGCAGACACATTGTAGACAGCCTTCATGCTCCACTTGAGCGCCACAATACTCCCACCCGTATCACGCACAACGCCCTTTGGTTGGCCAGTCGTGCCAGACGTATAAAGAATATAGAGGGGATCATTCGCATTGACGGGCACACATGCAACCGGCCGAGCTCTATCCATCACTTGAAGCCAGTCCATATCTCGCCCCTCGATCATTTCGGCAATGAGCATAGGGCGCTGCAGAATTATGCAGTGCTCAGGCTTGTGCCGAGCCAGCTCAATGGCGTGATCTAACAGTGGCTTGTAAGCCACCAATCGAGACGGCTCGACGCCACAGGACGCAGCTACAATGACCAGAGGCGTCGCATCGTCGATACGCTGCGCCAACTCATTGCTAGCAAAGCCACCAAATACCACCGAATGAATAGCGCCTATGCGCGCACATGCAAGCATCGCTATGGCCGCCTCTGGAACCATCGGCATATAGATTAATACCCGATCGCCTGTGACGACACCCCTAGCGGCCAACGCACCGGCAAAATGCGCAACCTCAGCCAACAATTGGGTATACGTATATTGGCGCTTCGTCGCCGTGACGGGGCTATCGTAGATCAGTGCGGTCTGCTCTCCCCTACCCCGCTCCACATGAAAATCTAAGGCGTTATAACAGGCATTTGTCACACCGTCTGGAAACCAGCGATTAAAAGGCGCGCGCGAACTATCCAACACAATCTCTGGCTTTCTGTACCAATAGATAGCCTGCGCAGCCTCCTGCCAAAACTCAGTACTGACCATACCCACTCTCCTTTTCCTGACTTCAGCCGTCCAAAGATGACTGCGGTGACACTGCGACAGCACCTTCGCCTCATAATAACCAAAGAATAGGGGATTTCCGCTTCTATCAAAAGCCTATGCGAAATAATGTGCTTGTTCGAAATTCAGAACATAGCCTACACTGTGCCCCCGTAAATCACTGAGACTTTACCAATGGAAGCGCTCGATCCGCTAACTGATGCTGCACTTAGGGCCGATGTAGACCCCTACACGCTGCCACTGGACCAAATCCAAATCGCCAACCCCTTTTTATTCGCTCGTGATACGCATCATGCATGGTTCAAGCGCTTACGTGACGAAGCACCGGTGCATTATTGTGCCGACAGCGCATTCGGTCCTTATTGGTCTATCACCCGTTACGCCGATATTGTCACCGTGGACACCTCACACACTATCTTTTCCTCAGAGCCAGCAATCACTATTGGCGACACAGAAAATACGTTCCCCCTGCCTATGTTTATTGCCATGGACCGCCCCAAGCATGATGACCAACGCAAAGTCGTCAGCCCGGTCACCGGAGCAGAAAATCTGCGTTACTTCGAACCCATAATTCGTGAACGCACCATTGACGTGCTTGACCAGCTGCCTGTCGGCAAGACCTTCGACTGGGTTGAACGTGTCTCTGTAGAACTGACTACACGCATGCTGGCTACCCTATTCGATTTTCCGTTTGAAGAGCGGCACAAACTAACCCGCTGGTCCGACGTGGCGACGGCAATTCCCGGCATGGGCATCATCGATACGGAAGAGCAGCGCCATCAGGAATTGCTTGGCTGCCTAGAATACTTTACCGAACTGTGGAATCAGCGGATCGCGATGCCACCCAAAAATGACCTTATTTCGATGCTGACCCACGGAGAAGCAACCCGCAATATGGCGCCGATGGAATATCTAGGCAATCTTGTTTTACTGATTGTCGGTGGCAACGACACCACGCGCAGCACGATGACTGCCAGCGCGCTTGCGCTGCATGAAAATACGCATCAATTCGAAAAACTGGTCACACATCCAGAGCTCATTGATTCCATGGTTGCGGAGACCATCCGCTGGCAGACGCCTCTGGCGCATATGCGCCGCATCTGCAAAGAAGATACCCAGCTGGGTGGAAAGGATATTAAGGCCGGTGACAAAGTCATTATGTGGTATGTGTCGGGTAATCGGGATGAGCGCTTTATGGAAAACCCAGACGCCTTCATTATTGATCGCCCCGACGTGCGTCGTCACCTTTCTTTCGGATTTGGCATCCACCGCTGCATGGGCAATCGACTGGCAGAGCTGCAGTTACGCATTTTGTGGGAGGAAATCCTGCTGCGCTTTGAACGCGTTGAAGTGGTGGGAGAACCGCAGCGCACGGCGTCATCCTTTGTGCATGGATTCACCGCCATGCCGGTAAAGTTACACCCACTAAAGCGTCAGCCTGCAAACTGAGGCGTTGTTTCACAGATAGTGTGCCGAGGCCACGTTCTGTGAGCCTCGGCATCAATATACCGCTTACAACTGAGGAATTTCTGCCTGATCAATGGGCAACTCACTGCGCCCAATACGTGCCGCGCGCTCATGCAGCGTGGCTTCCGCTTCCTCAACCCGGATCATAATAACAAAGCGCTTCTCACGAATGCCTTGCAGGCAGTAAAGAGCGAGTTCATCCAGATCTTGGAACTCCAAGTCCCAACCCGCTTTTTCAGCGGCAACCTTGAAATCTTGGATGGTTGGCACGGGGTCATACGCCTTCTCTCTCGCCAAGCCTTTAGGACGATTGCGATCAGTGGTCCAGATTCCCGTATCGAGTAACCCGCCTGATGGATAGAATATTGAGGCGGAAAGGTTGGTACCCTCACTTTGAAATTGCGCCTCAAGACACTCGGTAATGCAGGACACTGCTGCCTTACTGGAGGCATACACAGACTGATAGGGCAAGGGCGAGACGCCGCCATCTCCGGAAGAGGTATTGATGACATGCCCGTCTTCACCTGAGGCGATCATACGTGGCACAAAGGCCTGAATACCATGCATAACGCCGTGCACATTAACGCCGTGCACCCATTTCCAATCATTGTTTGTCGTTTCCCACACGTTGGCTGACGGTGCAGCAACCCCTGCATTATTAAACAGCAGGTGGCAGACACCATAAGTATCAAACACCTTGTCAGCCAGCGCGTTAAACGAATCAGCACTCGACACATCCGTGACAACGCCGAGCAACTCACCACTGCCCGCAAACTCAGCCAATACGCGATCAAGCGCCTTCTGCTCGACATCACCTATGACCACTTTAGCGCCCGCAGCCAGTAATTCTTTGACCAGAGAGCGCCCAATACCACTCGCGCCACCTGTGACGACTGCAACCTTTCCAGTAAAATCCTGCATGTAAAAACTCCTTCCGTTGACTGAGTTTCATTTATGCCACAGTTTGCAGTGTGACTCCAGCGCCGACGGATAGTCTAGTAAACCGTTTGCTGCTTTATGTAGAGGGGCAGATAAAGTAGGATAAAATACTCACTCAGCGATCCGGCATTCCCGCAAAGCTGCACCATAGGAAGAAGCGCTTTATCCAGCCATCAGCCATTGCCGCCCGCACTGAACTGACACACCGTCTGCGACAATGCCTCAACATGGAGTGCATTATCGAGGAGGCTGAATCACAGCGTCCGTTTGAATGTGATGCGCTCACCATCTACTCGGATCTTCCGCTGCTAGTAGTGCTGCCAGAGACTGTAGAACAGGTGCAGCAGGTGTTACGCATTTGCCATCTGCTGTGCGTACCGGTCGTTGCAAGAGGCGCAGGGACGGGCCTATCGGCCGGCGCTATGCCGCACCCGGAAGGAATATTGCTCTGTCTCAGCAAACTTGATCGAATCCTAGACATCGATGCTCTCGCGCGCACTGCACGCGTTCAACCCGGCGCTAGCAATCTCTCTATTTCTGAGGCCGCTGGGAAACACCGTCTTTACTACGCTCCAGACCCATCCTCCCAGATAGCCTGCACCATCGGGGGTAATGTGTCTGAGAATTCTGGTGGCGTGCACTGCCTAAAATACGGACTGACGGTACACAACATTCTCTCTCTTAACATACTCACTGTCGAAGGGGAGGAACTCAGCATCGGCAGTATGGGTCTCGATAGCCCGGGCTACGACCTAATGGCACTGCTGACTGGCTCCGAAGGCTTATTAGCGATCATAACGGAAGTCACCGTGCGCCTTTTACCTTTACCCGAACGAGCGCAGGTGGTGATGGCGGGCTTTGACAATGTCAGCACCGCGGGCGATGCAGTCGGCGCAATCATCGCAGCAGGCATCATCCCCGCTGGCTTAGAGATGATGGATCGCCTCGCCGTTCAGGCGGCGGAAGATTTCGCGCACGCCGGTTATCCCAGAGAGGCTGCGGCCATCCTGCTGTGCGAAGTCGATGGCACATCCGAGGAAGTCGCACAGCACACGCAAAAGGTTGCACGTTTGTTCGAGGAACACGGGGCCACCTCGGTCACAATCTCTCGCGATGAGAGCCAGCGCGCGTTACTGTGGAAGGGTCGCAAAGCTGCGTTCCCTGCGATCGGGCGCCTCTCGCCTGATTACTATTGTATGGACGGCACTATTCCACGTAGTCAGCTGTCTTTCGTACTCAATGAGATTTATCGCCTGTCCGAACACTACGCGTTGCCGGTCGCAAATGTTTTTCATGCGGGAGATGGCAATCTACACCCGCTAATCATGTTCGATGCCAGTGACCCGACGGCAATCCGAAGAGCTGAAGAATTCGGAGCAAAAATACTGGAGCTGTCAGTCAGTGTCGGGGGCTGCATTACGGGCGAGCACGGCGTGGGTGTCGAAAAACTGAGCCAGATGGACAGCCAGTTCAGCACCCAAGAATTGCTGCAATTTGAGGACATAAAATACGCCTTCGATCCGGCGCTTAATCTCAACCCGGGCAAAGGCATTCCTATTTTAAAACGCTGTCAGGAATATCGAGCACTCCCAGCTCGGCATCAGCATGACTGAGCAACACTGTTCACTTCAAACTGAGGACCGCAGTGAATATATTATCGCTGCGCTGCAACGGGCACGCGAGGCCAGTAGACCGGTCTACATCAGTGGCGGCGGCAGCAAGCAGCATCTGATAGGTCGCAACTGTGACTATACGGTGCTCGACGTTTCCGGGCACAAAGGCATTGTGGACTATCAGCCTCAGGAGCTGGTTATCACGGCGCGGGCCGGTACTCCACTGGTCGATATTCTTGCGGCCCTTGAAGCCGAGGGTCAAACGCTGTCTTTTGAGCCACCACTATTCGAGGGTATAGCCACTCTGGGCGGAACGCTCGCGTGCAACCTGTCCGGACCTGCCAGACCGTGGGGTGGCTCCATCCGGGATATGGTCCTCGGTGTCCAGTTGATTAACGGCAGGTGCGAGCGGCTCAACTTCGGCGGAAAGATGATTAAGAACGTGGCTGGCTACGACGTGTCACGCCTGCAAGCCGGGGCGCTTGGAACACTCGGTGTTCTGTGCGAAGTAAGCCTGAAAGTCATGCCGCGTGCGGAAAAAACGCTGACCTTGCGCTATGCCATGTCAGCCCAAGAAGCGGTGCGGCATATGAATCAAAGAGCAGGTCAGCCGAAACCCCTGTCTGGTGCTTTTTGGCTAAACGGTCAATTGCATCTACGCTTGTCTGGTGCTGCTAGCGCAGTCGACAGCACCGCTATCCAATGGGGGGGAGAGATTCTAGCCAGTGACAACAGTCTATGGGCACAGTTGCGCGAGATGACACTACCGTTCTTCAACGATGCAGGGGCGCTGTGGCGCTTTTCAGTAAAACCGTCAGCAGATGTCAGGCTCGATTTTGGGTCAACGCTAATCGATTGGTGTGGTGCTCAGCGCTGGGTGCGCGGCGAGCACCCAGACGAGGCGCTGCAACAGGCGGCGATCGAGGCACAGGGCCATATCTCATTATTTCGAGGGGGAGATCGCAGCGCAGAGGTTCGATCACCGCTGAACAGCGTCGAGCAAGGTTTGCAACAGCGTCTCAAAAAATCCTTCGACCCAGACCGCATTCTCAACCCAGGGCGACTTTACAGTTGGCTGTAGGAGCAGGTAGGACATGCATGTAGAACTGCACCCAAAATTTGCAGATACCCACGCCGGCCAAACTGCCAAGGCACTAACCAGCGCCTGCGTGCACTGTGGCTTCTGTCTGGCGACATGCCCCACCTACCTCGACAGTAGAGACGAAAGAGACAGTCCGCGCGGACGCATTTACCTGATAAAAAATCTGCTAGAAACAGGTGAGGCCGGCAGTCAGACCCAGTTACACCTGGATCGTTGTCTCACCTGCCGCAGCTGCGAAACCACCTGCCCGTCGGACATGCAATATGGAGAGCTCGTCGATATAGGGCGCGGTCTGATGGAACAGGCAGCGCCGAGACCTCTAGCATCCAAAATACAGCGCAGGCTTTTACGGCTCACTCTCTCGCGTCCACAATTACTGACGTGGAGCTTAGTCGTTGCTCAATTCCTGCGGCCGCTGCTGCCCGCTCGTTTACGACAGGCAGTGCCTTTACGCCAGGTTCAAAAAGCACTGCCAGCGGGCCAACGCGCTCGCAAGATGCTGGTACTCGAGGGCTGCGTTCAAAGGGCAGCAACGCCCAACACCAATGTCGCTGCGCGTCGGGTATTAGACAGGCTGGGCATCTCGCTCATTGTCGCACCAAAGGCAGGATGCTGCGGTGCCGTCAACTATCATCTGGCGGCACACGCAGACGGACTAAACAACATGCGCCGCAATATCGACGCGTGGTGGCCCCATCTGCACGATGGCGCGGAAGCCATTATCAGCAGCGCCTCAGGCTGTGGCGCCATGCTGGTGGACTATGGCCGTCTCCTGGCTGATGACCCTCACTACGCAGACAAAGCGAAGCGCGTTTCACAGCTCAGTCGTGATATCGGGGAAATACTAATGGACGAGGACCTCACTAAGCTGACAGTCGACACACAAGTGGGAAAAGTCGCGATTCACAGCCCTTGTACTCTGCAACACGCCCTGCAGCAACCCGACTTGATCCGCACGCTGCTGGGGCGGGCGGGGTTTGACATTGCCACCACCACAGAAAAACTGCTGTGCTGTGGTTCGGCTGGCACCTACTCTATTCTGCAGTCCACAATCAGTGAAAAACTGCGGGAAAAGGCTCTGCATGCACTCACCCATGATCAACCTGCTGTTATTGCCACAGCCAATGTCGGATGCCAGCTCCACCTACAGGCGGCAGCCGGAGTACCGGTCATGCACTGGATAGAATTGCTGGACACCTAGCGCGCCTCTACCAAGGGCCGAAATCGCAGAACTGGTATTTCCCGAGGCAGGCGCAAGCCTACACTTTTTTGACGAACTGTGACTTCAGCTTCATCGCCCCGATGCCATCGATCTTGCAATCGATATCATGATCACCGGCTACCAAGCGAATGTTTTTTACCCGAGTGCCCACTTTTACCACGGCAGAGGAACCTTTCACCTTCAAGTCCTTAATGACGGAAACCGTATCACCCTCTTCCAGTACATTGCCATTCGCGTCCGTCACGGGAGCCACATTATCGACAGTGTTGGTTACTTCCCTTTCGGACCATTCATGTGCGCACTCAGGACAGACGTATAAGCGCCTGTCTTCATAGGTATAGGCAGATTTACAAAGCGGGCAGTGTGGCAAGCTATTCAACGTTGATCCCCTTCAAGAGTCAGTATTTCAAAAATGCGGTATATGGATGGGGCTGTTCAGAACAAAATAATCGTCGACTTATAAGCCCGGTTTTGGTTTTATTGAAGGCGTGCATTTGTGGTGCCCATCGCTATATTGCGTCGCCGTTTGACGCGCTTATAGGCACAACATAGCGTCACACCAATAGGCCGCCGAGCTAGCAAACCAGACAGCCAAGTTTCGCGTCCCTCGAGAGCAAAGTCGGTATCGGAGCATAGTATATGAGAAGACAAAAACGTGATATGAATTCGAGGGCATTTGATCGAGGCTATCAAGCCGGCGTTGGCGGACGCAGTCTCGATTTTTGTCCGCATGTAGAAGAAGGACAGCGGCAAAACTGGGTGACGGGGTGGCGAGAAGGCCGCAGCGATCAATGGGATGGGCTAACAGGTGTGTCTGGGGTTCACAAAATACGCACAATCTGACGTGTTCACGCACTTTCATTAGCCGCCTTGGTCGCCGCTTACGCAAAAGCTTGAGATAGCCGACTGGCGCGCAGACTCTCACAAAGAATACTCGTTTGCGGCGCGGGGCGCTGTCTAACGAGTGCCTAATTGTTGCCGGTAAACGGGCAATTTGTGTCCGATCACTCCTCGCACGTTTATTACATTCTGCAAATGATGAGGCTCCTCGTGGAACTTTTCATCTTTGGATCAGTCACAGAAATTATATTATGTAGCACCACAAAAACATGAACAGTGGACTGGCCAGCATCTTCAGCTACAATGCTGGCGCGGAAAGACAACGCTTCGACAGCGTTCGAG
Source organism: uncultured Haliea sp. (assembly GCA_913062625.1). Taxonomy (GTDB): domain Bacteria; phylum Pseudomonadota; class Gammaproteobacteria; order Pseudomonadales; family Halieaceae; genus Marimicrobium. Next base: position 7,291 of record CAJXWP010000019.1, on the reverse strand, counting down.
GCCAATAACCGCAGAATTATTTTTTAACACACCACACAGGAGCAATCGTGGCGAACGCAGACATCAGAGCACTCGAGGACTGGCTTAGTGGGCAAATTATCGGCCAAAGTCACCTGGTTCAACGGCTGGTTATTGCCCTCCTTGCAGACGGACACCTATTGGTCGAAGGCGCGCCGGGGCTTGCCAAGACCAGAGCCATTAAATCGCTGGCAGAGGGCCTAGAGGGCAGCTTCCATCGCATCCAGTTTACGCCAGACCTATTGCCAGGCGATGTCACCGGGACGGAAATCTATCGGCCTCAGGAGGCCAGCTTCCACTTTCAGAAGGGCCCCATTTTTCATAACTTGGTGCTGGCGGATGAGGTCAACCGCGCGCCTGCCAAGGTTCAGTCTGCACTGCTGGAGGCCATGGCAGAGCGCCAGGTAAGTGTCGGCAGCACGACGTACACATTGCCCGACCTGTTTTTGGTCATGGCGACCCAGAATCCGATCGAACAGGAAGGCACCTACCCACTGCCCGAGGCACAGCTGGACCGGTTCCTGATGCATGTCAGTGTGGGATACCCCGATACCGCCGCTGAGACGGAGATTCTTAGACTCACACGCGCCGAAGCAACCAGCGGTACCGACAGTCCACCCATACCGTTAACGCAGGAGAGCATCTTCGCTGCGCGTCAGGAAATACTGGCACTGCATATGTCTGACACCGTAGAGCAGTACATGGTGCAGCTGGTAATGGCCACACGCACACCCGCCCGTTACAGCGAAGAGCTGGCGGGCTGGATTGAATACGGTGGTAGTCCTCGCGCAACCATCGCTATCGATCGCTGTGCCCGAGCACATGCCTGGCTCAAGGGCCGAGATTTTGTCAGCCCCGACGATATTCAGGCTGTCACGGCAGATGTGCTGCGCCACAGACTCATACTGACTTTCGAAGCAGAGGCCAACGGTGTCACGCCGGACAAAGTCATAGAGGAGCTATTGTCCATCGTTCCAGTGGGCTGAGATCAAGCATGCACCTGGCCGATATTAACGCTCCCGCTCGCGGCGCCTATGTGGAACTGAACGAGCTCATTGCCCTGCGGTTTCCCTCGAAGCAACTCAAGCTTGGACGCAAAAAACGCGCTCTGAGCAATCTCGCCGGGCCCAACAAAACCAATTTTCGCGGGCGTGGCATCGATTTTGAAGAAGTGCGACGCTACCAACCTGGCGATGACATTCGAACCATTGACTGGCGCGTCACCGCCCGGACCGGCAGCGCGCACACAAAATTATTTCGCGAGGAACGAGAGCGGCCCGTTTTAGTCGTGGTGGACCAGCGTAGCAGTATGTTCTTCGGCTCAAGCCATTGCTTCAAGTCAGTTTTAGCGGGACAACTTGCCAGTCTGCTGGCTTGGAGCGCTCTCAATGAAGGTGATCGCGTGGGAGGGCTAGTGTTCAACGATAGCGGACACCAGGAAATTCGTCCCCGCCGCAGTCGAAAAACGGTGCTCACACTGCTGTCACAGATCGCCCACTACAATCAGGCTCTACCCCAGCATTCTCCTGAAGAGCACGACAGTTTTGCGCGCATGCTCTCTAACTTGCGACGAATTGCCCGTCCCGGTACCAGCCTGTTTCTGATTAGTGATTTTCGCGGTGCCTCGCATGAACGCGCCAGAGAGCATTTGTTTGAACTCGCCAAACACACGGAACTGACCACAATCGCCTGCTCTGACCCGCTGGAAACTGAACTCCCAAAGGCAGGCACCTACGCGGTCACTAACGGTAGCGAACGCAGCGAGCTGCGCACTGATGACCGTCGCCTGCGCTTAGCCTATAGCGACCGACTGCAGCAGCAACGTGACCTGCTCAGCAGTGATCTGCTGGGCTTGGGCGTACCCTTGCTGCAGGCGTCCACCGATCAAGCACCGTTTAGCTTGTTGCAGCAATACTACGGCGGCACGCGCCGATGAACCCACAGGACCCCTTAGCTGATTTGCACCCACTGCGGCAGCCAGAGCTGATCGGATGGTGGCCTCCTGCGCTCGGCTGGTGGCTGTTACTCCTAGCAGTGATACTGTGTGTGGCGAGTCTGGTCTATGTGTTGCTCTCGCGCTATAGGCGAAACGCTTATAGGCGTCGCGCTCTTATTCAGCTGCAGCGTCTGCACACGGACTACCATGCAAAAAGAGAACCCGGTCAGTATCTAAGTGAACTCAATACGCTACTCAAAAGCGTTGCCTTGGTGGCTTATCCTCGCGCCGACATAGCAGCCTCGCACGGCGAGGACTGGCGCACATTTCTCAACACCAGTCTGCCCCATGAGCAACACTTTGAATCGATGTTCAGCGACGCGGTGTATCAAAAGACCTGCCCTGAGATAGACGTGGAGCAGCTGCACAAGTCGGCACAGCACTGGATCAAGCGTCACAAGGCGGCACTATGATTGAATGGACCTGGCCTTGGCTATTACTATTAGCACCCCTGCCCTGGCTGGTGGGAAAACTAGCGCCGACCGCGACCAGTCAGCAGCCGGCATTGCGCGCACCCTTTTACCAGGAATGGCGACAAATCAGTGAAGCGCAGGGCAGTCGCACAGGGCGCGGAGGCCTCATACCCTTGATGCTACTGTGGCTAGTGTGGCTGTTATTACTCACAGCTGCAGCACGACCCCTGTGGATTGGAGAAGCCATTGAACTTCCTAACAGTGGGCGTGATCTGATGATGGCGGTTGATATATCCGGGTCGATGCAAATCGAGGATATGCAGGTGGGGCAATCCCTCGTACCCCGTATGGAAGCGGTCAGGCAATTGGGTGCAGACTTCATAGGCCAAAGGGCCGGCGACCGCCTAGGTCTTATCCTGTTCGGCACTAACGCCTACGTGCAGTCTCCACTGACCTTTGATACAGCCACCGTCAAACGCTTTCTGTTGGAGGCACAAATCGGATTTGCTGGGAAGGAGACAGCCATTGGCGACGCTATTGGCCTAGCCGTCAAGCGACTTAAGGACCAACCTGCAGAGAGTCGCGTGTTAATCCTTCTCACCGATGGCCAAGACACTGCGAGCTCAGTAAAACCCCTGGACGCAGCAAAACTCGCGGCCAGCCTTGGCATTCGGATTTATACCATTGGCATTGGGGCAGATGCGATGAACTTACCGGGTTTATTCGGTTCTAGTTTCGGCAGTCGTCAGGTCAATCCGTCAGCGGAGCTGGACGAGGCTGGACTGCAGGAAATCGCCCGCCTAACCGGAGGCCAGTATTTTAGGGCTCGCAACCCACAGGAACTCGCCACGATCTACCAACTGCTGGACCAATTGGAGCCCCAAGAACAGTCAACCGCGACCTACCGCCCGAGACAGTCTCTAGGCTACGTACCACTGCTTGCGGCGCTATTGCTAAGTTTTCTGTTAGCGCTGCGACACTGCTGGCATTCCATCAGTTGGCGTGGCGCTGCTAAGCGGCACAATCCGCAAAAGGAGCCCTGATGAGCATGCACCTGATGCGGCCCGAGTGGCTCTGGACACTGGTACCCGCTCTTATCCTGATTGTACTGCTCTGGCGGCAAAGGGGCCGCACAGGTAGCTGGGATACAGTGATTGCACCTGACCTCTTGCGCCATCTGGTGGGAGACAGCGCGAGCGCTCGCGGCCGTAACTTACTTCCGCTCGTACTGTTGGGCTGGCTCATTGCTGCAGTGGCGGCCAGTGGTCCCAGCTGGCAAAAAATTCCTCAGCCCATTCACCAAAAACAGGACGCACTCGTCGTGCTACTGGATTTGAGCGCTTCAATGAAATCGGCAGACCTCGCCCCTTCACGCGTCGATCGCGCGCGACAAAAGGTACTCGATCTATTACAGCAGCGTCGTGAAGGACAAACGGGGCTAATTGCCTATGCAGGCGATGCCCATATCGTTACGCCCCTCACTGACGACACACTGACCGTCGCCAACCTGCTTCCGGCACTTCACCCCGACATGATGCCCCTACCCGGGAGTGATCCGGTAAGCGCACTGATACAAGCGTTGGAGCTGTTGCGCTCTGCTGGCATTCGACGCGGCACAATACTCTTGTTGACCGATGGGATCTCCAACAGGGACAGTGATGCTATTGAAAAGGTCATGGCAGAGAGTCCGTCACAGTTGAATATTATCGGCGTTGGCACTGCCACGGGTGCGCCTATTCCACTGTCCGAGGGTGGTTTTCTTAAAGACGATACGGGCGCCATTGTCATGCCGCGACTCGACGAGACAGCCTTGCGTAAACTCGCCGGCGAAACTGGAGGCCGCTATAGACGTCTGCAGATAGACGACACTGACCTTGAATTTCTACAAACAGAAAACCTACTGAATGAATCTGAAGAGACCCTGGCATTGGATAGGACCGCCGATGCATGGGAGGACCAGGGCTACTTCTTTGTACTGGCGCTATTGCCGCTCGCGTTGGGGCTGTTTCGACGTGGCTGGATTTTGACACTACTGCCGGTACTCTTCCTGATGCAACCAGAGCCGGCCAGCGCTGGGGTCTGGGATGATCTGTGGCTGACACCCGATCAACAGGGGCAGCAAGCCTTACAACGCGGTGACGACCAGACTGCTGCCACGCTGTTTAAGAATCCTGAATGGGCAGGTACAGCGGCCTATCGTGGCGAAGACTATGAATCTGCGGTCACACACTTCAGTGATCTCAACAACGCCAATAGCGCGTACAACCGCGGCAACGCCCTTGCGCAGGCTGGACAACTCGACGAGGCAATTGCAGCGTACGAAGAGTCACTCGTGCTTCAGCCCGATCGCACTGACGCGCAGGAAAATCTCGCGCTACTGAAGAAGCTTAAAGAGCAACAAGAGGAACAGGAGCAACAGGAGCAACAAGACCAAGACCAGGATCAAGATCAGGACCAGGACCAGGATCAGGATCAAGACCAAAAGCAGGATCAGCAGGATCAAGAAGAGCAGCAAGATCAGCAGAATCAGCAGGATCAGCAGGATCAAGAAGATCAGCAAGATCAGCAAGATCAGCAAGATCAGGATGACAGTAAGTCTGAGGATGAAGCGGATCCAGAGGAGGCAGAACCACAGGAGGGCGCGCCAGAGGAACCAGAAGAGCCTCAGGAAGTGCCACCCGTGAATACCGCCGAGGCCGGTGACGAGGAGCGTGATCAAGCGATGGAGCAGTGGCTGCGACGGATACCCGACGACCCTTCAGGATTACTGCAGAGAAAATTTCTTTATGAAAGTCGTCAACGACAAGAACAGGGCCTTGGGAGGGATGATGAAACCTATTAGCAATACACTGGCAGGTCTGGTCATATTGATCATGACACTTGGCGGCTCTGCCGCCATGGGAGCCATAACCGCCAGTTTGGATCGCGATAGGGTTGCACTTGGTGACACCTTGCGACTCACCATTATTGCCACAGAGAATGAAAAACTGAAGGATGCGGATTTGAGCAATCTGACCGAGAATTTCGAAATCATCGGACGCTCAACGAACAGCAGCACCAGCATCGTCAATGGCCGCATGTCTCAAACCCGAAAAGTCATCATCGATCTCATGCCGAGACGTGTAGGCAACTTAGACGTACCTTCGATTCGAGCAGGAAAAAATAGCACGCAAAGTATGCGGATTCAGGTCAGCCCTGCGTCCGCGATTCCGGCTGGCGAACAAACGGTTGTGTTCGACGTAGAAGTCAACCAAGACAGCGTTTATGTGCAAGGTCAGGTTATTCTAACCTTGCGCGTTCAACAGTCCATCGGCCTCGATGGGCGCAGTATTTCTGAACTAAAACTGGACAACGCCTTTGTAAAACCACTGGAGCAACATTCTTTCCAACGTAACATCGATGGGCGACCATGGCGGGTAGATGAAGTGCGCTACGCGATTTTTCCTGAGCAAAGTGGGACTCTGGAGATTCCTGCGCAAGTGTTTTCCGGACGCATCAGCCGCGGTCGGCAGAGCGTGTTCGATCTTGGCGGCAGTGGGCAACTTCTTCGCCGCAACAGCAAACCGCTGTCCATTAACGTACTCCCTAAGCCTAGCAGTTTTACCGCAGACACTTGGCTACCCGCTCAGAATCTGACGCTGCAGGAAAACTGGTCCACTGAGCCAAATGAACTGCGGGTCGGCGAATCCACCACTCGCACTATCCAGATTCTTGGTGAGGGCTTGCAGGGTGCCCAATTACCACCCATCCTATTTACCCCCATCGACGGACTTAAGTACTACCCCGATCAACCCCAAATCAGCGAGCAAGAAGTGGCTGATGGTCTGGTGGGTATCAGACAGGACAGCGCCGCAGTGGTGCCCGTTCGATCCGGATCCTATCTGATTCCAGAGATCCGCATTCCCTGGTGGAACACACAGACCGAACAGCTGGAATATGCGGTGTTGCCCGAACGTGAAATTAACGTGGCAGCGGCTGAAATCACTAACCTCACAACAGAGCCCGCGCTGCCCGCTGCTCCCATTGATATTGCTGCCACACCACTGGCTACTCCCCTGCCGTCTTGGTTAGAACGATCGGTCTGGAAACTCGTCAGCGCAGTCAGCCTGCTAGGCTGGGCCCTCACCCTGGCATACCTCTGGCGAGTCCGCCGTTCAAAAACGCCTAACAAGCCGAGCGCGCCGGACACTTCCGTGGAGAAACAGATTTTTAAGCAGCTGCTCGCAGCCTGCCGCGATAACAATGCGGCTCAAACACGAGGCGCAATCGTTACGTGGACAGGAACTCTCTACCCAAAGGCCGCAGCTGTGTCTCTTGAGGAGGTCGCAAGGCAATTCACAGATGAAGAGCTTACGAGAGAGATCAACACGCTAAATACTTGTCTCTATAGCGCGAATCAGAATAACTGGAGTGGCACTGGTCTTGCTGACTGCTTACGCAGATTACGCCGAGCGAGTGGGAATGGCAATATTGGAGTAACAGAGCAGATAAGGCTCTATCCAAAGGAGATCTAACTAGGGATTAATCAAAAAAGATAAGCGGTGGCTAGGCCACCGCTAAATTTGTTGCCAGATGCGAGCGTTAAAGAGGCTTAACGTTATTAGCGCAAGGACCCTTCTGGCCTTGACCAACTTCAAACTCAACTTCTTGGCCATCATTCAGAGTCGCGTAACCGCCGCCAGTCTTTATCTCTGAGTGGTGAACGAAAAGGTCCTTACCGCCGTCTTCTGGAGTAATAAAACCGAAACCTTTATCTGCATTGAACCACTTAACAGTACCTTTACTCATATTACATACTCAAAATTGTTGGTGAATGATTGTAATTCCCCACCTCGCATTCACCGGTACGAAGTGGGAATTCTTT
>CAJXWP010000018.1 GCA_913062625.1 uncultured Haliea sp. | reverse complement strand
CCATATTTTGCCGCAACTGGACGCACACCTTGCCACATCAACTTGGCTGGCAGGCGACCATTTTACGATTGCTGATATTGATCTTCTGGTGATGATTGAATTTCTGACTTGGGTAAAAGAATCCATCCCCGACACCTGTCCCAACCTGCAAGCTTGGTATCAGCGCGCAACCGCGCGGGTAGCCTGAAACCCGCTATGCGCGTCTATTAGGTCGAAATTGATGCCGCAAAACCCAGTCGTTTGCGCTATAACGGAGTGGGCCCTGGTAGGAAGCGATTTATGCCGCATCGGCGCAACACTAGACGCAAGCCTGCGTGCGGTCGGTGGCTCCTGTGTGCTGTCCTTATCAACCTACTAAGCGGCTGTCAGCCTGTCGAGTCTGATGCCGCGCTCGAGGTTGACGCCAGCGAACCAGGCTCCGCTCAATTTAGCGTGCCCTCCGACGCGCTCGAGGAGCCACCGGCAGCCGCTGATCTGCAGCTGGACACCTCTTCGGACACTCTCGACGCGCTCGATCTAATGACGCTGAGTGGGTGTAGCGTGCAAACTACCATTGGAAAGCGCAACAGCAGCTTAGGGCGACATGCAAAACCGTCGCAGCGGCTCCTACTGGAGCTGGAATATCTGCGGCTCGCGCCACCGTGCGTTGACCGCCTCCGCAAACGCCACAGCCACTTTGCGCAGGTTCTTCAGGTGGCGTGGCTCCGCACACAGCAGCGATTACCCGCTTTGATCTTTAATGCGACGCTAGGCAGCGACGAGTATCGGTCGTCCTGGCTAGACCGGCGAGCACCGGCAGATTATCCACTTGTCAGCCACGCTGTGGCGGTGTCTGCGCTGCACCGCATCACTCATCATGTGTGCCGCTGGTTGAGCGGTGATTATCAAGCGTATAATCGTGACTTCGAGGTATCACTTAGCGAAGTCGCCGGCGGCGATGCAGGCGCTCTACTAAACGCACATTATCAGAACAGCAGTGGGCTGTTTGCGAGTGACTCGGTAAGTGAACGCCTACAATCAAGACTGACCCCGGTCAAAACACTGGAAACCCAGCTCGCTAGGACCCTGCCCCTTCAATATCGTCATTGGATGGCCAATCGAAATCATCGAGTAACCAAAGCCACCCCCGATCAGTCCCACCAGACGCATCCCTACTCACCCCCACCCTGCGGTATAAATTGACCCTTTCCATGCCCAAACTGCGGAGAATTCGTTACACTGGATTTAATGTTGTAACAATGTGCGCCCACCTCTAATGGAGATTCTAATGATCAATTCCTTTCGGACGATATCGCGAGCGCTGACCGTATTGGCCGTCTGTATTTTATTGGCAGCCTGCGCGAGCGGTCCGCCCAAGCCGACGGTAGATTATAAGGCGGACTACAATTTTAGCGCGGTGAAAAAAATTGCTTTCTATCGCAGTTCCGGCCAAGTGTCCGGCGATAATCCGCTGCGACTGAGCGATATGCAGCGCGACCGCATCGACGAAGCACTGTCCTATGCTCTGACCAATCGAGGTTTCCAGATGGTGACGGACACGGCACAGGCCGACCTGCTGATCAGCTGGGCTTTGGACACTGAGAACAAGACTGACGTGCGTACTTGGGAGACTCCGTCCAGAGGTGTGGGCATGGGCTATGGCGGCTATTACGGCGGCTACAATCGCTACAGTGCTTATAACTGCTGGAGCTGCGCACCGACGCGTACAGAAGTCTCTGTCCAGAACTACACCCAGGGCACGTTCATTGTCGACATGATAGACCCCGAACTACAAAAATCAGTATGGCGTGGTGTTACCCAGTCGCGCCTCAAAGGCCAGCACAGTGAAGACCAGGGAAAATATAACGCTGCTGCCACTGCAATTTTTGCCGCCTTTCCTCCCGAATGATATTGAACGGAAAACATAAGCTGATGGCGACGAGCGACAACCGGTGAGGCTCGCAGAGCCTCAAAGGATCATCCATAGACAAAAATCGGATACCGTGTTTGAGCAACTACCTGCGCGGCAAATCTTCTAGGATCCACCACGGATTGATATCACCCTTCAGATTGACTCAATCACAGACTTGCCGTGCCGGACAAGAACGAACGGGCCGGGCACTTCAGGGCCAGCACCCTCGCGTAATCGTCGCTCGAGCTCCTGCAACACCGCTCGGGTGATGTGCGGAAGCTGGTCCATTTCCTGTGCCTTCGACACCCCCACCCAGTGCAAATCCAACAGCTCCCCCGAACCTTGCGGACGCTCATGCACTTCGCCTTGAATATGCTCTGCATCGACCATAAAGAAGCGAGCGTCGAATCGACGATTGCGGGAAGGCGGCGTAATAGCGCGAGCAACGAGGTGTAGGACGTCCAGCCGTGGATTGACATCGTGCTGGAGAAAATCAGCCCAGTCTCGAGAGCGGGTTCTCAATGTAGGCGTATCGGGCTCCCCCACGACCAGCCCAGTCTCCTCAAAAGTCTCGCGAATTGCCGCCAATGCGAGCGCACGCGCACGAGCCTCGGAGCAGCCCCGCCTTAGCCGCTTCATCACCTGTGGATGTAAATCATAGGGCGGCACAATGCGGCTATCCGCGGGGTCAACTTTGCCACCTGGAAAAACAAATTTATTTGGCATGAATTTGTGGCTGGCGGCGCGCTTACCCATTAGCACACGTGGCTCCTTACCACCGCCGCGTACAATAATCAGAGTGGCCGCATCCTTAGGGCGCACTGCCCGACTAGCACGGCGTAACTCACCAGGGGAAACGTAACGGGGATCACACTGCTTATCGCAATTCATTTAACATCCTTATTGCTCGAACGAAAACAGCCCGAATGCACCGTTGTGCCGTCCATTGAACGCCATAAAGTCTGACCCGAATCCCGCAACGCTGGACTTTGGTCGACAAAGAATCCCCCAAAGCAACCTGAGGCCTAGCGTCTAGTGAAACAAAAAGATGCGTGCACAGGACTGCTTCTAGCCCTTATTGTAGCCCTGTAAATGCGCAATGGCGTAAGGTTATATCTGGATTTTTCAACGTGCGACCATTGCCATCTCGTTTGAAGTCAGCAGGTGCCGCTGACACATTTTCCGCATAACAGCGCAGCAGCTACCTACCACTTCGGCGCTATGACAACTGACTTGCCGTTGCCATGAGGCCCTCCTTCGCTGAGGGTAGACATCGCGTGTTCAGAAAATACTTGCGTTCTCGTCAGGCAGGAATAAAATCGCGCCGATACGATGACAATAGACAATTGATGCCATCGAATGCACAGCCTTGCGCCTGAGATTTCCGTGAACTCAGTGGTGGTTTGTGCCGAGACTAACGGTCCGTTGCCGGACATAAACCCCTCATCTAGACCGTTTGAGTGGCTCAGACTAATACTGTCTGCAGAATATGTCCCCATCGGATTCCTTAGACCTTGGTTTGGCGTCAGCGGCATCATGCGATCCTCGGGTGCGTGCCCGTAACAACCGTTTAAGACGAGATGCAACACATGCCTAAAGAGCTCTTCACTACAACACCCCCCGCAAAGGCGACCGCAGACTGGAGCAGCGCGCGCAGCGCAGAACTATACGGTATCAACTCTTGGGGCGCAGGATACTTTGACCTTTCTGAGCAGGGCGAAGCACAGGTTAATGTAGATTTCGGAGAGCATCAGGTCGCTGTCTCTATTATGGATATTGTATTGGGCATGCGGGCGAGGGGGCTGCACATGCCGGCGGTCCTGCGTATCCGGAATTTGCTTGATGACCGCATCAGAGTTTTAAACGAATCTTTTGCACAGGCCATTGAACAGGGCGGCTACCACAATACGTACCGCGGTGTATTTCCTATCAAGGTCAACCAACAATGCCACGTTATCGAGGAAATAGCCGACTACGGACGCCGTTACCACCACGGTTTTGAGGCAGGCAGCAAGGCTGAGCTGATTATAGCGCTATCGCAACTGAAGGATCACGACAGCCTCATCATCTGTAACGGTTATAAAGACGCTGAGTTTATCGACCTTGGGCTCTATGCCAGACAAATGGGCATTGCGTGTTTCTTTGTGTTGGAATCGATCAGCGAATTGCCGCTAGTACTTGAACGCAGCCGAATACTGAACGTCGAGCCACTCCTTGGTGTGCGTATCAAAAACAGCGTTGCCGTTGATGGACACTGGAGCCAAGACAGCGGGGATCGCTCCATATTCGGGCTTTCCACCGATTCATTGATCAGTATTGTGGATAACCTACGCGACGCCGGGATGCTGCACTGCTTGCAACTATTGCATTGCCACCTGGGCTCCCAGATCCCCAATATTCGCAATGTACGTAGCGGGGTGCTTGATGCTTGCCGTTTTTACGCTGGCCTGGTCGAGGAGGGTGCACCGATGGGTTATCTCGATCTCGGCGGCGGCCTTGCAGTAGACTATGAGGGAGCACGCACTAACAGCACCCACAGCATGAACTACCAGCTGCACGAATACTGCACGAATATTGTAGAAAGCATTTGTGAGACCTTCGACCCGCTCGGCATTGCACATCCTGTCATTATTACTGAGTCCGGTCGTGCGACCGTCGCCTATTCATCAATGCTGCTGTTCAACATACTCGATGTGCGCACCAGCAGTCCTGGAGCAATCACTGAAAACTTGCCCGCGGATTGCAACGAGACTCTGCTTAATCTTGAATCAGCGCTCAATAAGGTGTGTTTAGACAACTTTCAGGAGAGCTATAACGATGCTCTGTTCTATCGAGACGAATTACGCGAAGCATTCCACCATGGCCAGGCGACTCTGCGGGAGAGGGCATTGGGGGAAAACATTTACTTAGCCGTTTTGCAGAAAGTCGCGGCGATACTCCCTCAACTCAACAGGGTGCCACCTGAGCTCGAAAACCTGCCCGAGTTATTGTCAGACATCTATTATGGCAACTTCAGCCTGTTCCAGTCATTGCCAGACATCTGGGCTATTGATCAAGTATTCCCTATTATGCCGATTCATCGCCTAAACGAAGAGCCCACCCGATCGGCGGTATTGGCCGACTTAACCTGTGACTGTGATGGCAAGATCGATCACTTCTCCACGCCGGAGGGAATCAGCCGGACACTCAGCTTGCATGCATTAAAACCAGACGAAGATTACTACCTTAGCGTGTTTCTTGTGGGCGCCTATCAGGAAACGCTCGGCGACTTACACAACCTGTTTGGCGACACTAACGTGGTCAACGTTGCCATTGACCCCGATGGCACATTCGAGTTTGAACGTGAATTCCACGGTGACAGCATCTCTGATGTTCTCAGTTATGTTGAGTACGAACCCAAACAGATGCAGGAGAAGTTTCGCTTAGTGGCAGAGGACGCTGTGCGCAGCGGCAAAATAACGATTCCCCAACGTCAGGAAATTTTGCGGGCTTTTAAGGAGAGCCTGCACGGGTATACTTATTTTGAACATGAATAGAACAGACACGAAAGGAAGAAAAGACGATGTCTAGAGTGATGATAATCGGCGCGGGCGGTGTTGGGGGCGTAGTAGCGCACAAATGCGCGCAGATGAGTGAGGTGTTTAGTGAAATCGTTTTAGCCAGCCGCACCGAGTCTAAGTGCAAGGCCATTGCCGCCCAGCTGAGCCGTCCCATCCGCACGGCACAGGTAGATGCCAACAATGTGCACGCACTAATCACCCTGCTACAGAAAGAAAAATCAGAACTGGTCATTAACGTGGCGCTGCCCTATCAAGACCTGACTATTATGGATGCCTGCCTCGAGGCAGGCGTCCACTACCTGGACACGGCCAACTATGAGCCGATAGATACGGCCAAATTTGAGTATCGTTGGCAGTGGGATTACCAGCAGCGTTTTATGGATGCGGGATTGACGGCTTTGTTAGGCAGCGGGTTCGATCCTGGGGCAACCAATGTTTTTACCGCCTATATTGCCAAACACTACTTCGATGAGATTTATGAACTGGATATCATCGATGTCAACGGCGGTGATCATGGCCATCCCTTTGCCACCAACTTCAACCCCGAAATTAATATTCGTGAGGTATCTGCTGAATGTCGCCATTGGGAAAATGGGCAGTTTGTAACGACCAACGCTATGTCAAAAAAAGCGCGTTATACGTGCCCTGATGACGTCGGTACCTTCAATATTTACCGGATGTACCACGAGGAACTGGAGTCACTCAGCAAGCACTTCCCCAGTCTCAAGCGCGCTCAGTTCTGGATGAGTTTTTCCGACAGCTACTTGAGACATCTGCAGGTTCTGGAAAATGTCGGCATGACGAGCATCGCGCCAGTGGAATACCAGGGTCAATCCATAGTGCCCATTCAGTTTTTGGCGCACCTACTGCCGGAGCCCTCTACTCTAGGGCCACACACAAAGGGCAAGACGTGTATTGGCTGTATCGTACGTGGACTCAAAGAAGGCAAAGAAAAGGTCATATATATTTACAACATCAGTGACCACCAGGCCTGCTATGAGGAGGTCCAGTCGCAGGCTGTTTCCTACACTACCGGGGTGCCCGCAGTCATAGGCGCCAAACTGATGCTTGAGGGCACGTGGCGCAAACCCGGCGTATGGAATATAGAGCAGTGCGACCCTGACCCCTTCATGGAAGACATGAATCACTATGGGCTGCCGTGGAAAGTGGTGGAGCTGGACCCAAATTTCCAACTGGACATCGTCGAGAGCTAGCGGAACGGAGAGCGTCGTGCAATTCACAGACTTTGAAAAACTGAATCTTGATAGACTCCCATCCCCCTGCTTCGTGGTTGATGAAGTCGCCGTAGAACGCAACTTGAAAATTCTCGCACAGCTGGCAGAAGACAGCGGAGCAAAGGTGCTATGCGCACTAAAAGCTTTTTCGATGTGGCGTCTAGCGCCGCTAGTATCCAGCTATCTCAGTGGCACGTGTGCCAGCGGCCTGCATGAGGCTCGACTAGGTCGAGAATATTACAGCGGCGAAGTTCATGTCTTTAGCGCCGCCTATACTGAAGACGACTTAAAAGAAATCTTCATTATCGCTGATCATGTGGTGTTCAACAGCTGCGCTCAGTGGCGCCGCTTTCGACCCCTCGCATTGGAGGCCAGAGCCCGTCGGCCTGAACTGAAATTTGGCCTGCGCATCAACCCTGAGCACTCCGAAGGGGACGTTCCAATCTACGACCCTTGTGCTCCAGGTTCTCGACTGGGTATTGCGTTATCACAATTGGATGCCAATGAGCTTGAGCATATTAGTGGCCTGCACTTCCACACGCTGTGCGAGCAGGATTTTCCACCGTTGCAGCGGACACTGCGGGCGGTAGAAGAAAAATTCGGCCACCTGCTGGGCACGCTGCAGTGGGTGAATTTTGGTGGCGGGCATCACATCACCCTACCGGGCTATCAGAGGGACGAGCTGGCCGCCTGTATCCGTGAGTTCTCCCGCCGACATGGCGTGCAAGTTTACTTGGAGCCTGGCGAGGCTGTTGCTATTGGCACGGGAGTTTTGGTCACAGAGGTGCTGGACCTAAGCTGGAACCAGCTGGATCAGGCCATTGTTGACACCTCTGCGACCTGTCACATGCCCGACCTGCTCGAAATGCCCTACCGCGCAGATATTATAGGCGCATCAGAACCAGAAGCACTCGAACATACTTACCGCTTGGGCGGCCTAACGTGCCTAGCGGGGGACGTCATGGGCGACTATAGCTTTGCCGAGCCACTGCAGGTGGGGCAGCGCCTCATGTTCGGCGACATGGCTCACTACACGATGGTCAAAACCAACACCTTTAACGGCACCAAGTTGCCCGCCATTGCGCTATGGGATTCGACAACTGACGAACTTGAGATTGTGCGCGAGTTTAGCTACGAGACGTTTAAGGGACGCCTGTCCTAATTAAACCACTAAAGCTGCGAATCCGAGAGTAAGAAAAATTCGCTGGCATTCACTGCGCCGTTGGGGATAATAAGTTGTCTCTATATTAGTGGATATCCATAATATGCAGCGTCCCATCTGGCTTTTATCTCTGGATTCAGACACGTTCCCTGCTGCCCCTATGACCACGGGCGGACTCAAAGCTTATTATCATGAGTTTGGAAAAAACAGCACTCAGACGGACATACAGCTGGTACATTTTGTTAATCACCCTGAGCGTATTGCTCAGTGGCTTGAACAATGGCAGAAAGAGGAGCTGCCGCGCGCACAGTTAGCAGCGGCTCAGGGCATGCAGCCGGTGATGGGGTTTTCGGTCTATACCTGGAACGCCGCAGAGTTTCTTGATCTGATGCGAGAGGTCAAAAACCTGTGTCCTGAAATATTGATTGTTGTCGGCGGCCCCCACGTTCAAAAAGCTAGTGACTACCTGTTTTCAGAGGCGGTAGACATCGTCGTCATGGGCGAGGGTGAAGCGACCTTTACCGACTTCTTGGATGCGTCGGGTCCTGAGCATTGGCCTGATGTTGCCGGCCTAGCTTTTGTCCACAAGGGCGAGTTACTGATGACTCCGGAACGGCCGCGGTTTCGCAATCTTAATCTGTTGCCGTCGGCCCTTGACGTCATTAGCCTGCTAGACGATGAAGGCAAGCCGTATGACTGTATCGCTTACGAAACGAGTCGTGGCTGCCCCTATAAGTGCGCCTTTTGCGAATGGGGAACGGGGGCTATTGGCACCAAAATGTTGTCCTTTTCTGTGGACCGAATACGCCATGACTGGAATTTCATAGTGGATGCCGGCATCAAAAATATCTGGCTGACCGATTCCAATTTTGGCGCCTTGCGCGAGGATGTCGAGAAGGCAAAAGCGTTATGCGAAATAAAGCAACGCACCGGGCTTCCTCATACGTTTGCGACCTCCTGGTCCAAAAAACATGGCCCACGATCTCAGGAAATTGTATTGCTGCTGCATGAAAATAACTTACTACCGCATTACCACCTTGCGCTACAAACCTTGACGCCGTTAGCGTTAGAGTTATGCCACCGCACCAATATGGACGCTAACAAATACGAACCGATTGCGCGCGAGATGGCGAAGGCCCGCGTACCGATTGCCTGTGAACTGATTTGGGGATTGATCGGCGACAATCTGGCCAGCTTTGAGACTAATCTCGATCGACTCTTTGCGGTCTTTCCCACTATTAATATTTTCGGGTACACCTTGCTGCCCGGCACCGAGTTCTACGACAAGCGTGAGGAATACCAAATACAAACTCTGCCGGTGGCAGGTTACGGTAAGGCAAAGGGGGAGTACGTCGTTGGCTGCATGAGCTTCCCTATCGAAGAAGGCTTAGAAGGCTACTTTCTGATCACCGCTCACTTGCTAATGAGTCGTGGATACATGATGCCCCTCACCCTACGCTATTTAGCCTTAAGTGAGGCGGTCCCAGTGGCGGGGATGATGCGTTCAATGCTGCACGCCTTATGTGCCGAATTTAGCGAAGAAATTCCTGGCCTCAATGCCGCTGAAAAAATGGGTGTTTATGAATTCCGTGAAGAACTGTTTGTGACCTCATTCACCTATCCCGAGCGCACTTATCACTGCTTGCAGCGCGCGGCACTGCAATGGATTGAAGATCACATGACAGATAAAGTGGAGGCCACCAATTTGCAGCTTCGCGTTGTCCAGCTACTGGAATTGGATCAGGCTTTTGCCCCTCACACGGGAGCCACTCGCGAGGTTACGGCTCACTTCAACTTTGATGCCGATGAGGTGATGGACACGCTGGAAGGCATGGATCTTCCCCCTGCGGCTTTGTTTGCTGAACAAGCCACTGAAATCCGAATACATATTCCTGGCGGTGTCGGTGACATCATCAAGGATCCAGATGGTGGCGTGTGGATCCATGCAGAACGATCCACAAGCAAAGATGAACACGCAGCAAAATTACAACCGGTGACGGTTCAGGCCTTAGCAATGCCTGCCTGAAACGTTGATCATCACAACAGACAGAATCTGAGCAATGATGGCGTTAACCGACGTATTGACTGTGACAAGAAAGAAGTCCGGCAGGTTTTTATAGGTCGATGTTGCCAGACGTTTATTTCAGTATATCGAGCGCCATTGCCTCAGCAATCTTTATGCCATCTATCGCCGCTGACAATATGCCGCCCGCATAGCCAGCACCCTCTCCAGCTGGATATAGACCACGAGTATTTATACTCTGGCAGTGCTGGCCACGGCGAATACAGATGGGAGATGAGCTTCGAGTTTCTATGCCGGTCAGTACCGCGTCTGACATCGCAAAACCTTTTATTTGTCGGTCGAACGCCGGAATCGCCTCACGAATCGCAGCAATCGCAAATTCTGGTAATGCGTCGGATAAGTCAGTCAATGTGACTCCCGGCTTATAGGATGGCACTACGCTACCTAACGCTTTGGAGGCGCGACCCTGAAGAAAGTCACCAACCAGCTGTGCCGGCGCATTGTAATTCTCGCCGCCCATTTTATAGGCCAGCGATTCGAGTTCACGCTGCAGGTCGATTCCTGCAAAAATATTGTCCGGATAATCTTCCTCTGGGTTTATGCCCACAACAATCGCTGAGTTGGCATTGCGCTCGTTACGTGAATATTGTGACATTCCATTAGTCACTACACGGCCCTCTTCCGAAGTCGCCGCAACAACGGTACCGCCAGGACACATACAAAAGCTGTATACGGTGCGGCCATTATCACAATGGTGTACCAGCTTGTAATCTGCTGCCCCCAGTATCCGATTGCCGGCGTATTCACCAAAACGTGCCTGATCAATTATCGACTGTGGATGTTCAATGCGAAAGCCTACGGAAAACGGTTTAGATTCTATGTACACCCCCTGATCCAATAACATTTGAAAGGTATCGCGAGCGCTATGTCCTATTGCCAGCACAATATGCCGACTCAAGAGAGTTTCACCACTGCCAGTGGTAAGCCCGGTGACTTGCCCAGCACCATCACTGTCCTCCTCGCGCAACAGCGATTCCACTTTCACCCCAAAACGCACCTCTCCTCCCAGGCGAATAATTTCGGCGCGCATTTTCTCAACCATCGTTACCAACTTAAAGGTACCGATATGCGGCTTGCTCACAAACAAAATTTCCTGCGGTGCGCCAGCGCGCACAAATTCGGACAGTACCTTGCGGCCTAAATGGCGTCGGTCTTTCACCTGACTGTAAAGCTTGCCGTCTGAAAATGTGCCGGCGCCACCCTCACCAAACTGGACATTAGATTCGGTATTGAGCTCACGTTTTCGCCACATTGCCCAGGTATCCTTCGTGCGTTGACGCACCTCACGCCCCCGCTCAAGCACAATCGGCTTGAGGCCCATCTGAGCGAGCAGCAGCGCAGTCAAAATACCGCAGGGACCGAAGCCGACAATAATAGGCCGCTGCTGCTCTGCCTGCGGAAACTGAAGACCCGCCTGGGCGACAAAACGATACTGCGTATCAGGACTGGGACCGATACGAGAGTCGCTTAGGAATTGTTCTAACAGTTGGTGCTCTTGGGCAGAGCACAGCTCAACATCTAATTGGTAAATCAACAAGATGTTGGCCTTTTTACGCGCGTCATAACTCCGTTTGAAAACACTGAAACTGCGGATGTCATCCTCACTGATGCACAATCGCTCGACAATAGCCGCCGTCAGATCATCAGCATCATGATCGAGCGAGAGTTTGATTTCATTTAGTCTGAGCATAGCAGCAGGTTTGCTTCATAAAATTGTGACTGAACACCAGCCATTGCAAGGTAGTGATGTTCGCGCATATTGGCGACTGAAAACAAGTCCAAGCTGCATGTAGCGGAGACGCTATACGGCCGCGACTTACGCGGTAATCTGATCATCTCAAAGGCATCATTGATGCGCTAAACATACTGTCCGGCACAAAAGCCGGAAGACCAGGCCCATTGAAAATTATAGCCCCCTAAATGGCCGCTCACATCTAATACCTCTCCGATAAAGAATAGTCCCTCATGAGCCCTGGCCTCCATCGTTCGGGAACTTATTCCTCCCGTATCCACCCCCCCCAGAGTGACCTCTGCAGTACGGTAACCTTCCGTGCCGGAGGGTTTCAATAGCCAGCTGTCCACAAGGTCCGCAAGCTCGGTCAGTCTTAGGTCACTGTAGTCCGTCAGCTTCCGCTCCGCATCATTTAACCACCAGAGCGTCTGCAGCTCGGCCACCAATGCCTTGGGTAATTTTTGCGCCAGCACAGTCCGTAGTAAGCTGTGGCCCTGATCGCGTTTGGACTGCAGTAGCCAGTCATTCGCATCCAGATACGGTAGCAGGTTAATGGCAACTGTATTCCCAGGACACCAGTAATTGGAAATTTGCAGAACAACAGGCCCGCTGACGCCTCGGTGAGTAAATAAAATATTTTCAGTGAACGACTGGTCATTACAGCAAACCTCCACTTCTAAGGCCACACCAGCCAGCCGTTCACACAGTAATTTTGTAGCGTCACTGAACATAAACGGTACCAGACCGGCACTGCGCTCTGTCAAGGCCAAGGAGAACTGCTCAGCAATGTCATAACCGAAACCACTGCCTCCCAGCGAGGGTATGGAAAGCGCTCCGGTAGCAACCACCAGCGATTGGCAAACAACAGAACGATTGACTTTTTCTGTGTTTCGACCCTGATCGAATTCTACAGAAAAGCGACAGATTGAATCAGCGACAGTGTCGATAGTCTTGACCTCGCACCGAGAGGAGATCGTTACACCGGCTGTATCGCATTCCTGCAATAGCATTGTGAGGATATCCTGAGCGGAATTCTGACAAAAGAGCTGTCCGTGTGCACGCTCTTCATAGTCAATACGATAACGCTCAACGAGAGCGATAAAGTCCCATTGGGTATAGCGGCTCAAGGCCGATTTACAAAAGTGTGGATTGCCAGAAACAAAGTTCTCTGGCTCAATAACAAGATTAGTAAAGTTGCAGCGGCCACCGCCAGACATGAGGATTTTTTTTCCCACCTTGTTGGCTTTTTCCAACACCAGAACACGACGGCCGCGCGCGCCTGCGATCGCAGCGCAGAATAACCCCGCCGCGCCAGCGCCCAGAATAACAACATCATAGTGTTCTATTTGTTCGTGCAAGCATTTCTCATTGACTGAAATTTTTATCGCAACTGGATAATCTTTTAACTATACCAACCATCCCGACTGAAATAATTGTTGTGTGATAGGCTCACGTTTTATTGGCTCATATCGGACTATTAAGTATGCACGACATTATCATTGACGCTATCGGTATGCTGGGTACATTAATGGTGGTACTGGCTTACACTCTGCTGCAGTTCGAACGAATTGACCCTAAAAGCCTAAGTTACAACGTGATAAATCTGGTGGGCGCTATTTTTCTCTTTTTCAGCCTGTGTTTCAACTTTAATCTCGCCAGTTTGGTCATTGAAGTCTTCTGGATAGGCGCTTCAATGATTGGCCTTTGGAGACACTGGCACCGGCCCATGGTGAAAGATCATTTCACCAGCTGATAGCAAGGCTGATACTTTTCCTGATCCAACTTCATTCGTTTCTGCCTGACTAACATCTGCAACAGTCGATCCACGCTGGACAGAAAGGTCTTGTCACCCGACAGCTGGTAGGGGCCTTTTAGGCGCACCTGTTCTATACCAAATGCCTTCACGTTACCCGCCACCAGGCCCGAAAATACGCGGCGCAGCGCACTGGCTAATTCATGCTTGGGTGAGTCCGCGTGAAGCTGCAGTGCCGCCATCGCTTCGTGTGTAGGAATAAAGGGCTCCTGGAGATCGGGGGAGATCACCAATTCCCAGTTGAAATAATAGGCCTGATGTGCAGCGCGACGTTTCGCATGCACCTCATCATTGGCGGAACGAACGGCCCGGCCAACTTCTTTCTCGGCGCCCACGATAATCCGGTAATAGGGCCTCACCTGAGCGCCAAGACAGTCCACTAGGAATCGATCCAGTTCCTCAAAGTACTCCCGGCAGGATTCAGGCCCGGTAAATATCAACGGAATAGCTTCATTGTTGTCTGGGTGCATGAGTATGCTAAGCAGGTAAAGAATCTCTTCAACGGTTCCGACACCGCCGGGGAACACAACGATAGAGTGCGCAAGCCGGACAAAGGCTTCTAAGCGCTTCTCAATATCTGGCATGATCACAAGCTCATTGACGATAGCGTTAGGTGACTCAGAGGCGATGATGCCAGGTTCGCTGATCCCAATGTAACGACCGTCCTTAATGTGCTGCTTGGCATGCCCCACTGCGGCCCCCTTCATCGGTCCTTTCATGGCTCCAATACCGCAGCCCGTAACAATATCCAATCCACGCAAGCCAAGCTGATAGCCTATCTGTTTAGCGTAATCATACTCTTCGCGCGCAATAGAGTGCCCACCCCAACACACTACCATTTGCGGTGACTGGTCAGGTCGCACGACATGAGCGTTACGCAGTATACGAAATACCGTGTCGGTAATCTGGGCAGAGCTGGGCAGCTTAGGCTGGGCTGCCGTTATTTTAAACTCGGTATAAACAATATCACGCAGTGCCGAGAACAGATGCTCCTGAATACCGTGAATCATTTTACCGTCGACAAACGACTGGGGGGGTGCGTTAAACAGCTCCAACCTAAGACCACGCGGCTGCGGTATCAGGCGAACATCAAAATCAGCGTAGTCGGCCAAAATCTTTTCGGCATCATCCTTCACGCTGTCTGTGTTCAGAATTGCGAGGGCGCAATGTCGAAATAACGCGAATAAATCGCCCCCACTGCTTGTGAGACCCTCAACATCCGCCTTGGACAGAAGATTTAGCGACTTGAGCGGATTAACAATGACATGAGTGATCTTTTCCATGGCGTGGATCTGGCACTCAATAATTACAAAAATTTACGACTAGAAAGAACCCCATCCCTGCAGGGTGGGATTCCTACGTTTCTGATATGACCCAATCAGGAAGACAGCGAGGCATCTTCCTGGTGATGTTAACTTTCGCAGAACGCACGCATTTTCTTGTAAGCAATATCAGTCTGCTCAGTTGTCGCAGCGTTAAGTAGCGCCTGCTTGGCCGCCAGACAGTCAGATGACTCACGCATGGTTTCTGCATTCATCGAGCTATAGGCAGGATGCGATGCAGGGGTTGAGCACATGACTGAGGAGACGCGCCTGATGTTGGCATGCGTGCCCTGCTCCACAGAAACGCAGTCTCCTAGCCGGACATCCTGATTTTCCAACACAATATCAATCGTACTATTATTGACCAGACGCACCGTGAATCGCTCTGCAGTGCCGGCCGTTTCCTTCGCAATAATGGCACCCAGTCCAGCGCCAGCCGCAGCGCCAGCGACCTTCGTCGCACCTGAGCGTCCGCCGGCTGCTAATAATCCAAGTGCGCCTCCAATGACAGAGCTTGCACCATAACTAGGCGCCATAGCCACTTCCTGGACGTTCTCGACAATGCCGTATTGCACAGAAATTATCTGATTGCGACTCGAACCGGTTCCGGAAGTTGTACTAGCGCAGCCGGCCAAGGCGACCATCATGGCGGTAGACAATGCTGCAATTACTTTAATAGTCATAGCGTGTGCATCCTATAAGATAAGAGTTATAAACAGTCCAACACTGTTAGCTAAGTATGGCAAATCTTGTTGCCGTAGTCACCCAATTGCGATCAGACGGTGTTTAAGCCGCGTTCCCGTGAAGGTACTTTTGCGGGTCTGATGCCACCGTGATCCTGTGCAGTAATCGATCGTAGCCGTCGTAACCGCCGTTGGCCTTGTGTAACAGGCTACGATTGTCCCAGATCACAAACATATTTTCCTGCCATTTGTGGCTGTACTGAAAATTTTCCCGCGTTTGCCATTGATGCAATTCCAACAGCAAGGACAACGCTTCGTCGTCTGTCATGCCTTCCACACCTATTATATAGCCTAGGCAGCCCAGCAGTGTCTCACGGCCGCTTTCTGGGTGTCGCAATATAAACGGGTGGCCGCGCACCTCTCGGGCATCCTCAGAGTAACGGATAGCCATGCTGCGCCCTGCGGCCCTATCCTTCTCTCCGTACATGCCATCGGGTGCATAGGCTCCTACTGCGGAATGCAGTGCTGTGCGTCCCTCAATTTTTGCGCGCAATGCAGCGGGCATTTCTGCCAAAGCCTTTTGCTGATTGATAAAACCGGTATCTCCTCCGATGGGCGGAATGACCCGACTGTACAAGCAGGTGCCAATTGGGGGCTCGTCCATGAAGCTCCAGTCGGAGTGCCAGTTGTCCGCGAACAATGGCGCTTTTTCGTCCGCCGTTCGCATCAATGCCACCACGTGCTCACTCCCTGGCATTGACTCGAAAAAAGGCTCGCTGCCAAAAACCCCCAAGCTCTGGACAATCTGCTCTAGATCGGCATTCGTCAAGGTCTGGTCAGGGAAGGCAAGGATATGATGTTCTAGCCAGGCCGACCGGACTGTCCGCAATGTGCCGGCATCGAGACGCTTGGAAAGATCCAGCCCGGTGACGGTAGCGCCACAGGCCTGGCCAGACGGGATAACCTTAATCATTGAATGCCTCCCATAGACCGTAATTATTGCGTTTTAGAGGAGAAACCAAGCTTCGCATAGAGCACAATGTAACCCCTTGGCAATACTGTATACCAGTGTGCACATCATGCAATAATCATTGCAGCCGTTACTTGGCGAAAAATTCGCGAGCAGCGCGCCCGATGCGTCACAAAGCGACCACGCGGTCAATTACGGGAGACCAGCAATCATAGCCTGAGCCATTAGCAAGGATCTGCTGGGCAAGGAGTAGACCAACATTTTGTGCCCGCCTTATGCGGCGTCAAATTTGAGGCCGTCAGTCGCGCGAGTTAGCAACAGTGCTCTGCTTTCTCCCTATCGAAAATAATACTCGCTGGTCGCCAGAGAGACCATATTATTGAAATCACAGAATCCGGGAAGTTCTTTCAGCATGGCCACTACGGCTTCCTGCGATCCGAAGTAGCGCTCATCATCCGTAAAGTCAGCCAGTTCGCGAAAATGCTCACACACGATAGCGCGGTATGCAGGCGCGCCTGGTGTCAACGGCCTCGCCACAGCGTTTCGCACATAAGACCAGCGAAGAGGATGTAGATCAAATGAGGAGGTGGAATGCAGAACCTGCCAATTGTGATAGAACGCCTCATCAGACACGTCTTGCGGCTTACCGTTGGCGCCAAACTGAGTCACACCCGGTCGACGTTGCCCTCCCTCCCACACCGGATCGAAAACCTGCAGCACAGATTCCGTGACCAGATAGCCGATGATGGTGTCGCTGATATCTGCCAGGCTCGCCTCAAGAGGTGCGCGCTGATCCAGACAATCGTGCCAAAATGACACCGCAGCTGACAGACTCTGCCAGGGCCCTATCAGGCGACTCGGAGCCTGCTCTTGTATGCTCGGGTTGAGATCGGCAATATTGATGGTCAGCTGTGACGCCCCCAATGACTGCAGATGCGGTACCAGCTTGTTGAGCAGGCTATCCCGAAACGTCTCGATTGAGACCGTCGCGGGCTTTTGCAAAAAATACATACTCTTTTCCACGCTGCACTACCCTCTCTCATAATAATCAATGGATAACGGACTCCGCGACGGATAATTATCCTTACGCTCGATACAGTGCCTCGGCACGCGCCTTAAGGCCCGCAGCGCAATCATTGAAACCCTTCTCCACCTGCTGACCCATCTGTTCAATCATCGGCCCTGAAAACTCACCACTGAATTCGTCACTACTCCAATAGTGACAGCTGACTTCATCAATAGGCGTTATCCGCTGGACGCGGTCCGCATGAATTGGATCACCGGGTTTATTCTCCATGGACCATACAATAGTGTGGATGGGCTCAATTTTCGTCACATACTCCACCTGCGACTGTAACCCGTTACCCAAATTCACCTCCATTTCAAGCGGTGAGCCAAGTACCGCTTCGCCCTTCATGCTGGGACAAAATGTGTTCCACAAACCGTAGTTCGAAAAATCTAAAATGATATCCCACACCATCGCTGCTGGCGCATTGATCACAATTTCAGTCGAGACACTATTTTCAGTAATCATGTAAAAGCTCCTTCGGGTGACAAATGAATGATACTAACGGATCAATTAATTGGCGTAGCTGATCCCGCCATTGACCCGCCAGGTCTGTCCATTGACCCACTCGCCGTCATCAGACAACAAAAAAGCGACTGCGCCGGCAATGTCCTGCGGCGCACCGTGGCGCTGGCTGCGCACACCCTTGCGCATCGAGTCTTTCATCTCCTGACTCATATTCAGGTCCAACTGCTCAGTCAACACAAAGCCTGGTGATATCGCATTGCAACGAATACCGTTTTGGCCCCACTTGGAGGCGATGTGGCGGCACAACGAATTAACACCTGCCTTAGACGCGGCATAAGCCGGCCGCTCGGATTCACCAATCACCGCCGCATCAGAGGACGTCAGCACCACACAACCGCTACCCTGCTCCAACATGTGCGGCAGTGCCGCGCGCACCAACATCGCAGTGCCGACTACATTCACCAGTAGGGTGCGCTCCCACAAAGCGCTGTCATTACTTAGGATGTCGCCATCCACCAGCACCGATTGTAAATCTGCCACGTTAGCGAACAAACCATCAAGGCGACCAAAATGATCAACCGCTAAATCGACCAAGGTAGTGATCGTTGTCTCATCGGACTGGTCAAAGTACCAGGCCATCGCCTCGAAGCCAGCAGCATTCAGTTCTTCAACCAACGCCGCGGCCGCTGCCATATTGAAATCTCCAACGCCTACGCGCGCGCCCTCTTCGCATAAACGACGCACAGTGGCCGCGCCAATACCGGTAGCACCACCACAAACTAAAATGCTCTTTCCCTGCAGGTTTTTCATAATGTGGTCTCCAAAACCGGTTCCGCCGTATTGCTATGCAATACAAGCATTTGAGTGGGCCAGACGAATATGACAGTATCTCTGCCTGATACGCCAATTTCCAGTGCAATTGAGCCACCACACCCATGGAAACTGAACCAAGATGAATATTTTCACTTTTTTTTGGAACAGAATCACAGCAGCATTGGGCACCGCACTATTACTGATTGTGGTGGTCGCGATTTTTATGGGCTATCGCCTGTCCGGCAGCGGACAGTCCGACAATCACGCAAGGCTTAACAACAAACACGATTATCTGACTCACATCAGCCAACACGATAAGACTGACCGGATCACTCCCAACATTGTCTTTATCCTTTACGATGATATGGGCTACGGTGACATAGGCGCAGGATCCGAGGGTAACCTGATGATCGCCACGCCCAATATCAACACATTAGCGGCCGACGGCGTTATGCTGACAGACTTCTATTCTCCGGCATCGGTATGTACCCCCTCACGCGCGGGGTATCTCACAGGACGACTAGCAGCGCGAGCGGGACTGCCTAATGTGGTTTTTCCGACCGGAAGTGCCAAAGGTTTTTTATTCAACACCCTGCTGACCCCCAAGGCTAATGTACGTCTGCCGGCGGAGGAAATTACGCTCGCGGAACTGCTAAGTGCAGCGGGCTACGCGACCGGCATGGTAGGCAAATGGCACCTTGGAGATCGCAGCCCATCACTACCCAATGATATGGGCTTTGACAGCTATTTTGGGGCGTTATACAGCAACGATATGCAGCCCTTTGCACTCTATGCGGACCGCGACATCGCCGCCGAAGCACCCGTAGACCAGCGCTTCCTAACCGAGCGCTACACTCAGGCGGCCACAAGTTTTATCGAGCAACATGCCGAGGAACCCTTCTTCCTCTACTTCGCCCACAATTTCCCTCACGATCCACTCGCGACTAGGCCTGAGCGCAGCGGTACCTCTAGAGCCGGCCTTTATGGTGACGTGCTGGAGGAGATAGATGACAGCGTTGGTGCAATTGTTGCGGCACTGGAACGCACTGAAAACTTGGACAATACACTGATCATTATCACTTCCGACAATGGCCCCTGGTTTTTAGGCGACGCGGGCGATCAGCGTGGTCGCAAAGGCAACACTTTCGAAGGCGGCAT
Source organism: uncultured Haliea sp. (assembly GCA_913062625.1). Taxonomy (GTDB): domain Bacteria; phylum Pseudomonadota; class Gammaproteobacteria; order Pseudomonadales; family Halieaceae; genus Marimicrobium. Next base: position 19,688 of record CAJXWP010000018.1, on the reverse strand, counting down.
GCGGGTGCCCTTTATTGCACACTGGCCGGCGGCTATTGCGCCAGGCAGGACTGAACATGCAATGGCAATGGGCATTGATCTGGTACCAACGGTACTGGACCTATTGCAACTACCTGCGCCCTCAGATCGCGCACTCGATGGCCGCAGTATCCTTAACGTTTTAACTCAGGGCGGTGCGTCTCCCCATGACTACCTTTACTATTATGATGGTGAGACCCTGTTCGCGGTGCGCGACCAACACTTTAAGTACCGCGGGCCTGCAGGTGTTCTCTACGGTACGGACCAGGTGCCCATAGGCGTCGCCATACCGCAGAAAGAATGGCTTTTTGATCTCGCAGGTGACACCCGAGAATCCTATGATACGTCCGATCACAACCCCAAAAAGTTGATGCAGCTGCGCGCTGCTTTTAACGCCAAAAATCGCGAAATGACTGAGAACAAACGGGGCTGGAAATAACCTATCAGCAAAGGCCGCCTGCCTGGTGAACAATGGAAAACGGTATACTTGAATGCGACCAGATCTGCGTAGAGCGTGATACCAATTTTTTAAAAAATGCATGAGGACAGTTATTATGAACTATTCAATTATTGGCAGCTCGCTGGTATTTTTATTGCTGGTCGCCTGTCAAAATACACCTCAGATTCAAACCGGCGACGAAGCAGAGGTCATCCAGGGCAATTTGGTTCGCGTTAATCACTCCCGCGCCAAACTGGCCTATATCGATCCCAGCGCTGATTTCAACAAATACACTGCAATTTTATTAACGCCACTGGGCGTCGATAATGTGGAGATTGTCCAACCGGCTTCCAGCCGAAGGACCTCTGGAAACCGAAACTGGGAACTCACAGACGCCGACAAACTGCGTTTGCAAAAAGACTTTCAGGCGTCTCTCTCAAAGCAACTTTCTTTGCAAGAAACTTACCCACTGGTTACAGCAGCGGGTGACAATGTGTTGCTTATAGCAGCCAAGTTAACCCGCATCGCTCCTACCGCGCCGAAAGATGATAACCGCTCACGACCTGCAGGACGAAGCAAAATTGTTACCGAAGGCGCCGGCAAAATCAGTGTCGAGGTTACATTCAGCGACTCTGAAACCGGCGAGGTACTCGCGCTGGCAAAAGACACTCGATCGGGTTCCTCGCTGTGGGGCCTAAACAATAGCATCTCCAATCAAGCACAGGTGCGCCGAGTCTTCAATTCATGGGCCATGCAGATACGCAAGCAACTGGACAGAGTGCACAGCTACAAAATCGCAGAGTAAAGCGCCCACACCGCCGCGAGGGTAGCCGCGAAACACGGCACTGCAGATCACAGCGTTTTTTTTGCTGCCGGTGATTATTGTGTCGAAAAAGCTATTTTATTATCGTTATAGGAACTAATTGCAGCTTCAATGGCGTCTTCATCATACTTGCGAAGGCCCATCAGCAACATATGCTTCTTACCGCGTCCAACAACTTTCCCACCATCCTCAAGATGAAACGCCAGTTCAACACTGCCGCGCGTGCCACTGACCTCAAGTGTGTTGTAATCGCCACGAAGTAACGGTTTCTCGATATCAAGTCTGTCTAGATCGATAGACATGCTCTCATAAATGACCAACGGCCGGTCAGGGCGAATCATTACATTCTGCTCTGCAAGAAGTGGCACCAGAATATGCGGGAAAGTTTGGCCAGAGAATTGCACGTAACTCTGCGTCAGATTCTGCAGCAACGATTCGTCATGGGACACCCTACCTCCGCGCTTCACCCGCAGATACTCCCTACCCTCCTCATCATTGACATGCATTTCTTCCGCGGGCTCAGGCATGATAAGTTGCACGCCAGCGCCCACCATCCCGGAAAAAACAAATTCCATATGTTGGCTAATACCGTACTTAGATAAAATGATAGAAAACAATAGATCGCCGGGGATACAAAATCGTTTAGCGTCGATATCATGGAGAGGATTAAAATCGTCAGCTATTTGCTTAGCAAAATTACTGCCTTGCTCGCGCGTAAAACAGACATTGCCATTAGGCTCGCTAAAATATTGATCGATGAGCATAGCCGAGTGCACTCGCCAGTAGTTTCCGTTGACTTTACAGCTTATCAGCTAATTGACCGTGCAGCGCCTACTAACACCCTCATTTTAGCCAGTGGTGCTCAGTAGATGGATCAGAAGCGCTGAATTTTTTTACCTATGAGCCGATCGCGTAACTTCCAGAATATATTGTCCGGATTGACCACAATAATGAAAACCCTACGCAGACGATCCTCAGGACAATCAATCGGGTTAACCGCGTGCCAGGCATGATCCGCACGCATTATTAGGGAACTATAGTTGCCGAGGCAGTCGCATTCGATAACGTTATCGAACTCTTTAATATCGGGAGCGGAGTTATAGTCCAAACGACCGCCATCGTCCAACACCAGCGTGGAGCCGCCCCATGCAGGGTCCCAGTCGTCAGTGGAGTTGAAATAAAACAGATGCGAACCGTGTTCACGCTTAGCATCACAATGCGGAGAGACATCCGCGCCACTGGGCGTATAGTGCCAATGAAAGCGAAACTCCGCTTTTTTTGCACCTAACAAACGCTCAATTTCTTTGCGGTAGGCATCAGAGCAAAGCTCCCCGATGAATTCCTCCCACGGTTTAGGCACTGGCATATCCGGCGTATATTCCAGCGAGAAACGGTCGTGTGGCGCCTGCCCAGCTCGACGTTCATAACCAAATTTCTGTTCAAACATCTCCAATGGCGGCATATTTGCCAACAGATCCTGAAAGCCTGGTTCCGTCAGCACTCCCTCGCTATTGAAATACGGATAGGGGTTAACGGCTAAAAACTCTTCTCGGGTCAGACTGCGCAGTTTCTCAATATTGATATAGTTCACGCTGCCATTTTCTCCAGTTTAGGGGTGCGTTCCAGCACTTCAAAAGCGTCATGGCGCACATGGTTTTTACTGATTTCGTCTCGCACAAGCTCTTCGCTGACGTGCCCTGAATGCAGACACTCTTTCAGCAGGCCAAAGAAAAACTGCTCTTGGCGCAGGTCTGGATGCTTTTTGTAACGGCCCAGCAAACCATACTGACCAAACATCTTTATTCGCAAGCGATTGGCAGAAGCCAGCAGTGGTTTACCCTTGAATTTATCAGCTGGCGTGTAGTCCACAGGTAAACCTGTTTTCCAAGGCTGCGTTTTGCGTTTCGTGTTGTGCAGCAAGCGAGTGTTAGCATCAAGGTGATCAAAGTCGTTCCAGCACTCTTCCAAATAGCCAATAGTGGCTGGGTCTTCATAGTCGAGCACCATCCACTTCTTGTAGTCTCTTTTAGAGCGGAACAGTTGATCGAACTCTATTTCGGCATCCCAATGCTGCAGACGCGCACAATCCATCAGCATCACACTAGTAGCAATCTGGGGCTCTTTTCCCTGCTTTTCTGAGCGGCGCCGACCCATGACAGCGGCACCATCCATATCCTTAGTTAACAGTTCGTAGATATCACCCGCCGCGAAAATATCGGGGTCAGTCAGTACCGCGCGGCCCTGCCAGTTCATCAGCTTCGGCGGCAAAAAACGCAGTGGTGTGAACGATTGTAAGTCGTCCATATGCCAGATACGCTCAGAGCCACCGCGCAGAAAACTCTGGCCTTCTTTTGCGGCGAGATAAGGGTAGTCTCGCGTGTGAATGAATTTAACGTCAAACTTGTCGGCATTGGCTGAATTGCGGCGAAAAGAATATTCAGCGACCAAAGCGCCCAACCACTGTCGCTCATTGGTGTGTATAAAGACGCAGTTATTGGCCACTATGCCTCCGCCATCTCTGGGCTCGTGTAACCGAACGCCGGGAGCAGGAAAGAGTCAACCATAGCATCTAATTCAGCCACTTGATCATCATTAAAGTAATCGCGATAACCGCCAACCTTCGCTTTTCGCACTTTGAATGTATTAGGGTCATTGACGTCCTTGGCCTGCACTCGGCTGCCACTGCGCCAGAAATAATTTTCCTGTTCTTTTTTGCGCAGATTCTCCACCGAAGCAAATTCTGCCGTATCCCGAAGAAAATCTGCATTCGCTTCCAATCCCAGAAATGTAACAATTTTCGCCATTTCCTGCTCGGGGTTTAATCGCAAATCTTCATAGCGCACCACTAGCAGATGCTGAATTTTGGGCAACTCTAAAGCCCACTTGTTGAGGAATTCAATGATGTGCGAGAGGCCTTGGTTATCGTCCTTCACAAAATCGTAGACGGAAATATCCGCCTCATGGGCGGGATAGTGGTTCATGGCCTTTTTCTCCGGCCGCATGCGGTATTTCCACTGAAAAAACTGTGATACTGCGACATCGATGGGATTGCGCACCAGCAGCACTGTCTTTTTCCCATAAAAATCTTTCTTGGAATCGACATTGCCCGTATAACCCCGCAGGTAGTTATCATGGGTAAAAAAGATTTTGGGGATATCCCCGTTGAGCCGAGTAAAGTTATCAAAGCCCATAAGGATATTGTCGGGTAATTGGTACACCAGTTGATAGTAGCGCGAGATCATTACGCGCACCCACGTGCGGCCGCTCTTACCGTAAGAAGCAAAAATGTACTGACACTGGTTATACTTCCAGAATTCCTCTCTACCTCGACGCCAACGCTGCAACTCATGCGCCTTGGCCTCTGGTAAAAATACCGAAATCGCGCGTACCAACCATTTGATCAGTCGCTTGATAATCATATGCATGTACATTTCCCCTGATCGCGGACAGATCGCCAGCGAAGGTTATAGGATGATCATGCCATTCTCAAGGATGTGTGGTATTTTTAACGGCTTTCGTACATTGTCACAAGCAATTGATTTTAATGGGGATTAGGTACAAACACGGCCTTTAGCTGAAGCTCTTACCGCGGTAACTCAACGTCTCGCGGAAGCCTCACGCCAACCGGTTGCGGAATTAACTGCCACCGAGCGGCTCTGGCCTAATGTCATTTTCTTTTCGTCAAGATGGTTATTCAATATGGCTACGCTACCTAGAATTCTCTTCCTCACCGGACTCATGGTGCTAACCAGCCTTAGTCAGGCCTCTGACATTGAAGCTCCGCAACTGCCTGAGTGGCGTGTAGTCGAGTTCGAGCAAAAAGCGTTTTGGGCCATTGCACGATCGCGCATCGAGGTTCTCCCTGTCCCTGACAATGCCGGGCTATGGGAACTGTATGTTCAGAGTTCTGTAGTGAATAATTCAGAACGAGTACGAGTGCATTTTGAGTCCACCACAGGCCGAGCGCTTACCCGCTCGCGCCTCACACAGGGCAAGCAACAGCGCATGAAATTGTACGAGTATGAGGCCGACTTCATAGTCCGTGAACGTCACAATGCAGTGTCCGATAGCGGCATCCTACCCGAGGATTGGCCCACAACGTCGCGAAATGAGCTTGTTTATCCTGCTTCTGCGACTGACATCACGGTGACCTCTCCCTATATTCTACTGATGCTGGCACAACAGTTACAGGCTCAGGGGCCTGGCGAGTCCATGGATGTGCTGATCCATACCGATTTGAACTTCTATCGAGTGCATCTCATCAGTGGTAATGGCATCCCGATCAAGGTTGACTATGAGATCACGGGCGCAGGCAGTGCCGTCGGTACACGTGACACACTGGCTGTGTCCATACACGCTAAACCGGACACGACACTAGAGGATAAAGATGACTTCAGGCTGCTTGGATTGAATGGAGAGATTATTTTGTTCTTTGACCGCGTTACTGGCTTGCCTTTGCAAATACGTGGTCAGGCGCCTCGCATCGGTGCCACCGAAATCAACCTCAAATCGGTCACGTTGAGGGAATCCACACTGTGAGACCGGCGGCAGGCCCGGTAGGCCTGATCAGCAATCCGAGCAGCGGCCACAACCGTGACCAATTCGAAGACATCCGCTCACAGATCGAGCAGCACCGAGGTATTCACCATTGTATTACCCACCGTGCGGCTGATATCCGACCTGCGCTGCAGGAACTTGCCGATCTTAATGTCCAAATACTCGCAATCAACGGCGGCGATGGGACAGTGGCAGCCATTCTCGGCGAGCTTTTGGAAGCGAGGCCCTTCGCCACACCACCTCTGATCGCCCTACTGCCCGGTGGCACGGCTAACATGAGTGCGGGGGATATCGGCCTACGCGGTTCACTCAGCAAAGCAGTGACACACTTCTGCCAGTGGAGTGAAGGCAGCCGTCAAACGGCGAATAAAATCAGTCAGCGTGCAATGCTACGGGTGGTCGTAGACACCGTTCAGCCCCCTCGCTACGGCATGTTTCTCGGTGGTGGCGCCGTTATTCAGGGCACGGAATACGCGCACAAGGAGATCCACTCACGGGGGCTGCGTGATGATTTCAGTCTGGCCTTGGGCACACTGCGTACCGTGTGGGGCGTTATACGTAACGATCCAGCTTTTAATCAACAGGTCGGCATCACACTGTCACTTGAAGACAGCAACCCGACCCAATATAGCACCCTAATACTCGCGGTTAGCACCCTGCAGCGCCTAGCTTTCGGCATGCAACCGTTCTGGAGCAAAGAGCCCGGCGGCATTCGCCTGACCCTCATGGAACAAGGCTGCACTCGCTTTGCCCGGACCTTCTTTTCCATCGTGCGCGGTCGTCACAGTCGCAATGCGGTGCCGGCATCGGGCTACCATAGCCATAACGCCGATAGGATAACGCTTGAAATGGACGGTAAGGTCAATTTAGACGGAGAACTACTTGAGGTCGCTCACACGGTGACGATAAGCGCTAGCGAACCTCTGCGGTTTTTGCGCCTGTGAGCCCCTACCCGAAGGTTGCCGGCCCCGATGTAGCATCTGACCCAACGCTAGCCGCGTTGTTAGAGCAACTTGATACACGCCACCACGGAACCGTCTGTTGTACGTTAGTGTATGGCTCCTGCCTGCGCAGTGGCGATATCTATGACGGACTGTTGGACCTGTACCTGATCTGCGATAGCTATCGTGCAGCCTATCGCCGCCCGGCACTAGCCGCCGCTAACTGGCTATTACCCCCCAATGTCTTCTACGCCGAGCAAAAGCTAGCAGCTAAGGGCAAGACTCTGCGCAGCAAGGTCACCGTCATTTCCTTGCATGACTTCCAGCGAGGCTGCTCTTCAGCCTGGTTCGAATCCTATATCTGGGGCCGTTTCGCACAGCCCACCCGCATCTTATACGCCCGCGACGAGCAGATACGGGAACAGATAGAAGCGTCCCTCACAATGGCAGCGCATACTCTGTTACAAAATGCATTGCCAGCTCTGCCCGCTCAAGGCAGTCTTCTCACTCTATGGCAGCAATCGCTAAGCCTAAGCTATGCGACAGAACTGCGCACAGAACGCGCGGGGAGGGCCCAAGAGCTGGCAAACACGTCGCAGAGCTTCTACACCGCCCTGACACAGCATCACGCGAGCGACCTCGGATTTTCCTTCGTTTTGTACACGCAGGATGCGGAGCTGCATTATCGCAGCCAGATTGGCGCCACCAAGCGCTGGCTTGCGACAGTGGCGTGGGCGCTGCGACGCGGCCAGGGTAAGTTCCTGTCTATTTTGAGGCTGATCAAAGCATTGTTCACTTTCGAGGGCGGACTGGACTACATAGCCTGGAAACTCGAGCGTCACTCGGGCGAAGAAATCCCTATTCCCGACGCGGTCAGGCGCGCGCCTTTGATCCATCTATGGGGCTTTTTCTGGGGTCTATACCGCCGTGGGATTTTCAAGTAACAACGGGCTGGGATCGACCGCAGCACGTACTATTCACGCTCAAATGCGTTCTTCGAAATGGCAAACCAAGACACATTCCTTTATAGTTTGGCGCTAAATAAGGCAACTCTGACAGCTTTAGCGAATCCATGAAAGCCTCTGTATTTATTCAGACCAACCACAAGCAAATTACCGGTGCCATCGTCGCCGAACACGCCCTACGCCGCTACTCCCTCAACAACGACAAGTTCGATGTACAGATCATGGACAGCCGCGATTATCCATTTTTCGCTGCAAGGGAGGGCCAGGAATACCTTCGTGACGGCGTCAAGCGCACGTGGCTAAATGACGATTTGCAGTCTTTCACGCCAACACGGTTCATGCCGCCGAAGCTGATGAATTACGAGGGGCGCGCGGTCGTCATCGACCCCGATATCTTCGCCACCGCCGATATCTGGGCACTTCTGAGTCGTAATATGCAGGAGAATGCCATCATGTGTCGCATGCGATCCGGGCCCAAAGGCCTAATCGACAAATGCATGGCCAGCAGCGTTATGCTGCTTGATTGTGCCAAATTACCCCATTGGGATGCCCACAAAAGCTTTGAAGCCATGTTCGATTTCACTCAAGACTACCAACCTTGGATATGCCTGAAGGAAGAAGATCAAGCCTCAATCGGTTTTTTCGAGACGCAGTGGAACGATTTTGACAAATTCTCACTGGACACTAAATTGCTACACACCACACGGCGCAAGACTCAACCCTGGAAGACCGGACTTCCGACCGACTGGCGTCCCGCGGAGCGCTTTCGCCTGTTTCCCCCCGCAGCCTGGATTATGCGCGCGCGCCGCAAACTCTTCGGCGAGTACGCTTTTCTGGGCAATTATAAGCAGCACCCCGATCGCAATCAGGAAGCTTTCTTCTTCGGTCTACTCAAGGAGTGCATGCAAGAAGGCAAGATTAGCGAGGACTTTCTGCGCGCTGAGATGGCTCAGAACCATGTGCGCCACGACGCCCTGGAAATCCTGAACAACACACCCGATTTACCTGCGGCACCACTACATCCGCTCAGCGGACTGTCACAAGCCGCCTGACCGCCTGTGCTGCGCGCTTCAGCTCATTGCGTGCCACTGCGCCGGATTCCCCAAAAGAAGAAGGCGCCACAGTAACCGCTTTTAAAGCCGCTGCCGCGGAGTCGATCATAGCGGGGGCTAACCATCGCGCCCCACCGCCATGCACCAAAGCATTCTGGATATTACCAATATCGCGCCGCATACGGGCCGGCCCGAAACGCATTGCAAGACGATGACTGAGTGGCTTGTAACGATAGCTATGCGGCAGCGTCCACCAATGCGCCGCACCGTCGCCGACATCAAATATGTAAAGAGGCCGGCCCGTATCTACTGCTTCGCCCAGCATGGACATGGACTCGCCAGTGACCACAAAAGCATCTGCCAGCGCCAGCAACCCGCGATAAGGGTTGTCATCTTTGCTACCCCAGCGGTAGCAAAGATTCGGTCCGGTCAATTGTGCCTGCAAAGCATCTCCCACCGCATGCGGCGTGCGCGCACTGTCGGTCAGCAGCACAGAGCCGCCTGCGGCAGTCGCTAAATCTGCAGCCAGTGAACCCAGCCGTCGTCCCTTATCGCCTGTCATCACAAAGCGGCCACTGTTACCCCCCACAAACACGGCCACCCAGGGCCGCGGAAGGTTCACTAACTGAGGGCGTAGCTCATTTCCAGCGCTATTAAGACCTTGCCGCGACACACGGTGCAATGGCAGGCTGTTGTGCAAAATATTGTCAAGCTGTGGCAAAAAGTACTGTGGGGTTGTCACGATCAGATCCCAACTGGACAGGGGAGCCCAGGGCCGACCAATATGTACCAGACGAGTGAGCCCGCCAGATTGCTGTCTAATCCATTGTGCTACAGGCTCATTGCGACGCCCCGCGCTGATCACAATATCCGGCCAGGGGGCCTGCAGATCACTGGATTGACGGCGATCGATCCCCGCAAGCGTCGCCCCTGTGCCGAAATGACTCAACAGCTCCCAGGATCTGGCCGTTATGAACTTCTCTACGCTGTCCAGGTCCAGTTCCGCAGCAAGCGCCCGCACCTGCGTGTTATCGCCGGCTTTCCTCCCCAGCAGACACCAGACTGTTAATTGATCCTCGCCCACGCACTTTCCTTGTTACATTGATTGCTGATAATGACCCCTCCAGAGCGTCGCTCCAAAAATTGCCAAAGCCAGACGTTTGTGGAAGTGCACAGTAGCGTTAAACTATCCCACACATTATGCGCGAGAAGAAACAGTTTGAAACCAACCGTTTTTATTCACACAAATCATAAGCAGATGCTCGGCGCACTGGTAAGTCGTTATTCGCTGCGCAAGCGTTCTGCTAACGCGGAGAAATTCGATGTGAAATTCATCGAGTTGAAGAGTTACCCCTGCATGCTGGAGCGTGAAGGGCAGCTCTACCGCCGCGACGGCGAATTACGCCCGTGGTTGAATGAAGACTTACAATCCTTTACTCCACTGCGCTTTGCCCCACCCCAATTGATGAACTACGAAGGCCGAGCTGTGATCATGGATCCGGATATTTTTGCCGCTGGGGACATCTGGGAACTACTGAGCCGCGACATGGAGGGCGCTTCGATCATGTGCCGTCCAAAATCTGGACGCAAGGGACGCAAAGGTGCTTACGCCTCCAGTGTCATGCTGCTCGATTGCGCCAAGCTCCAGCACTGGCAGTTTGAAAGCAACTTTGCGGATATGTTCGAGCCAGCAAAACGGGATTACATGGAATGGGTATCGCTAAAGTTAGAAAATGCTGCAACGGTTGGTCTGCTCGAAACCCAGTGGAACGATTTCGACCATCTGAACGACGATACGAAACTGCTGCACAATACCAAACGCAAAACGCAACCTTGGAAGACAGGCCTCAAGATCGACTATCGCCCCGCAGACACCTTTCAATTATTTCCCCCCAGGCACTGGCTGCGACGTGGTCGCCGCGCCCTGTTTGGGGATTATAAGTTTGCTGGGACCTATGCCGCCCATCCCGACCTAAGTCAGGAAGCGTTCTTTTTCGGATTGGTGCGCGAAGGACTCGAAGACGGTGAATTCACCGAAGCCCTGCTCCGTGATGAGATTGCTAAGGGACACTTGCGCCCTGATGCACTGCAACTGGTCGGCGCCTGAATCCACCTTTGACGAGGGATACGCACGAGACGGCCAGAAAAAATGACCCTGACACTTGCTCGAGGGGAGAAGTTTTCGCCGCTGGGTAGGCCGGTTAATGCTCGCCTTTCGTCAGCCGAGAGTTCGAAAGAACACCTTATTTGTAATTGAAGAGGGGGGCCAGGGTTGCCGCTAGTCTGGCGTCGATTGCGGCGACTTCATCATCAGTAAAATAGTCACAATAACCGCCCACTTTGGCACGACGAACCTTGAAGCTGTCGGGGTTATCTTTATCGCGGGGCATCATGCGACCGCCCGCTAGACGAAGTTGCTGCGACCCTTCCATTTTCTTCATGTTTTCATAGGAAGAGTAATCCACGGCTGCATTGACTTGCGCCTCAGTGGCGTCCACCTGCATGAAGTCGAGCATGCGCCGCAATTCTTCACGTGGCCGCGCGCGCAGGTCCTCATAACGCAGCAGATGAAAACACTCCATCTTATCCACTTCCCGCGCCCACAAATTCAGATACTGGATGACAGCCTGCATACTGCCGCCATTATCGCCCATAACAAAATCGAACAGACTGATATCGCTACCACGGGGCGGATAGTTATTGATGGCTATCTTGGTTGGCTTAACACGAAACTTCCATTGGAAAAACTGTGATACCGCGACATCGCGAGGGTCTCGGGCAAGCAGAATCACCCGCTTGTCGTAAAACGGAGCCTTCGTATCGAAGTCTCCGGTAAAATTTTTGATGTAATTGTCGTGCGTAAAAAAAGTTTTGGGAACTTCACGGTTGAGATTGTGGAAGTTATCAAACCCCAGCATGGCATTTTCAGGGAACTTGTACATCACACGAAACAGATGGGAGATCATCACCCGCAGCCAGGTACGTCCGCTTTTCCCGAAAGACACTATCACGACGTCGGCCCTGTGCAGCTTATCAAACTGCTCCACACCGCGGAGCTTGCGCTCGGCTACCAGAATATCAGCCTCTGGCTGACCACGCATGCGCAAATGCAACATTCGACGCGAGAGCTTCTTGCGCGCTGTCTGCAACGCTTGGCGCAAATTTTGAAAAGCCATATTCACGGCTGCTGCCCCCCGTAACCGAACAGTGGATCCAACTGAGCCACCATTTCTTCGAGCTGCTGGCACTGCTCATCGCTGAAGTAATCGCGATAACCGCCGACCTTCGCTTTGCGTACTTTAAAAGACTGAGGGTTGTCTTTATTACCAGGTTTGACCCTGGCACCACTGCCTTTAAAAAACTTATCCTCTTCCATTTTTTTCATGTTGTCATAGGCAGCAAATTCTACCGCCTGGTCCACCTGATCTGCGCTCACTTCAGTGCCAGTAAAGGCCAGTATTTTTGCCAGCACATCACTAGGCTCATTACGCATATCCTCATAACGCACCACCAATACTTCTTTCAACTCTGGAATTGCCTGCGCCCAACCATTGAAGTAGTCAACAATACGCGGCACCCCCGCTTCTTTACCCCGCACAAAATTCCAGATGTCTATCGGTGATCCATGCGGAGGGTAGCCGTTAATAAACTTCTTTTTAGGGCGCATGCGAAACTGCCACTGGAAAAACTGGGACACAGCAACATCGCGCGGGTCGCGCACAAGGAGGACGATGCGCTTGCCTTGAAAGTGGACTTTAGAATGCTGGTTACCGGTGTAATCGCGCAGATAGTTATTGTGGGTAAAAAATACCGCAGGCAGCTGTGGGTCGTGCTGCTTAAAATTGTCAAAATCTAGAAGGTCAGTCGCATCCAGATTACCTTTCAACTGATAGGCTCTAGACAACATCACCCGCAACCAGGTCCTGCCAGACTTACCCCAACTCATCAGCACCCAGTCACTGCGCTGTAACTTTGCAAACTCTTCGCGCCCGCGCAGCCACCGTTCTATTTTTTTACGGCGTTCAGCAGGCAGCCAAAAACAGAGCAATAAAATGATATGGCGTACAACGACCATTGCTCTATCGGCCATAGACTGGGTTATCCTCGGCAACGTCTTGAAAAGGCTAAGAATAGTACCGTATATCATTGTTTGCCGCACTAATGGGTCAGACCTGATTTACCGCACTATTAACATCCTCAGGCTGATTGGCTGTCTTGCCCGACTTACAACGGGCGTACTAAAATACAACAATGCCACTGACCAACCTTAATGCTCTGCGCGCCGCGCACTTAGAAACCGATCCTTATGACTACCTGGTGGTACCAGAGTTTCTCGACGCCCGCTCATTGGAACAGGTCAATGACGACTATCCAGCGATAGACAGTGCGGCTAACCATACACTGGAAAACCTCACCTATGGGCCCGCTTTTGAGCAGTTGATGCAGGAATTGCAGGGTCCAGAATTTGCGGCCGTGCTTAGCGAACACTTCGACATGGATTTAGTTTCTTTACCCACTACCGTGACAGTGCGGAAATTTTGCGAACGTACCGATGGGAATATCCACACCGATCACAAGAGCAAAGTTATTACAGTACTGCTCTACTTCAACGACAAGTGGGATAACGAAGCAGGCCAACTGCGCCTACTGCGCTCCAAAGACAACATTGAAAGCTATGCAGCTCAAGTGACGCCATCAGGGGGCAATCTCCTTGTATTTCGCCGCACTGACCACTCCTGGCACGGGCACACCCAATTTGTGGGCGAGCGCCGGATGGTGCAGGTAAACTATCTCGATCAGGGCCTGCTTGCTGTCTTCGCCCAGCGTGTCAGTCGTTTTGGCACTCATTTCATGAAAAACGTGCTTGGGATGCGCTGAGTAACCATTGAAACCGTTGGCACAGGACAGTAGTCATCACATCAAGGCATAAAACAGTAAAAAAGCGCGTTGTGATAGCCGGATTTGGCGATACTGCCCTGTTAGTTGCCATCCATCTGGGCACGGACTTCGATATCGTCGGAATCAGTCCCAAGCCCTGTCTAGTGAGCGGCCAAGAGTTGGGCATGCGACTGACGCAGCCCGAAGCCTGGAAACAGGACTACTTGATGCCCTTCAGCCGCTACAAAAAGCTGCGCAGAGTGCGCACGCTACCAGGGCTGATTGGGCTATCAATCCCGAGATAAACGCCGTTACCGTGCAGTCATACCGGATGGCTTCCAATGCGATCGCTTTACCGCGGAACCCATTGTATTCTCAAGCGGACAAGACGATTTCAACGCCGACATTACGCTGTGGGCAGTCGGTAAAATGAACCCTAACAACAACATTTAGACGCTCAAGGTGTTGGCCTGCAGCAGCCGAACGTGTGCCGATGTTAGTCCGATTATGGCAAGCGACACTAAAAAAGTGCCTGAATACGCTTTATCACGAGACCCGCATCATCCGGCAATTGCGCAGTGGGCTGTGCAAAGGGTTGTCCTGACCAGACGGCCAATCCCTTGTCGACCAACAGGCGGTGAAATGCACGGAAATCTCGGGTAGCGCACAACACTTTGAAAATATCCAGATAGTAAATTCCTCTCGCCAGGTGATGACGCCAGCGATCCCAAGTGGAATCTAATTTCGGATTAAACAGCCAGTGAGCCAAAGAGCGGCGTCTTTGATCGATACGACCCAGCCAGCCCCCAGGTAACGGAAAAATCGCTAGCGGTTTGTGCAGGTAGATGACTTCCACCATCATGGATACGCTGTCGGCTGTTACGATAAAGCCGTCTGCGCAGCCCAGTAGAGCCCGATAAGGATTATTCTGTGCCTCTGCAGACCAGGCGTAAAAAACAGCCTGTTGTGGCAAATCACGACGCAATACTTCCACCACCTCGGGCGCAGTGCGCCGACTAGTAGTGACGTAGGGCGTGCCGCCCAACTCATCGACAACCCAGTGCGCCGTCGCCACCAGATCGTTGGCAACCTGCCGGTTCATAATAAACGGGTTGGTCTCACCGCCCACCAACATGGCAATTAATGGCTTGCGCAGTGCTTCAAACTGCCCCTGCCAAGTCAAAACCTCAGCTGCCACATCCCCAGAATCCACGCGCATGAGAGGCAAGGTGATCGGCAGAAAATTATGCATTGGTGGCATTTGATTCTCGGCACTGGCGACCACCAGAGAAAAATCGAGCATGTGTCCGGACGGCTTACCCACTAGTACTATTTTTGTCTTATTGCCCGATTGCTTTCGCACCCAAAGAGCCACCATCGAAGGACGCCGGCCAACTGTAATAATTAAATCGGGCCATGGACCCTCTAGGGTGTCGCTGCGACTCAAATCAAGGTGATCGAGGGAGGGTCGATAGCGTGGTTTTCCGAGCACCCACTCGGGACGCATGCGCACGCGCTTATGTTCGACTGACCATGGCAATGCGTCGACGATCGTATCAACTTGGCCGTTATCGCCTCGCTTGTTACTGAGAATAACCCAGGTACGAGGTGTCACCGTCAGGCGTCCGCTGTGCCCTGACAATAGCCCAGCTCCGGCAGAATATTATCCCGCACCAAGGCCTCAAGTTCCGCTACCTGCGCCACATCAAAATCTTCTCGATAGCCACCGACTTTTCCTCGCCGGACCTTAAAGGTACTCGGGTCACTGGCATTTACCAGCTTCATGCCACCCTGACTAAAAGTCCCGCTGGTCTCCAACTTCTGCAGATTATCAAAGGAGCCCCACTCCACCGCCACCCTGATTTCATCGGCACTGAAGTCCTCGCCCATGAGCTGCGTAATCCGATGCAATGTTGGCACAGGCTGAGCACGCAAATCCTCATAGCGAGCCAGCATGCCATTGCCCAATTCCCGTACGTTTCGGGCCCAGGTGTTTTGGTAGTCGATAAGGCTGGGCAGGCCGATATCTGAATGGCGCACAAAGTCCCACATTTGCACCGTTCGGCGATCGATAGGGTGGTCCACAAAATGGTTGATCAGTTCCTGCTTGGCACGTGACTGCCGCTTAGTAAATTGATGAAACCAGGACACCGCAATATCGATCGGGTTACGTGCCAAAAATAACACTGGCTTATGCCGTAGTGGGTTGTCGGAAGCGCCACAGGCCAGTAATTTTCCCACCTCGCCCTCATAACTATAGTAAGCGTTAGTCGCTGCTAGGCGAGGAATCTCAGGAATTTTACGCGCAAATTCGTCAGTATTGATCAGCGTCGACTCAGGGAGGTTGTAACGCAACTGATACAGGCGCGAAATCATCACTTTGAGCCACGTATTGCCGCTTTTGGGGTGCCCGATGATCAAAAAATTGGCACGCTGCGCTTTGGCCATCTCTAAGCGAGCCAAGTGTTTACGGCGCACGGCAACCCGAGCCCTAGCTGGCAAAGGTTGGGTTGGAATGAGAATCAGCGCCTTTTTAACACCATCACTCAAATTTAACATTTAATGTAATACTCGCAGGCAGGATGGAGTTGCATTCGCAGAGGGTGCAATTATGCTCGAAGCAAGCCAAAATGACCACATAATGGGCGCTTCATGTAGAATAGCGGCCTGCACTGACAGGAACACGACCCCCTTGATTATCGACCGCCACATCAGCCGGGAAATTATCCGCCCCTTCTGTACTGGGCTCGGCCTCCTAGTACTGATTTTCGTCGGTTTTTCAGCGGCACGCCAATTGACCCTCGCCGCAAGCGGACAGCTGGATATGCTAACCGCATTCAAGCTTGTCTGCCTCAACACGCTAATCACCCTCGAGATATTGTTGCCCTCGGCATTTTTTTTCTCAGTGTTGGCCGCCATAGGCCGACTCTACCGTGATTCCGAGATGAGCGCGCTCTATGCCGCAGGCGTTAGCCGCGCGCGTATATTAGAATCGGTTTTGAAGCTTGCGCTGGTCATCGCTGTCATCACTGGATTGATGTCCACTCTGGCTCGTCCCTGGGCTTTTCGCACCAGCTACGCCCTGGAATCACAGGCCGCCGCTCAATTTGATTTGAAACAGATGTCAGCCGACGAGTTCGTCATGATGGATGGCAGCGACTACACCTTTATCGCCCAAGATATAGACTTGGAAAGGGGATTACACGAGGGCGTCTTCCTACAAAAGGATTATGATGCTGAGGCGCGCTCTGAGATCATCATTGCAGAGTCTGCGGCAATGCCTGCTCTGAACCCTGGCCAAGCCGCGCAAGCAACTTTTTATAATGGTTACAACTATTTACTCGATAATAGCGGGCGCACGGACGTGACGCTAAAGTTCAAGGAGTTGGTGGTCCAGCTGCCCAATGAAGAGGCGCAGGAAAAATATCGGCGTAAAGCGGAAACCACGCTAAACCTGTCACAATCTTCTAATCCTAAAGATGTCGCGGAATACCAGTGGCGCATAAGCACGCCACTTGCAACGATACTTCTCGCCTTAATTGCCGTGCCGCTGGCTCGCTCCGCGCCTAGAGAATCTCGCTTGCGCAACGTTTCTATTGCCCTGCTGGCTTACATTACACTGTTCTCCATGGTTAGCGTGCTGCGCACGTTCATGGAGCAAGGTACATTGGGGGCGATACCGGGGCTGTGGACTGCCTATGCCCTGCAAGCCGGCCTGCTGGCAGTGCTGATGACCTTCCCAAGGATGAAACGGCGATGATCCTACAACGCTATATCGGGTTAAGCGTAGTCAAAGGCTGGCTGCTCGTCATGGTGGTATTAGGGGCCATTTTTGGCCTGATCAGCTTTACCCAAGAGCTAGATCATACCGGACATCTCTACAACGCCCTGGCAGTCGCGCGCTACACGCTACTCATCCTGCCTAACCAATTAGTGAGCCTGGCCCCTGTGATTGCGCTGCTAGGCAGTATCGTTGCACTGTCCAACCTTGGCCGCCACAACGAGTTAACCATCGTCAGCTGTGCCGGCTTTTCCCCGAGACAATTGCTCGCCACCCTCGCCTTACCGACGGTGCTGCTGATGTCCGGGCTATGGTTCTGCATGGAATATGTCACGCCACAACTGCAGCAATCGGCAGGGCAGGAACGACAGCGATTGCGAGATGGAAGCGCCGGATGGCTGCCGGATGGCGGAGTCTGGTCTACAGACGGGCAGAACTACATCCATCTAACAATTATGTCCGAGGACAACGTGCCGGGCGGCATCAGCCTTTTTGAATTCGATGATACCAACCAGCTGGTTCGTGCAATACGAGCGGAGACGGCAATGGTAAGAGACGATAGGACATGGGTCTTCCAGACGGCCAAAGAAAAAATACTGATCGGCGACCAGCTCCAAACCCAAACCCATGCTGCACTGGAGGTCGCCAACCTGTGGTCCCCTGACGAGCTGCCTACCCTCACGGTGCCGATTGACAGCATGAATCTGTCGCTACTCTACCAATACAGTCAATATCGGGCCATGAATGGACAACCTACAGAAAAACACATGAATGCGTTCTGGCAAAGACTACTGATGCCATTGACCGTTTGTGCCATGGTTCTGCTCGGCACCTCAATCAGCGCCGGCGTCACTTCAGGGCGTGATCGCAGTTTGGGTGTCAGCATAGGCATTGGCGCTGTACTGGGTATACTGTTCTATTTAGGCGCACAGATTATTTTCTCACTCGGACAACTCCTACACTGGAATATTCCATTAGTAGCCCTGTTACCGACCTTAATTATAGTTGCCGCCGCCCTATTACTGCTGCGGCGAATGCGCTGGTGAGCCAACCGATGACGCGAATTATGACAAAACCTACAGCGCTTTTGGCTTCAGCCACTATCGGAGATATACCCAGGTGCGCCTGATACTCAGCTTCTTTCGCGCTTATCGGGGACAAAGCGCACTAATGATTCTAGCGCTGCTGCTGTCAGGTGCGGCCGAGGGTATCGGGCTATCTGCGCTACTACCGCTGGTGAACATTGCACTCGGGCCGGAAGCGACCAACATGCTGCCCGGTGCGGATCTGGCCAACCAGAATGAGTTTGAGCGCACCGTGCTCGACACGCTGGCGAGCATTGGCATCACGCCCACACTGAGCAACATGCTGCTAATCGTTCTGGGCGGAGTTGCCTTTAAAAGCCTATTTTTGCTCATAGGCCAACGACAGGTAGGTTATACCGCAGCCCAAGTCAGCACCGACTTACGTCTGCAGTTGTTGCGTGTGGTACTGCGCAGCAAATGGGAATATTTTTTGCATCAACCTGTGGGCAAACTGACCAATGCACTGGCCTCAGAAGCACAGCGATCGTCTGCTGCTTTTATCAACGGCGCCAACGCGATCATTTACCTAATTCAGGGACTGATCTATGGGGCTGTCGCCTTTGCATTATCCTGGCAAGCATCGGTGGCCGGCATCGGTGCCGGAATTATTGTGATCGGCCTGTCGCACTTTTTGGTCAGAGTCACGCGTCGGGCAGGTAACAAACAAACTCTGTTGATGACGTCACTCATGTCTAATCTTACCGATACACTGCAATCAGTCAAACCACTAAAGGCCATGGCGCGAGAACACCTCGCTGATAAGGTGCTGGCGCAGGACACCAATCGCCTCAATAAGGCGCTGCGCCGCCAGGTAATGAGTGCCGCGTCACTGGACTCGGGCCAGGAGCTGATGTTCACAGCATTTATTTGCTTGGGGGTGTATGTCTCCGTGGCCAAATTCAGCATGGATCTGCCAGTCGTCATGGTGTTAGTCGTTGCCTTAGGCCGTGCCTTTTCATTCTTCGGAAAAGTGCAAAAGCAATACCAAAAACTAGCACAGGGGGAGAGTGCTTACTGGGCCCTGTTGGATTCCATCAATGATGCCAGTAATGCTGAAGAGCATCTTGGCGGCGACGTCAGCCCACACTTTGAAACAGCCATCGACTTCGCCAACGTCACTTTTGATTACGACGAGCGGCACCCTGTATT
>CAJXWP010000017.1 GCA_913062625.1 uncultured Haliea sp. | reverse complement strand
AGCCAGCACCAGTCCGTCCGTGAGGATATCGCCCGCTGTTTTTCAGAAATCGAAATGGCGCGTTTGCTGGTGCTAAAGACCTGCAAGAAAATGGATGACGTGGGCACCATGGGCGCACTGGACATGATCGCGGCCAGTAAGACCACAGTGCCTGTGATGGTTCAAAATATAATCGATCGATGCATGCAAATGCACGGCGCCGCGGGTCTAACGGCAGATTACTGCATGGCAGAGGCCTTTAACTATGCTCGCTGGTGCCGCCAGGCAGACGGCCCCGACCAGGTGCATCAAATGGCGTTAGGCAAGATGGTGATTACGCGCTATTCCGAAGATGCATGAGCAACACGCATAAGGAATACACTGCGGCGAAAATGATATCCCGCGGCGGCAAAGCACTCGCATTGCCGGCACGAGTCCATTAGACTCTTTGCGTGGATTTAAAAGTACTTGCCCTACCTCTTTTTGCCCTGCTCATTCTGACTGAAGCAGTGATTACTGCTTTTCGTGGCAGACATGCCTACGCGTGGCAAGACTTCGGTGGGTCCATGTCCCAGCTGGGCATGAACGTCGTCGTAAAGCTCGGCTTCGACATCGTAGTCGTCGCACTTTATTTTTTTCTTTATCAGTACCGACTAATCGACATGCCCAACGGACCACTCCAATGGTTGTTCACGTTGGTCGTACTAGATTTGATGTTCTACTGGTACCACCGCGCCTCACACCGCGTCCGTTTCCTATGGTGCGCTCATGTGGTACACCACTCCAGTGAGCGCATGAACTTTGGTACGGCGTTGCGCCAGTCCCCCACTGGACCACTGACCATCGTTCTTTTTTACTGGCCACTACCACTGCTGGGTTTTCACCCGCTGGTGATTGCCAGTGCCGGTGCGATTGCCACCATCTATGGCTTTTGGACGCACACCGAAACTATCAAAAAACTATGGTGGCCGCTGGAATGGCTATTTGTCACACCGTCTCACCACCGAGCGCACCACGGCTCCAACCCAGAGTACATCGACAGAAATTACGGCAACTTACTGATCGTCTGGGATCGTTTATTTGGCACCTTCGAACCCGAGGTGGCGCCGGTACGCTATGGCCTAACCAATAACATCCACACCTACAATCCGCTGAAGATTGCCTTCGGCGAATGGTACAAGTTACTCCGCGATACAGTGCATGCAAAATCCGTTGCCTCGGCCAGGCAATTATGGACTGCGCCCCCAGATTAGGACTAAGGCTCGGGCACTCACGGGGTCCCGTTATGCTGTCCGTCTAGCGCCAGCACTCGGCTTAGAGGTCGTTTTAGCCGCAGCTGCGGCTTTGGGTTTCGACACAATCTTCTTTCGGGCGGCAGACTTTTTCTTCGTGGTCACCTTCACTGAATCAGCAGGCAGTCGCTGCTCGCGTGAGGCATTACGGTTGGACCCTGTGGGTGATGGACGACGTCGCGAACTACGCGGACGATGATACTCGGACGCGTCAGGCCTCAGATCACCCTGCTCAAAACGGTTCAAGATCTCCTCCATGGTGCGACTGATTCTGGTGCAGATACGAATTGCTTCTACGGCGGGAAACGCCGAATTTTCACCGCCCTCCATCAGCTCTACCAGGTCCTCCTCAGACAGATGCGACAGCAGCTTGGCAGGGTTATACCAACTAAAATTAGGAATGATATTGATATCGCCACTGTACTGCTGGTCTATCAATCCGTGCAGACTGCTAACCAACATATTGACCCGTGGCCAGCTATCGCCGCGCTTCTGTGCGATACCCCGATAAAAGTTGAGAACTTCTCGACCCACACCAATACCCATGGTGCCCAGCGCTGCACCCAGTGCACTGCGCTCTCCGTTCTTGTTCAAAAAGGGTATTGCAATAGGATTTACCATACTCACAATAAAGTGATTGGTGCTATAGAGCCGCTGTAAACGCTTTGCGGGCAGATCGTCGGCGATTGAGCCATCTACCCATTTTAGGTTCGGCAAATAGGGTTGAGCCTCTCCATGCTGATTCTTCGCCATTAGCATAACCGGGGGAAACACTCCCGGCACTGCGCAGGAGGCCATCACCGCAGCGCGCACATACACATTCGGTGACGTGATGGCGTTGAGCAAGCGCGACTGCTGATGCAATTCTGCCGGTGCGATCGAGATGCTGATCTGCCTCCCGGTCTTTTCGTAGGCCTCATGGAAGGTTAAATCAGGGATCATGCGAGCGACCATCTTCTCAAGATCACTCACATCTATGCGCGGGTTAGCGCCAAAGAACATTTTAGAAAATACGCTCGCTTCCTGCTCCGCTTCAGAGACCACATTGGCGGGGTCGTAAAAATACTCAAGCTCTTTATCGGTGTGCGTACCGATAACTGCCGCCACCAGCGCACCAGCACTAGAACCGGAAATGACACGTGGCAGCAAACCCTCACTTAACAACGTCTTGACCACACCCATATGGTAGAAACCCAACACACCGCCGCCACTTAGCATAAGCGCAGACCGACCAAAACAGATATTGGCACGATAAAAAAAGTCGAGCTTTTGCTGGGTCGTAATCTCGTCACTCTGCAACTCTGCCAGAAAGCGCAGTGAATCATCCACCTCATCGACATACTGCTCTATCAAGGTTTTGGTGCCAAATTTTGCACGGCTATAGAGGCTATGCCGGCCCATACCGCCCAAGTTTCCGTGAATACCCTCATTCAGTGTGAACAAAAGTCCTTGGTAATCATGACGCGTACGCAAATAACGCAACTTGTCCAAGCGCAATCGGATCTGGGAGTAGTCGTATTGGCTGGTCTTGTCCACCCCACGCCAGCGCTTCTGCCCAGACATTTCATCATGCTGCCGAGCAGCCTCGCTCCACGCCTCATAGGTAACCGCTTGGTCCATCTGCTTCTGAAGATTTTTTAACTTGCGTGCATTTAACAATGAGATACCTATAAGGTTTAGAGTGGCTAGTTGCTTACTCTTTGGCCAGCATAAGCGAAATGCGCGCTAACTCATAGCACCCAATTGGCCCGGTTCAACAACGCTCGTAAGCCTCATCATAGACTGAGGAGATTTTCTGCTATTCATTGCAAAGGCAAGAAGCTTTTGGCGCAATTTTCGCGTCTAACTAGTGCGCACTGTGATCAAAGCACCTAATATAGTCACCTTAGAAAAAATAGTGCGGAACGCCCACGAACCCCATTACATAAAGGAACCGAGCCTTGCGCGCTTACTTATTCATTGTCCTTTTACTGATCCTTATCTTCGGCAGCATTGCAGCCTTCGTGTATGACAAGTTCTCTACACTGGCCGCAATGGACTTCACGCCGCCGCCCATCACCATTGCTGCTGCCACCGCACAATCGACGCTCTGGCCCGTCGAACTCGAAGCGGTTGGCACTATTCGGGCAGCTCGGGGCGTGCAATTGAGCGCGGAAACCAGCGGCGAAGTCATTGTCATTAATGTAGAGTCCGGCCAAAGAGTCAGTGCCGGGCAACCTATACTCACTCTCAACAACGGCAAAGAAAGAGCGGGCCGCCTTCGGGAGCAGGCAAAACTTAAATTGGCACGTCAGTTATACGAGCGGGATGCTCGACTGGTGAAGCAAAAATCGATTCCACAAAGTCAATATGACCGATCCTTAGCCGACCTAGAGAGCGCTATCGCTCAATCTGCTCAGACCGACGCCCAGCTCGATGATAAGCGCATTGTCGCACCGTTTGACGGCACTATTGGAATCTTCAAGGTTAAAGTGGGAGATTACATTGAGCCTGGCACCCCGATTACCAACCTGCAGGACCTCAGTGAATTAGAAATCGATTTTTCCGTGCCTGACCGATACTACCCCAGTCTGCGACCGGGGTTGAAAATAGCTGTGCGTATTGCGGCTTTTCCGGGCAGGACATTTGAAGCAACACTCAGTGCGCTTGACTCCACCGCGGATAGCGGAACACGCAACCTTATGTTGCGCGCAACCCTGCAGGACAGTGATGGCATCCTCCCGGGAATGTTTGCACGGTTAATTGTCGACCTTGACCAGCCGACACGAGTGGTCACTGTTCCTGAGACTGCGGTCAGCTATTCATTGCATGGCGACATCATATACGTCCTGTCACAGGGCAAGGGACAAACTACGGTACAACCACGCGTAGTAAAAACAGGGGAGACGCGGGACGGACAGACCGCTATTCTTGAAGGGCTTCTGGGCAGCGAATGGGTGGCTACGGCCGGGCAAAATAAATTATACCGCGGTGCCCGCGTCACGATTGATGACACAGTGAAGCTGTAAATCCAAATGGCCTTTACCGACCACTTTATAAAACGTCCCGTACTGGCCATCGTGGTCAGCAGCCTGTTGCTGTTGCTCGGCGGCACCGCTTTGTCTAGGGTAAATTTGCGCGAATTTCCTGAAATTGAGCGCAGCGTCATCTATATCGCAACGACGTTCCGCGGCGCCAGTGCACGCACCGTTCAGAGTTTTGTCACCACGCCTCTGCAGGTCAGCATCGCCGGCGCGCGCGGCATTGAGTATATGAATTCTACGAGTCATCCGAGCACCTCGGAAATCGAAGTCCATGTGCGTCTGGGAGAGAACAGCAGTAATGTGCTCTCGGAGGTAATCGCCAAGGTCAATGAGGCGCGGGGCGATCTGCCGCGTGAAATTGATGATCCGGTGGTCACTACTGTCAGCGGTGGTGACGCCATGATGTATCTGGCGTTTTTCAGCGAACAAATGACACCGTACCAAATTACCGACTACCTCCTCCGTAATGTGCAACCCCAGCTGGCCACGATTGAGGGTGTTGGCAAAGCCAATATCTTTGGCCGTTTTCTGGCCATGCGTGTGTGGCTAGACCCAGTGCGCATGGCCGCGCTTGGAGTGACGGCAACCGATGTAAGCGATGCTATAGAGCGAGATAATTATATCTCTACTTCTGGCGCTACAGAGGGTGGCCTAGTGCGGGCAACCATTGACGCCCGCACCGACATGAAAAGTGTCGCTGATTTCAAAAAATTGGTGGTCCGGCAGGTGGGCGCGGAAAAGGTTAGATTGGGCGATGTGGCAGACGTCGAACTGGCCGCAGAAACCTCTCAGCTCAAGACGCTATCCAGTGGACGCGATGCGGTGTTCATGTCCATTGCACAGGCGCCCGACGCTAATCCGCTGGACGTCTCGCGCGAGGTGCATGCGGCTCTCCCGGGCATCAGGGAGAATCTGCCAGCCGATATGGAACTGTTCCTAGATTGGGACGGTAGCGTTGTGATCGACGAAGCACTCAAGGAGGTTACTACGACACTGGTAGAGACCAGCTTAATTGTCATTTTAGTCATTTACCTGTTCCTCGGTTCCTTGAGGGTTGTATTGATCCCCCTAGTTGCCATACCACTGTCACTCATCGGAGTCGTATTTTTGGTCCTGGCGATGGGTTTCTCTCTTAATCTTCTCACACTGCTGGCCATGATCATTGCCATCGGTTTAGTCGTGGATGACGCAATTGTCGTAGTGGAAAATGTGCATCGGCATATCGAGATGGGCGCATCACCACGAGAAGCCGCCTTAGTGGGTGCCCGTGAGGTCGCTTTACCTGTGGTCGCCATGACCCTAACCTTGGCGGCGGTCTACGCACCCATCAGCTTCATAGGTGGCCTCACCGGCGCCCTGTTCAGTGAGTTTGCGCTGACGCTGGCCGGAGCAGTTATCGTATCGGGCATCGTCGCGCTCACTCTCAGTCCAATGATGTGCTCCCGTGTATTGAAAGATAATGCGCATCAGGGGCGTCTTGCCAACTGGCTCGACCGCAGTTTTGATCGTCTGAACACACACTACCGGAGATTATTGTCGGTCTGCCTGAAAGAACGCGGAGCCGCGGTGCTATTCGCTGCCAGTATCCTGGCTAGCTTACCCGTACTGTTCATGTTAGCGCAGGAGGAACTCGCGCCAGAAGAGGATACGGGAGGCATCTACGTCACCGGCGTTTCGCCGCGCTATGCCAACATCGAATATACCGACTACTTTCTCAATGAGGTAGTAAAGATCTGGAAAGAGATACCCGAGTTTAGCCACTCCTGGCAGGTGATATCCCCCAACGGAAACTTTGGCGGTATCACCTTGCAGCCGTGGTCTGAACGGCAGCGCACCCAGCAAGAGGTGCATGCTGAATTCCAGAAAAAACTCGGCGGAGTCGCAGGCATGCAGTTATTTTCCTTTGGCACACCGCCACTGCCGGGGTTCGACGCAGGGCTGCCTGTCAGCTTTGTGGTGGCCTCTACCGCAGACTACGAAGAGATAATGCGCGTGGGCGATGAATTGGTTCAAGCCGCCAATGAATCAGGGCTGTTTATTTTCATTACTCAGTCGCTGGACTTTGATCGTCCAGAGGTCCGGGTCAACATCGACAGGGAGCTGGCAGCGGATTTGGGTATTTCTATGCGAGACATCGGGCAGACGCTGTCTACGATGCTGGGCGAGGCAGAGGTGAATCGCTTTAACCTAGAGGGGCGCTCCTATAAGGTGATCCCTCAGGCCGCAGCGGATTTCCGGCTGACTAGGCAGGAGCTGGGGAAATACTACGTGCGCACAGCCAGTGATGAGCTTGTGCCACTGTCTGCGATTATAACGTTGGAGTCAGGTGTAGAACCGAATGAATTAACCCAGTATCAGCAGCTCAATAGCACCACGATACAAGGGATAATGATGCCGCCTAACAGCTTGGGCACGGGATTAGAATTTCTACGTGAGAAGATGAAAGAGATCGCGCCAAAAAATTTCAAGGCCGGATACACTGGTGCCTCGCAACGATTCATGCAAGAGACGGGGTCCTTCCCCATCCTGTTTTTCCTGTCGCTGGTTCTGATCTTTCTAGTACTCGCGGCACAGTTCAACAGCTTCCGGGATCCGTTCATCGTATTGCTCAGCGTGCCACTGTCAATTTTTGGTGCAGCCGTGCCGATCGCATTGGGCTTTGCCACATTGAATATCTACACCCAGATTGGCCTTCTGACATTAATAGGCCTGATCAGCAAACACGGCATTCTCATCGTAGAGTTCTCCAACAAACTCTCTTTGCAAGGCATGAGTCGCCGCGACGCAGTTCTGGAAGCCGCTTCCCTTCGACTGCGTCCAATACTTATGACCACATTTGCTACTGTCATGGGTGTGTGGCCGCTGGTTATTGCTACAGGGCCAGGCGCCAATAGCCGCTTCAGTATCGGGCTAATGATCACCGCGGGCATGCTAGTAGGCACTCTGTTCACACTGTTTGTTATTCCCGTGTTTTATCTGCCGTTTACAAAGCACGGAGCCGCATCAGAGCGCAAAAAGGAATCCACAGAGCTTTCTCCTACGTAGTCTCTCGAAACAGGCATTAGTCGCGGTAAAGCGGACAAAATGCCTACATTTCAGTCAAAACCCACTGTGCCGAGCAGATTGTATTAGGTGTAATCTTCGTACAATGCGACACATCAATCCTGTCAGGGTGCGGTTGCTCCCAGCAGCAGACATATTTAGGCATCAGCCGCACACTAAGGTATATTTACCGACTACCATTTGCGACAGGACAATTGTTATGACCGCAGTCCACAAAAAACTGTATTTTCGACTCCGTCAATCTCTGGCCAGCACACTCTTCCTCAAACCGCAGCCAAAACCCATGGTGTTCATCGGGGAAGGGTCTACCGTTCAATTGAGCAAGGCTATTGGTCGCTTTGGTTTGCGCAAGATACTGGTGGTAACAGATAAGCCTCTCCACGATTTGGGGGTTCTCGATACAACACTGGAAGCGCTGCAACAAGCTGGCGTGCAAACAGCTATTTTCGATGGCGTACTGCCAGACCCCACAGCGCAGATAGTGGATAACGGCATTGCCTGTTATCACCAAGAGAGCTGTGACTCAGTGCTAGCATTTGGCGGAGGTTCTTCTATTGATGCGGCTAAAGTGATTGCGCTGGGAACCGCCAATAATTCCGACGCAGCGGGTTGTCTGGGTATCGGCGCGTGCAAACTTCCAGCCGTGCCTTTTTTTGCTGTGCCCACGACAGCAGGCACAGGCTCTGAAGCGACTTTTATCGCCGTAATTTCCAATAACGAAACGCATTCGAAGGACGCTGTCGTAGATCCGTGTCTCATACCGAAGGCCGCAGCGCTGGATCCCGAACTAATGCGAGGACTGCCAAAACACATTACGGCCGCAACCGGCATGGATGCACTCACCCATGCAATAGAGTCTTATATCGGACGATGGGAGACAGACGATACCAACTACTACGGGCTCGCGGCCTGTCGCCTCGTGTTCGATAATCTCGCAGAAGCCTGTCGCAATGGCGACAATTTACAAGCTCGCGAGTCGATGGCACTCGCGTCACACTATGGCGGACTGGCCA
The DNA here is from genome assembly GCA_913062625.1 of uncultured Haliea sp. GTDB lineage: Bacteria > Pseudomonadota > Gammaproteobacteria > Pseudomonadales > Halieaceae > Marimicrobium. Next base: position 32,806 of record CAJXWP010000017.1, on the reverse strand, counting down.
TCACCAATGCACTGGTTGGATACGTGCATGCGATTTCCCACAACCTAGGCGCGAAATATGGAGTGCCGCACGGGCTGGGCAATGCGTTGCTCTTGCCGCATATACTGGAGCTCCTTAAAGAGGACGCAACGGAGAAGCTTGCCGATATTGCGGTCTACTGTGGTATCGGTGAACGCACAGAAACACCTACCGCACTAACACGTAAATTAATCGATCAGGTTTGGGCTCTCAATGATGAGATAGGTATTCCACGAACCACCGATGTCATTCGCACAGAAGATATTGAAGGGCTGATTACAGCGGCTTTGACCGAAGGCGGTAATTATCCTTCGCCGCGATTCATTACAAAAAATGAGTGTCGCGACGTGCTAATGGCCATCAGCTCCTAAGCAGGTTGTATTACTTGTCACGGCTCTAGGCTCTCAAGGTGTTCCTAATATTTTTCGATATCGGGATGTGCCTTTCGAGCCAACCACAGCTCTATTGAATGAGCTCGCTAGACTGAGGGAGAGTCCGATTCAGCGGATTTTGTGTTCTTATCGCCAAGCACTTTAGCGCGATAATCTTCTACCAGATGGCGTTTATACAGTTTGCCGTTGTCCATGCGCGGCAGCTTAGGATGAAAGTCCACAGAGCGTGGCATCTTGATGCTAGAGATGCGTTCGCGCAGCCACTCCATGATCTCTATAGCCGTCTCATCTGTGGCATCTGCCCAGTTCATCGGCTCAATCACGGCTTTGACCTCTTCCCCAAACTCCTCATTCGGAATGCCAAACACCGCCACGTCAGCCACTTTTTCATGGACCGCCAGAATGTTTTCGACCTCCTGCGGATAGATATTCACCCCCCCGCTGATGATGGTGAAATTCTTACGGTCGGTGAGATAAAGATACCCTTCGGCATCGACGTAGCCCACATCACCGGTGGTTGCCCAGCCTTTGTCGTTGTAAGCCTCCTCGGTTTTTTTCGGCTCATTGTGATAACGGAAACTTCTTTGTTGTCCGCCGAAATAGACTGTCCCTATTTCTCCTTGCGGCTGCTCGACACCCTCATCATCGACAATATGCAGCTCGCCCACTAGCGTCACGCCCACAGAGCCTCTGTGGGTTAGCCAGTTAGCAGAATCAATCAAGGTAAAACCGATCCCTTCGCTGGCAGCGTAGTACTCCATAATGATCTCACCCCACCACTCGATCATCTTCTCTTTCACTTCAATAGGACAAGGAGCAGCGGCATGAATGGCAATTTGCATCGAACTCACGTCGTAGGCCTGCCGGACTTCTTCGGGGAGTTTAAGCAACCGGTTAAACATAATAGGCACCCACTGACTGTGGGTGACGCGATGCTCTTCGATCAGCTTCAGCGACAACTCGGGCTCAAACTTTTCCATGACCACTGATGTGCCGCCGTTATAAATCACCATCATGTTGTAGTGCAGTGGCGCCGCATGATAGAGGGGAGCAGGCGAAAGATAGACGGTCTCCTCACCAAAGCCGAACAGTACACCTAGGGTGGGTGCTGCCCAGGGCGGCGTATTGACGTCTTTCGCGTAATCACTGACAAAAACCCCCTTGGGCTGTCCTGTCGTTCCCGAGGAGTAAAGCATGGGAACACCGTTACTCTCATCTTCGATAGGCGTGTCGGGCTGCCCATCGGTAGCCTCTTCCCAAGACTCGAAGCCGGGCTTGATACCGCCGACCATGTAATAGTGCTCGACGCCGGTGGACTCTGCAACCAGCTGCTCTGCCACGTCAGACAGCGCAAGTGAACCGATAAACAATTTAGCATCGCAATTTTGCAGAATGTAGGCTGTTTCTGCTTTCTTTAAATGCGTACTGATCGGTGTAAATACCAATCCACTGCGCTGGGCCGCCCAGACAATTTCAAGAAACTGCCGGTTGTTTTCCAGCATCATGCCAATATGATCACCCGACTTCAGGCCCAGTGAACGAAACAATTGCGCCGCCTGATTGGAACGTTCATCGAGCTCCCGATAAGTCACAATCTCGCCTGTCGAACCCATAATAATGGCAGGTTTGTGGGGGTAGGTCTTTGCGGTAATGCTGGGATGCGGCATGGACTATTCCTCTCTCATTTAGCTTACTTCTGCACTACTATAAAAGTTTCCACAGGAAAGTGACAGCGGCCTAGCGAAACCGCATCACGCCCTGCTGCATGGTCGTTGCGACAAGACGCCCCTCGCGAGTGTAGAAATTACCGCTGGCCAGCCCCCGGCCGCCGCCGATGCGCTCTGCTTTGACAGTATGTAACAACCATTCATCGGCACGAAAATCTTCGTGAAACCAGAGCACGTGGTCAAGACTTGCCACCTGAAAATCGACATGCGCAAAATGCCGTCCATGTGCTATCAAGCAAACATCAATAAGAAATGCATCAGACAAATACGCAAGCACCGCCTGATGCAGTCCGGGTTCGTCAGGCATCGGGCCGGTTGTCTTCATCCACGCCTGCAAGAGCGGTTCTCGTGCCACCGGATTGTCCCAGTCTACGGGTTCTACAAGACGAATATCCAAGTCTTCTCCGGTAGTAATCATGAAGCTTTCGTCCAGATTATTGTGTTCCAAACTCAACTGGCGCTCACTGGGTAGCGTCTCTGGAGGCGGCACCTTCGGCATATCAGGCTGATAGTCATCCCCCGTCGAAGGCATCTGAAATGACAGCGAACTGACCAGAATAGGCTTGCCTCCCTGCAGTGCGACCACGCGCCGGGAACTAAAGCTCAGACCGTCTCGGGCAGGTTCCACCTCGAATATAATGGGTTTAGTCGGATCGCCCGGGCGCAGAAAGTACGCGTGCTGCGAATGCAGAATACGGTCGGAGGCAACAGTTGCCACGGCAGCACTGACGCACTGAGCCAATACCTGACCGCCATACACTCTAAAAGCGGCGGGATGCATATTGCCGGCACTAAATTTATTCTCACCCAGAGACTGGGGCGTTAGTACGTCGAGGAGTGTGTTGATCACGGGTGTTACCAGATTGCCAAATGAGGCGCTATTATCCAGATTTGTGGACCAATGCCAAACACCGTTTGGCGAGATCTACGCACAGGAGTATGCCTTGCGGTCGATATATTTGATATTCTGAACCTTACAAGCAATATTGACCGAGAAAAGGAAGGGCCATGAACAGCACAGTAACGCCGCTTGAGCTGCGCCGCGCGATACGGTCAGGAAAGCATACTGGCAACACCTCGGGCATGGCAGCGGGCTTTGTGCAATGCAATGTCGTGATTCTCCCTGCAGCCAATGCCAGCGATTTCCTCCGTTTTTGCCAGCTAAATCCTAAGCCTTGCCCACTGATTGCCGTGGGAGACGCAGGCGCGACAGCGTTGCCCGGCTTAGGAGATATTGACATCCGCACTGATGTGCCCCGCTACCGAGTGTTCCGTCAGGGAAAAATGACGGAAGAGACCAAGGATATCACCGCACTGTGGCGCGATGACCTGGTGTGTTTTGCACTGGGTTGTTCGTTTTCTTTTGAGGAGGCGTTGTTAGACGATGGCTTGGAGGTGCGCAATGTGAGCCAGAACCTGAACGTGCCCATGTATCAAACCGATATTGACTGTGCTGACGCGGGACCTTTCTCGAGTAAGATGGTGGTCAGTATGCGCCCGTTCAACGCCAGCGATGCCATTCGCGCCATTCAAATCTGTACACGGTTTCCCGCCGTGCATGGCGCGCCCATTCACTTGGGCGACCCCAGATTAATCGGCATTGAGGATCTGGAACGACCGGATTATGGCGATGCAGTGCAGATACAGGAGACTGAAATTCCGCTGTTCTGGGCCTGCGGTGTCACTCCACAAGTGGCTTTAGCTGCGGCCAGACTGCCGCTTGCCATCACCCACAGCCCAGGGTGTATGCTAATCACTGATGTGCGCAACAGCCAATTGGCCGTGCTGCAAGAATAGGGAGAATCAATGCAACTCAACTGCGATCTGGGCGAAAGTTATGGCAACTGGCACATGGGGCATGATGCTGCCGTCATGCCCTATATCGACCAAGCGAGTATCGCTTGCGGCTTCCATGCAGGTGACCCCCTGACCATGCGTAACACGCTAGCGCTGGCGGCGCAGCACGGCGTCGCCATCGGTGCTCATCCTGCCTACCCCGATATTGTCGGTTTTGGCCGTCGCAGCATGACACTCAGCCGCGATGAAATCATTGCCTGCCTGCACTATCAGGTGTCAGCATTGGAGGGCATGGCGCAGAGTCAAGGGTTGGCACTCTCCTACGTCAAACCGCACGGTGCCCTGTATCACGATATGATGGCACAGGACGGCGTGCGCGCCGCCATTTTCCATGCGATGGGCAGCTACCACCGACCAATGACACTGATGATGCAATCCACACTGCAGGCCGATGGGCACCGAGAGGAAGCGAAGGCTGCCGGCATACAGCTGTTGTTCGAGGCATTCGCCGATCGCTGCTATGGCGACGACGGCAGTCTCGTGCGCAGAAGCCAGCCAGACGCCGTGCACGACCGCGAGCGCATGCTGGCGCAGGTGCAGCAATTGCGGCGCGACAGCACCGTAACCAGCGTGAGCGGCCACATCATTGCACTACAAGTCGATACCCTTTGCGTCCACGGTGACAATCCTGAAAGCGTGCAATCCATCGAAGCGATTCGTGCGTTGGTAGACGGTGGCTGAATCACAGTGAAGCTGCGCATAGTGGGCGAGGATGCCCTAATGGTCTATTTTGGGGACGTCATGGATACTCAGACGTCCGCTCGCGTCCAGGCCGCTACCCGCGCCATCGAACATGTGATGGGCGAGGACCTTGTCGACTTAGTGCCCTCCTATGCGTCTGTCTTGATTCTCTACAACCCTTTACGTACCGACCACTTAAGTGTCGCAAGGCGCATACGAGATGTCGTGAGCAATGTGTCCGCACCTGCCGCCCTCGGGCATCGCACTGTCGTGCTGCCGGTTTACTATGCCCCTGAGGTAGGTGCCGATCTAGAGTTGCTCGCTGAGCGCGCCGACCTGCCTATCAGTGGAGTGGTTGAGCTGCACACAAGCGCCGAATACAGAGTCTACGCAATTGGTTTCGCGCCCGGCTTTGCCTACCTAGGAGAAGTGGATGAACGCATTGCGGCGCCGCGCTTGGCGACACCCAGAGCCCTTGTTCCGCGAGGCTCCGTTGCTATAGCCGATCGACAAACCGCCGTTTACCCTTCTGTTTCGCCCGGTGGTTGGAACCTGATCGGCCGCTGTCCAGTGCCAATGTTCGACCCCGACGTCCAACCCTCCATGCCGGTATCTGTCGGCGACACAGTGCGCTTTGAACCCATCAGTCGCGAGCGCTTTGTGACACTGGGAGGCGATCTGGCATGAGTATGCGCGTAGTGCAACCAGGCATGCTCAGCCTGCTGCAAGATAGCGGACGACAAGGTCAGCACCGCCTCGGGCTAAGCAATGGCGGGCCAATGGATCGGGAAGCATTTCACTACTGTAACCGTCTACTGCAAAACTCGCCCGCTAGCACCGCCATCGAAATCAGTGTTGGTGGCCTGCAGCTCGAAACCCTCGTCGATACCTACATTTGCCTCACCGGTGCGCCCATGCCGCTCAGCATTAACGGCCAGGACAAGCCTTTATGGGAGGTGCAACGCGTCTGCGCCGGAGACAGCATACAGGTCGGCTTTGCCCGAACAGGCTGCCGCAGTTATTTCGGCGTAGCGGATGGCTTTACCATAGAAGCGCGTTTTGGCAGTACCGCAACAGTGGTGAGGGAAAATATCGGCGGCTTACAAGGGCGCAGCTTGCAGGCTGGCGATCAACTGCCCTGCCCCACTACAAACGCACGCAAACAGTATTATTTGGCTGCCAGAGACAGACCTCGCTATCAGAAGACGCTAACGGTGCGCGTCATTCCGGGGTATCAGCAGGGCCATTTCAACCGGGTAGAGCAACGTCGATTTTTCGGAAGCACCTATACAATATCCGAGCGCTGCGATCGCATGGGCTATCGACTGGAAGGGCCTGCCATAACCTGCGATATCGAGGGTGTGTTATCCGAAGGCATCTGCTTTGGCGCAATCCAATTACCGCCAGATGGACAACCGATCGTGCTGCTCAATGACCGTCAGACCATCGGGGGCTACCCTAAAATTGGCGCAGCGTTGTCGCTGGATGCGGCACGGATGACCCAATTGGTGCCCGGGAGCAGCGTGCACTTTGCACCCATAACGCATCACACCGCACGCAAGGCCCTTGAGTTGGCGCGGCGTTTTACCCTGTGCAAGCCTTTGCAAGAGCGTCGATAATGTACGAGCAGCAACTGAGCGAGTCCATTGAACAGCTGTTAGTGTCGAGAAATCTGCGCCACATGACCGTCGCCCAAGCAGCCCTCCAGCCCGGCTACTATCTGCGCGCCGCCAGACACCTGCGAGACATCACCGGCGCAGTTATCATTGGTACGGGATTTCCCGTGCTCGGCACCTTTGAAACCGATGGGCCAGTCGGCGCCATAGCGCTGTATCAGGCTTTGGAAACGCTGGGGGCACGCCCCTATATAGCATGTGGAGCACCGCTGTCACACGCACTCGCTACTGACTATCGCATTTTACCGTTAACCGCACGCAACCAAGAGGCGGCATATAGGGAAGCGACGACGCAACTATTGGCCTTGCAACCGCAGGCTATCGTCGCAATCGAGCGTCCTGGCATTGCCGCAGATGGCCATTACTATAATATGCGAGGGGAAGACATTACCGCTCACTGTTTTTATTTCGACCCCTTCATCAGTCAGGCGAATTGCCCTACCATTGCAATTGGGGATGGTGGCAATGAAATCGGCATGGGCAATATAGCCAGAACGCTGACCGACCTGGACATCACCGCCTCGATTACCTGCTGCAATGAGCTGCTGGTAGCCGATGTCTCCAACTGGGGTGCCTATGGCCTAATCGCTTTTTTGGGTTTATGGTCGCAGCAGGACCTGCTGGCGAAAATCTCGCCGGAGGAGCTGCTTCAGTATCTCTCTGATCGGGGCAGCGTTGATGGGGTGACCAGAGAAAACACGCTCACCGAAGACGGGCTACCGTTATTTGAGGGAGCAAACATCATTGAGCAGCTGCGCATGCTCACACATTTTTTGCCACTCGCAATATAGCGAGGCTGCAGTGAAACAACAGGTATATGAATGAGTATTGTTTATCTAAACGGCAATTATATTCCGATGAACGAGGCCCGCATCTCGCCGATGGATCGCGGCTTTCTATTTGGCGACGGCATCTATGAAGTTGTGCCCTCCTACGACGGCAAACTCGTCGGCCTTGCTTCGCACCTCAAGCGCATGCAGGACGGACTAGACGCGATAGAAATAGAGTTGCGAGTGGACTACGACCATTGGCGTGAAATTGCATCACAACTGATTGCGCGCAACGGCAATGGCAACCTTGGACTTTATTTCCATGTCAGCCGCGGCGCCGATACAAAGCGCAATCACGCCTACCCCAATGACGTCGCACCCACTATTTTTGCGTTCGCTTATGAGATTCCATCGCCACCGATAGCAGACAAAAAGGCGACAACACCCTTTACCGTTATAACGGCAAAGGATCTGCGCTGGCAACGTTGTAATATTAAATCGACCTCACTGTTGGGTAATGTTATGCATTATCAGCAAAGCCACAGTAGACAGCATAATGAAACCATTCTCTACAACGACCGAGATGAAATCACGGAGGCCTCTTCGTGCAACGTCTACGTTATTAAAAAGGGTATCGTTGCAACCCCGTTATTGGATGAACAAAAACTGCCGGGTATAACCCGCAACACACTACTGGAAATTTTGCGTCGTGATGGCAGTATTGCCGTCCAAGAACGCGTCGTCACATTAGCCGAACTGCTCGACGCTGATGAGATATGGCTATCCAGTTCCAGTAGGGATATCGTACCGGTGATCGCGGTTGACGAAAAGCCTGTCGCAGACGGCAACATCGGTGATGTATGGCTGATGGCGCAAACACTTTATGCCACTCATAAGTTTGATTTCTGATGGCCAGACCCACTCAAGCAAGACTGGATCTTGGCGCACTGAAACACAACGTCAGCGTGGCTCGCAAACTGGCGCCGCACTCTAAATTGATGGCCGTGGTGAAAGCCAATGCCTATGGCCACGGTGCAGCAACCATTGCCGGTGCATTGCAATCCCATGCGGATGCTTTTGCTGTTGCCAGTCTCGAAGAGGCCGCGGTGCTGCGTGATGCGGGCATTACGCTGCCCATACTCCTTTTGGAGGGTCTTTTCGAGGCATGCGAACTCGCTGTTGCAGCGCAGCTTGACGTATGGCTGAGCATCGACAACGAGCAGCAGCTGCAATGGTTAGAGAAGGCGGTATTACCTGCGCCGTTGACCTGCTGGCTCAAGGTCGACACTGGCATGAATCGTCTCGGTGCCGCGCCAGCGAATGCCTTGCACTATTACCAACGCTTGATGGCCACGCCCAATGCTGCTGACAACGTGGTGACCTACACGCATTTCGCGTCGGCAGATGATGTGCACAATGAACAAACGTCGCAACAAATCGCCGTCTTCGATGGCCTGACTTTTAGCGCAGCACGCAGCGCAGCAAATTCAGCCGCCCTGCTCGCCTGGCCGCTGGCGCATTATGACTGGGTGCGCCCGGGTTACATGCTGTATGGCCATTCGCCGATGGCACAGGACCACCCCAATGCACAAACCTTGCAGCCCGTCATGGCACTGACCTCTGCGGTGATCGCCCTGCGCAATGTTGCAGTGGGTGAATCTGTCGGCTACGGCGGTACTTGGGTTGCACAGCGACCCTCGGTCATCGCCACCGTCACTATTGGCTATGGCGACGGCTACCCACGCGAGGCACCCAACGGGACGCCGGTACTCGTCAAGGGGCAACGCGCCGCGCTCGCAGGACGTGTCTCCATGGACATGATTACGGTCGATGTCACAGACCTCGAACACGTTCAGCGCGGCGCCGAAGTTGTACTGTGGGGCGCAGGCCTGCCACTGGGAGAGGTGGCTCGCTGGGCCAACACCATCGGTTACGAACTCACCACGCGCATGCCACAGCGCACACCAAGAGTTATCGTCAATGCCTAGTCGGCGATTAACACCTTACAGGCTGCGTTTGGCGCGCGCGACGTGCAAGCATCAACGAGGTCAATATGCCGTCCGATGATCAGGCTTGTACGCTGCTACACCATTTAATTGAGCGGCCCGCCGTCGAGCAACCTAACAGCGTCGCATTATGGTGGCGCGGTGACGCGATCAACTACGCCAGCCTTTACCGCAACGCTATGTCGACGGGAACACGCTTGGCCGCCAGCGGCGCTATAGGGGACCGTATCGGCGTACTGTCGTGGAATTGTCCCCAGTTTATGGAACTGATTTATGGCGTCACGGCCGCCGGCAAAATTCTGGTGCCACTGAACGCAAGACTTGCGCCCGCAGAAGTCAACTATCAGCTGCAATCTGCCGGCGTGACGACACTGTTCGGCGACAGGGAATTACTGCAACCGGTGCTAGCACACACTGACTTTCCACCCGCTACTGAGACTGTTTATCTGGGCCAAGATTACCTCAACTGGCGCGAGTCTGGCTCCCGCGAAAAACTGCCGGCGACCAACCCAGAGGATCCAGCATGGATACTGTTTACCTCTGGCTCCACCGGCCGGCCCAAGGGGGCGATGTTAAGCCATCGTTCATTTATGGCCGGACTGCGCTCGGCGGCATTGTCACGACCGGTCCATGCATCCGACAAATACTATTACCCATTCCCGTTATTTCATGTTTCCGCTCACAATGTCCTGCTACAACATCTTTACGGCGCCGCTGTTGTGCTGGCGCGCTCATTCGATGCCACCGACACCCTTGCCGCCTGCAGAGAGCTGCAGGTGACGACGATGTCCCTCGCGCCGACCATGATCGCCCTGCTGTTGGATCACCCTGACTTCACTCCGGGACACCTGAACTCAGTGCGCACCATTGGCTATGGCGCTTCGGCTATGCCTCAAACATTGTTGCAAAGACTGCTGACCGACACCGACGTAGGCCTATGCCAAAGTTACGGCATGACAGAATTAGCCGGCAGCGTGTCATTCCTCACGGTCGAGGATCATCAAAGGGCCGCCCTCGACAGGCCAGAGTTGCTGCAATCGGTAGGCCGCCCTCTTCTCACAGCGCAACTCACATTAATCGACGAACAAGGGCGTGAGTGCGCCACAGGTGATGCCGGAGAGATTTTGGTGAAGGCCGCGCAGTGCATGATCGGGTATTGGAATGATGATGCCGCCACGGCTCTCGCAATGGCCAACGGCTGGTTGCTCACCGGAGACATAGGCCGTTTTGACAACGACGGTTACCTTTACATTGTCGACCGCAAAAAAGACATGATCATCAGTGGCGGAGAAAATATTGCATCCCGCGAAATAGAGGAGGTACTGCGACAACACGCCGCAGTCAGAGATTGCGCCATCATCGGCTTGCCACACCCCAGGTGGGGCGAAAGTCCCTGCGCAGTCGTGCGACTCAAGGACGATGTCAGCGACGCCGAGCTCGACACTCACTGCCGCGCATTTCTAGCCAGTTATAAAACCCCCAGACAATGGATACGCGTCGATGAGCTGCCTCTCAACGCGTCTGGGAAAATCGACAAGCCTCTCCTCAGGCGGCTCTATGGGAGCTCTGGCTAACTATTATCTTGTGAGTTAAGAAAATCAGAAAAAGCGTTCTCATAGAGCTTGAATAGCACCAGCGCGAGCGAAAACATGAGCGGGCCATAAATAAGGCCGATCAACCCGAACACCTGAAGGCCTCCAATAATCGAGAAAAAGACCACCACGGTGCTCATACTCGCACCCTGCATCAGCAGGGGACGTAAGAAATTATCGATTGAGCCCGTCACCACAACGCCCCACACGACCAAAAAACCGGCCCAACCCAGTTCGCCTGTAAACGCTAAATACAGCGCCGCTGGAACCCAAATCAAGGCGGTACCCACCAACGGTATCAAGGACGTAAACGCCATCACAGCGCCCCAGAAAACGCCCGGAAATCCCGCAAGCCACAAACCGAATCCGCCCACAATACCCTGTGCGACAGCCGTCAACAAAGAGCCCATCAGAGCTGATTTAGTGACCGTTTGCACCTCATGAAATAGGGTTTCTTCCTCGCTACGTGCCAGCGGCAAAGCTCGATACAAAAAAGCGATTAATTTTTGGTGATCCCGCAGCACAAAAAACAACACGAACAGCAACAGCAGAAAATTCACCACGAACCGGGTCATACTCCCCAGTATCGATGTCGATATCCCGGCAAACTGGCGCCCCATTTCGCCTGCAGCCGCTAGCGCTTTAGCGCGAATATTGTCGGGATGGAGCGCGCCCTCTGGCAATACCTGCGTCACCCGCAATTGAGCTTCATGCAACCAGGGATGCGCCATGAGCTGGTGTATGTTTTCTGAGGTTGCCCATTCTCGAACGACCACAGAATAACTAATACCCTGCTTAAGCACCGCGACCAATAACGCCAGCGTGGGCAAAAGAATGATCAATAGCAGCGCCAGACAGCTAATAAGCGAGGCGATGGTTTTGCGCCCTCGCAATAGGGAAACTAGGCGTTCATGAGCCGGATAGGCCAGTAAACCGATCAATATGGCCATAATAATCGGCTGCAGGAAAGGCTTTACCATCCAGTAACAGCCGTACAATGCAACCGCGAGAAAAATCAGCAATACGACGCGATGGGCGCCACCCTCAAACCGAGACTGCATATGTGTGCTCTCTTTAGGGCTAACAACGAGCGAGTTAACATAGCGCTTTTTCAGAAAAAATCAACGCAAGCGTCGGCATTTTGAGTCATTCCACAGTGTTAAGCTGGCGTCGCTTAAAGCCGTCACATCGCGCAACGCATCAGCCATGCGATATCGACCCACCCCATTCACAACGGACGCCAGCTCAAACTGTAACCACAGGCATAGGCACAACCTTCAGAGTCGTATGCCACCGTAAGCCTAAGCATAGCATTCAGAGGCTTATGCCGCCGCAAAGGTAGGCATGAACATAGCCCTTCAAAGGCATATGCCACCAAATACGCAAATATGGGCATAGTCCCTCAGCACCTGCAGAGATCGCATAGATTTGCCAGTGTCGATTTTAGTGGCATAATCGCGTCCCATTTAACTGCATGAAGCTTATGAATATTCCAGACAACACTCCCATTATTATCGGCGCTGGGCAACAAACATGGCATTCGACCGACGTTACCAGAACCCCACTGGACGCGCTCTGCTCAGCGGCGGAAGCTGCTATTGCTGATGTGGGACACAGTGGCTTAACGTCCGCCATCGATACGGTCGCCATGGTTAGATTTATTGCTGATGCGACGCCCAGCATCGGAGCACTGCTCCCTCGAAATCCTGGTAGACAGTTAAGCCATCGCTTAGGCCTTGCCGATGCGACGATTTTTCAGGCTACGATCGGCGGTAACACGCCACAATATTTGGTTAATCATTTTGCGGGCACACTAGCGCGCGGCGAACACAGCGTTGTTTTGCTTACGGGCGCGGAACTGCTTGCGACATTGTTTTCGGCGCTGCGCACAGGGGAAGACATTTCCGCCTGGAGCGGAGAGACAGAGACAGAACCCACAACGGTGGGGCAAGAACGAGAGGGACACAACGCTTTAGAGATGGCACATGGGCTCTACGAACCGATTAACACGTATCCGCTGTTCGAGAACAGCCTAAGACACCACCTCGGCACAAGCCAAGAACATCACGCCGCTCACATCGCCGAGGTCTGCAGCCGCATGAGCCGGGTTGCTGCGAGCAACCCCGGTGCGTGGAAACCGCACTTCCAGAGCGCCGAAGAAATAGGTACGGTAGTACAAAATAATCGCTATATCGGTTACCCCTACACGCGCGCTATGAATCCGGTCCTGGCGGTTGACATGGCAGCGGCGGTCATCATGACAACCGCGGGAAAGGCACGTCAGATGGGCCTCGACCAAAGCACCTGGATCTACTTGCGCGCCGGCACTGACGTTAACGACATCTGGCATGTCAGCGAACGGCCTAACCTGCACACTTCACCCGCCATCAAGGCGGCATGGGAGTCTGTATCAGCGCGCGCTGGCATCGCCTTGGATGAAATTTCAAGCTTCGATATCTACAGCTGTTTCCCCAGTGCGGTGCAGGTCGCCTGCAGCGAGATCGGCTTGTCGCCGCTGGACAATCGCGGGATTACCGTAACAGGCGGTATGCCCTTCTTCGGTGGGCCCGGCAACAACTACTCTTTGCACGCAATTGCACAAATGATTGTGTCCCTGCGCGATGCAGGTAACGGGCATGGGCTGGTCACTGCCAATGGCCTGTATCTGACGAAGCACTCGCTAGGCATATACTCGACAGAGCCTCCCATGAGCGACTGGCAAGACATAGACCGTCACGCGATACAGGAGCGTATCGATGCAACTCCGCGCATGTCACTGGCCCCCGATCCTTCCGGTCCCGCAACCATAGAAACCTATACTGTCAGCTTTGGTCGGGAAGGGCCGACACGGGGGATTATTATCGGGCGTAATCCAGCAGGTGAACGGATTGTTGCTAACACTGGCACGGACGCCGACACACTCAGCCAGCTGATAGCACAGGACCCGATTGGGCACAGTGGCAATGTGCGCGTTGAGGACGGGATCAATCTCTTCGAAATGTAAGATGAATACGCAGAAAAAAGGTCAATCTCCCGCGACTAACAAGGTCACAATGTATAGCGCTAGCTGAGGCAGCATCAAGCACCGTTATCCTTTATACTGACGACTCCAACGTCTAAACAGGTGCCTCATCGTGACTGTATCTTCAAACTCCTTTAATACGCTTTCGACGCTGGATGTTAAGGGCAAGATCTACCATTATTTTGCTATCAATGGTGGCACGCTAACGACACACAATACAGTCGCCCGCCTCCCTGTGTGCAGCAAAATTCTTCTCGAAAATTTGTTGCGACACGAGGACGACATAAGCTGCACGCGCGAAGATATCGAGACTCTGGCAGCTAGCGCAGGGGGTGGCTCCGATCAAGAAATCGCCTATCACCCAGCACGCGTACTAATGCAGGATTTTACCGGCGTGCCGGCGGTGGTGGATCTAGCTGCCATGCGCGACGCCCTCGTCAAACGGGGCATCGACCCAAAGAAAATTAATCCATTATCGCCGGTCGACCTCGTTATCGACCACTCAGTAAGCATTGACAAGTTTGGCAGCGACAATGCTTTTGAACAAAACGTGGCTATGGAAATGCAACGCAACCATGAACGCTATGAATTCCTTAAATGGGGTCAAGGTGCGTTCGACGATTTTAGGGTGGTACCTCCGGGCACCGGCATCTGCCATCAGGTCAACCTAGAATACCTTGCACAGGTCGTACGGCAGCAACCCACCGATAGCACACCCCTCGCCTACCCCGACACACTCGTAGGCACAGACAGCCACACCACTATGATCAATGGCCTGGGTGTTCTCGGCTGGGGCGTTGGCGGCATCGAAGCTGAAGCGGCGATGCTGGGACAACCAATCTCAATGCTAATACCGGACGTTGTCGGTTTTGAGCTTACCGGCCAGATGTGCGAAGGCATTACCGCAACCGACTTGGTGTTGCAGGTGGTACAAATGCTGCGGGCACAGGGTGTGGTGGGCAAGTTTGTAGAATTCTATGGCAGCGGACTTGACCACCTACCACTGTCTGATCGCGCCACTATTGCAAACATGGCGCCAGAGTATGGAGCCACCTGTGGCTTCTTCCCGGTTGATGCCCAGACACTCACTTACCTGCGACTCACAGGACGTGATGAAGACACTGTCTGTTTGGTGGAGGCTTACTGCAAAGCACAGGGCATGTGGCGCGACCAGAACTACATCACACCTAATTTCGCCGCCACACTGCAGTTGGATATGTCCACCGTCGAACCCAATCTCGCGGGCCCCAGACGCCCGCAGGACAGGGTCACGGTGCGAGATTTGCCTGAGGCTGTCGATCAATTCATCGAACTGGATGGTAAATCCAATCAGCTAGAGACAGCGTTTCCGCTCGCCGGCACCGCAGAGTCAATGCATCATGGGGATGTCGTTATTGCGGCCATTACTTCGTGTACCAATACCTCCAATCCAGCCGTGATGATTGGTGCTGGATTAGTTGCGCAAAAGGCGCTCGCACTCGGTTTGCAACGCAAGCCTTGGGTAAAATCTTCACTGGCACCTGGATCAAAAGTGGTGACAGACTATCTCGAAAAAGCGGGCCTGCAGAGTGCATTAGATGCACTAGGTTTTAATCTGGTGGGCTATGGCTGCACCACCTGTATCGGAAACTCGGGGCCGCTGCCGGACGTGGTAGAAGAGACTATCGCCGCCAATGATCTGGTAGCCTGCTCAGTACTGTCGGGCAACCGTAACTTTGAAGGGCGAATTCACCCACTGGTGAAAGCCAACTGGCTTGCGTCTCCGCCGCTTGTAGTGGCCTATGCCTTGGCCGGCACTACCCGCATCGATCTGAGCCAGGAACCCCTGGGAACAGATCCGGCAGGCAACCCAGTGTATCTGCGAGACATCTGGCCCAGCAATGCCGAGATTGCTGACCTGGTGCAGACCGTTCATACGGACATGTTTAAAAAAGAATACGGCGCCGTGTTCGACGGTGATCAGACATGGCAATCTATCAACACGAGCGACGGTGCCACCTACGCTTTTTCACAAGATTCTACCTACATTCAGCTGCCACCGTTCTTTGAAGAGCAGTATCAAGGTAACCAACACAATATTCTGGCTGCACCCATGCTGGCTATGCTGGGTGACTCCGTCACCACCGACCACATATCCCCGGCCGGAGCGATTCCACTAGACAGCCCTGCAGCGCAGTACCTGCGTACGCACGGTGTCAGCGAAACTGACTTCAATTCCTACGGTTCGCGGCGCGGTAACCACCAGGTCATGATGCGCGGGACCTTTGGGAATATTCGTATCCGCAACGAAATGACGCCATCGCTGGAAGGGGGTTATACCCGACTCAATGGCGCTACCGAACCGATGTTTATTTACGATGCTGCAATGGACTACCAGTCCCGAGGCATCAGCACAGTGGTTGTTGCGGGAAGCGAATACGGCACCGGATCCAGCCGCGACTGGGCTGCTAAAGGCACTCTTCTGCTGGGTGTTAAAGCTGTTATCGTAGAAAGCTTCGAGCGGATACACCGCTCAAATTTGGTCGGCATGGGTGTCCTCCCGCTACAGTTTCTGTCTGGGGACACGCGCAAGACGTTAGCACTGCAGGGAGATGAGTGTTTCGATATCCTCGACCTCGAGGGCGCGCTAACGCCACAGCAACGCTTGCCAGCGGTGATTCACTACCCGTCTGGGGAACGTCGCGAAATACAGCTGCAATCCCGACTCGACACGGCAGTGGAGGTAGAATATTACCGCGCAGGCGGGGTGCTGACCTATGTGCTCAATCGAATTGCTAATCAGTCCTGACAGGAGTAGCGGCATGGGTGACATGCGTACTGAAAAAGACAGCATGGGCGAGGTGCAGTTACCTGCGTCTGCACTTTACGGCGCCCAAACTCAAAGGGCCGTCAATAATTTCCTCATTAGCGGCATCGCCATGCCAGCACACTTCATTTGTACGCTCGGCCTGATCAAAGCCGCCGCCGCCCGCGCCAATGCCGAATTGGGATTACTGGATTCCACTCTGGCTGACAGTATCGCCAACGCTGCCGCTGCCATTGCGCAAGGCCAATATCAAGATCAGTTTCCCGTCGATGTATTTCAGACAGGTTCTGGTACCAGTACCAACATGAATGCCAACGAGGTTATTGCCAGCCTTGCGAGTCGACAGCTGGGCCAAGCCGTGCATCCGAACGATCATGTCAACTGCAGTCAAAGTAGCAACGATGTGATTCCCACCGCAATTCACGTCAGCGCTGAACTCGCACTCGCTAATGTACTGATGCCCGCACTGCATCATCTTACCGATGTGATTGCCTCACGCGAGGAGTCGCTAGCAGACAGCATAAAGACGGGACGCACGCACCTGATGGACGCCATGCCATTAAGTCTGGCACAGGAACTATCAGGGTGGCGCACGCAACTGTCACAGGCAGGCCAGCGGATTAGTGATTGTCGCTCGCAGCTGCGCCAGTTGGCACAGGGTGGCACGGCAGTCGGTACGGGCGTCAATGCCGACCCGCAGTTCGCGGCACGTTTTTGTTTTCATCTGAGTGCGTCCAGCGGGCAGGTATTCGAGCCTGCAGACAATTTTTTTGCGGCCCTTGCCAGCCAGGATGTGGCAGTAGCGCTTTCAGGCCAACTTAAGGCACTGGCAGTCGCTCTCATGAAGATTGCCAACGACTTACGATGGATGAATAGCGGACCCTTGTCCGGACTGGGTGAAATCAGCCTCAAACCCCTGCAACCGGGCAGCAGCATCATGCCCGGCAAGGTCAATCCGGTCATACCCGAGGCAGTCGCAATGGCATCGGCACAGGTCATTGGTAATGACACGACGATTACAGTGGCCGGCCAATCAGGCAACTTTCAGCTCAATGTGATGCTACCGGTGATAGCCTTCAATTTGTTGCAAAGCATCACCTTAATGGCTAACAGTTGCACGGCAATGGCGGACAAATGCTTTGCAGACTTTGTCGTGAATCACGACACTATCACGGCCAATCTGGCTAGAAACCCGATACTGGTAACGGCATTAAATGGACTGGTCGGCTATAACAAAGCTGCCGAAATTGCTAAACGTGCGTATCAGGAAGGGCGACCTGTGCTTGAGGTCGCAGTCGAAATGACAGAGATTTCTCGCGAGGAACTCGCCACGCTGCTTGATCCAAAGAAGCTGGTCTAGCAACCCCACAGTGTGGTTAAAACGTCAGCGCTGCGTCTCTAGTTACCGCTGGCGTCGCTACTGACTGGGGCACGGGCAATCACCACTTTCCCGTCCGTTAACTTAATAGTGTCGCCCGGGTCGTGATCCATCCGAACTTCACCTGTCGTATCGCCAATTTGATATTTAACATCATAGGCCACCGTACGCTCACTCACATCGACCACCGTCTTGCAAACGCGCTCAGTCGTCTGATAGGTGTCGTTCTTCTGCATTTCTTCCTGCGCCTTATTGCCGGCATAACCACCTGCTGCCGCTCCCGCAATCTTAGCCGCAGTATTTTTCCCGCCACCTCCAATCGCATTGCCAAGCAAACCGCCTGCTACCGCTCCGATGACAGAACCGGCGATTTTGTGGGTATCCTTAACAGGTTCTTGCCGCGTCACCACCTGATCGCCACACTCCTGGCGCGGCGTGCGCACGCTCTCAGTAACAGGCGTCGCTGACAGCACCTGAGCATATTCGGATCCGCTCAACATGCGATATCCAGCAAAACCACCGAATGCCGTGGCGATACCTGCGCCAAACACAACTCCAACCAACACCGACTTGTTCATACCAGATCATCCTTCTAAGTGCCTGATCCGAGTATAGACCACTCTGTCCAGTTCCAGCCAGAACAAACGAAAAAAGTGCTACCACCTAGATTTAGCTAAAATAAAGACCCCGTGGACACTCTGTCTCGTCATTTGACGCATCCGATTATTGAGCAGTTAATCCGCGTAACACCGAATGCTCGGCTTTTATCGGCGCTGAGCCCGCGCACGCCAGTTACACATAAACTAGACCAAGCGCTCTAACCAGCGTTCATGATATTTCCCAGAGTTCCAGGTTAAGGTAGGATATCTCACACAAACCCACTACTCGAAAGTGACTTGTGTGATAAAACCAATAAAATATGCTCTTACTACGTTATTGATACTGGGCTTATTCATCGGGGTCTCGCTGCTGTGGCTGCGTTTTGAGTTCGAGCGGGTACAGCAAGACTCCGATGCACTCGCTACCTGGGATCAAGTGTCTGTGCGAACCCTCGATGACGCTCCTCAAATACAGCAACCGTGCCTGCACTACTACCCTGAAAAAAGAGCCTTTTTCGGCGACCTGCACGCCCATACCGCCGCATCGTACGATGCCACTTCGTTCGGCGTCACTACCACAGTCGATGAGGCTTATAGCTTCGCTCGCGGCACGCCTATGGCGTTACGCCTGCTGGGTGACCCGCCAGAATACCAAGCGCCAATGTTGGACATCGGGACACCACTGGATTTCGCGGCGGTCACTGACCATGCCGAGGCGCTTGGCGAAACACGGTTATGCTACACCGCCGACCATCCGGCCTATAGCAGCTTGGTATGTCGTCTCTATCGGGGTGACCTGCGCCTACCGGTGGAAGAAAAAATGCAGTCGCTTATGCGCTTGGCGAGCTTTGCCATCTTTGGACAGGACCGCTCCACCAGAGTCTGCGGTGATGATGGTTCATTATGTCGCGACACCGCGATAGAAGTCTGGCGTGAAAACCAGCGTAGCACTGAAGATTGGCATGACCACAGCGAAGCGTGTGAATTCACAACCTTTCATGCGTATGAGTACACGCTAGCCGATCAGGCCAGCAACCTGCACCGCAATGTTATTTTCAAGTCGAGCACAGTGCCGCAGGCACCGCTGAGCGCCAAAGATGCGCCCACACCGGAACAGCTATGGGGCTGGCTCGATGATACCTGCATCGAAGGCAACGACAGCTGCGACGTTCTGGCGATCCCGCACAATAGTAACTGGAGCAGCGGCCGGATGTGGTTCCCTTACACCAATCAAGATCTATCTTTACAGGAACAACAGCGACTGGCGGCTTTGCGAGCGCGACTGGAGCCGCTGGCAGAAATGATGCAGGTCAAGGGTGACTCAGAATGTCGCAACGGCATCGCCAGTGTAATCGGCGCTCCCGACGAACTGTGTGATTTCGAAAAACTACGTCCGCCCAGTGAAATCATCCCCGACTGCGGCGAGGAGTTCGGCAGTGGAGGCATGATGCTTAAAGGCTGTGTCTCGCGCTACAGCTTTGTGCGCTATGCACTGACAGCAGGGCTTTCAGAGGAAAAGACGTTGGGAGTCAATCCGTTCAAGTTTGGCATTATCGCGGCCACAGATACCCATATAGGCGCACCGGCTGGCGTGAAGGAAAAGGGCTACCAAGGCTCGCACGGCAATGATCGGAGCATACAGAATCGACTCCTCGGTCAGGTCGAGGTTCCTGGGGATATCGCAAAAGGCTCTCCAGTGCGTTACAACCCAGGCGGTATCGCTGGCATCTATGCCGTCGAAAACAGCCGTAATGCGCTGTTCGCTGCGATGCAGCGTAAAGAAACGTTCGGCACCAGTGGGCCACGTATCACCCCGCGCTTTTTTGCCGGATGGAATATCGATACCAACCTCTGTCAGAGTGATGCCTATTTAGCTGAAGCGTACCGTGAGGGTGTGCCCATGGGAGCAGACATTCCTCCTGCTCCAGCGGGAGCAACGCTCAACCCAGTATTCATTGCCAGCGCCAATCGCGACCCGCGCGACGGCGGCAATCTGTTGCAGCGCATTCAGATTATCAAAGGCTGGATTGACGACCAAGGCCGAACCCAGCAGGCAGTGTTTGATGTCGCAGGTGCAAAAGACACGGAGGCAAGCGTGGATCCGCAAACCTGTGCAGTCTCTGGTCGAGGCTTTTCCCAATTATGTGCTAGCTGGCAAGATCCCAATTTTGACCCACAAGTCGCCGCCGTATATTACGCCCGAGTGTTGGAAAATCCCAGTTGCCGCTGGAGCCATTACGACTGCCTCAGTCTAGCGCCGGAACAGCGCCCTCCCAGCTGCAGTGATCCCGAACTACCATGGCAGATTCAAGAACGCGCTTGGACATCGCCGATTTGGTATCGACCCTAATCGACGCGCACGCATAGTCTTAACCTATGCGTCACAGAGGCGTCGTCATTCCAGCCGATGCTGAATGTCCTGCAGATAGTCGAGCAAAACTTTATTAACTTCGCCGGAAGCTTCCAATTGCACCATATGGCCGGCACTAGAGATCATGCGCACATCACGCAGATCAGGGAAGATAGCGCGCATCAGACCAATGGGGTCGTCCCCGTGAAAGCCCTCCAAATCAACGTCATGCTCACTGCCTAAAAAGTACGCAGGCACTGCGCTTTGGATGTCCTCAAAAGGCTTTCGCTGGAGCCACTTAAGATCGAAAGAGCGGTACCAGTTTAGGCCACCGGTAAAACCGCTGCGGCTGTATTCACTCACGAAGTATTCGAACTCAAGCTCGGACAACCAGGACCAAGGTAGCGGTGGCGGTTCTGCCATCGCGTCTATATAGGACGTTTCCGGCGGATAGTTAAATACGTCAAAGTAATTACCGGCAGCGCTCAGCGTATAAAACACCTTGTGCAGAAAGCGACGCGGCTGCGCTGCAAGCTCCTCGTCAGCCCGCGGCGGCACTCGAAAATATTCAATATGCAGGAAATGCTCCTGCCCCATGCGCCGATACTCGGTGAGAGGCGGCTCATCGGGATTATGCGGGGCCGCGGGATTTTCTAAACCGATCACCGCGAGCACACGATCGGGATGGCGCAGCGCCAAATCGTAAATGGCAAACGCACCAAAATCTAGACCCGCAAATACGGCACGGTCCACCCCAATGTGATCAAGCAATCCCAATAGATCCCCAGTGATGTGATCAATATCGTAAGAAGAGATTTCCAGGGGGGCCTCAGTCTGACCCATTCCGCGCATATCGGGGGCAATCACCCGGTAACCGGCGTCGGCCAGTGCGCTGATTTGTCGGTGCCAGCTGAACCACAGGTGAGGAAAGCCATGGCACAAAATCACCGGCATGCCCTCTCCTTGCTCCACATAGTGCATGTGGATGCCGTTGATGGTGGCGTAGCGATGCTGCCATTTCATAATAATAATGACCCCCTAATAAAAAAGGCCACCAGCGGTGACCTGCTATCCAAAGGACAACTATTTACAGGTTGTAGCCGCGCTCGTCGTGGAGCACTAAATCCAAGCCTTGATTTTCTGCTTCATCATCGACACGTAAACCAACCATCGCATCCACGAGCTTAAGAATAATAAACGTCATTACGCCGGTGTAGAAAAAGGTCGCGGCCACGCCGATTGCCTGCACTTTCAGCTGGCCTCCAATACTGCTTATGCCTTCTGAAAATCCGTTACCACTGAAGAGCCCCAGCTGCTCTGAGCAGAACACTCCAATCAGTAACGTTCCGAGCATCCCGCCGACACCGTGCACGGGAAAAACGTCGAGGCTATCGTCAATTTTCAGCGCATTTCTCATAAAGTTGGTGGCGAAGTAACAGACCACACCTGCACTGAGACCGATAACAATTGCCGCAGCAGGACCGACCGAACCAGAGGCCGGCGTGATCGTACCTAGGCCCGCCACCATCCCGGTAACAATGCCCAGTACCGAAGGTTTGCCGTGGCGCACCCACTCCATCGTCATCCACGCCAATGCACCGCAGGCGGCGGACAAGTGCGTCACCAGCATGGCCATGGCAGCAGTATTGTTAGCACCTAACGCCGATCCAGCGTTAAAGCCAAACCAACCGACCCACAACATACCAGCGCCAGCGACAGTCATCGTGAGATTGTGCGGCGGCATGGGAACCGTACCAAAGCCTCTGCGCGGCCCCATCATCAGTGCAGCGACCAGCGCCGCAACGGCTGCCGTAATGTGCACTACCGTACCGCCGGCAAAGTCCTGCAGACCGATATCACCCAACCAGCCCCCACCCCATACCCAATGGCAAACAGGCGAGTACACAACCACTAACCAAATAGTACTAAAAATCAGCATCGCTGAAAAACGCATGCGCTCAGCAAAGGCACCGGCGATCAGTGCAGGTGTAATAATCGCGAACGTCATTTGAAAAATAGCAAACAAACTGGTGGGGATGGTGCCCGTCATTGAGTCAATTGTTATTGCACTAAAAAAGATATTACCAAAATCGCCGATGTACGGTCCCGGCTCTACACCTTCGCTGCCAAAGGCGATGGTGTAACCTACCACAAACCACACTACAGACATCAGGCACGTCAGAGCGAAGCATTGCATCAGCACCGACAATACATTTTTGACTCGGACTAAACCTGCATAGAACAAAGACAAGCCGGGAATGGTCATAAACAAGACCAAGGCAGTTGACGTCAGTACCCATGCGGTGTCGGCTCCGTTGAGCTCGTCAGCATTGGCACCGCTGGCGGCAAGCATTGCCACCACTACAAAAATCACTGCCTGCAGTCTTTTTGCGATCTTAAACATGATTAGAGCGCCTCCTCGCCAGTCTCTCCGGTGCGGATTCGCACACTTTGCTCTAACGGCGTGATGAATATTTTGCCATCACCGATCTTTCCGGTACTTGCCGCTTTGCACACAATTTCAATCGCAGCATCAACTCGGTCGTCGCTGATTCCAATCTGTATTTTGATCTTGGGTTGAAATTCCACCAAGTATTCCGCACCGCGATAGAGCTCAGTGTGGCCCTTCTGTCGACCATAGCCCTTCACTTCTTCCACCGTCATACCCGTAATGCCGAGCTGATGCAGTGCATCACGAACGTCATCAAGTTTGAATGGCTTGATGATTGCAGTCATCATTTTCATGTTGATTCCTCACCCTTAAGTTACCCCATTAGTATGCTACTGATACTTTTGCAGACCATTGAGCGATATCCGCCGTCAGCAGACGCTGCGGGGTCGCTATCGTGCCACATCGTCGCGCAAAGGTTAATAACTCCAGTGAACTAAAATAGGAAATCACGCGTTATAACCTCAGCTCTTGGACTTCACCCTCGCAAAAAACCTAAGCGTGCTAAAACCGACATTTAAACGTGCAACGACGCTGTTGGCATGTTATCAATACTCAATCGAAGCCTTTAGGAAACGGACTTTTGTATGAATAACCAGACAATACGCTATCTGCTCTGCGGGTTTGCTCTGCAGGCCTCTTCAGGAATGGCACAGGACAGCACTTTGCAGCCTGAGTCCCATGCTGTCTCTCAATCTCGTCAGGTCATCCTGATCATTGGAGACGGCATGGACGAGCAACAAATTACAATAGCGCGCAACTACCTGAAGGGCGCGGCAGGGCAGTTACAGCTCGACCAGCTGGCATTGCGCTCATCAATGCAGATACTGACCACCGAGGACCAGTCAAATGGCAAATCTGTGTATGTCGCAGACTCAGCTAACACCGCTACCAGTATGGCAACCGGCGTCGTCACCAGCCGTGGACGCATCAGTACCAGTGCCGGTGGCAATGAAAACCTTACCACTATTGTTGAACTGGCCTCGGCCGAAGGCTTACGCACGGGCATTGTCACTACGGCAAGTATTACCGATGCGACGCCCGCGGCCTTTGCCGCGCACATTTCTCTGCGACTGTGCGAAAGCCCTGAAACAATGGTAGATATCAACTATCGCGGTATAGCGATGGGCGACTGCTCGGATGAACTCAAGGCAAACGGGGGCAGCGGTTCTATAGCTGAGCAACTGGCCGACTCTTCCCTGGATGTGATGCTGGGTGGCGGCGCTAAACATTTTTCGCCCACTGCCGAAGGCGAGACCGAGAGCGTAAGCCGCATAGCACAAGACAACGGTTTTCAGGTTGTCACGACCGCAGCCGAGTTGGCGTCAGCATCACCGGACAAACGCTTGCTGGGACTATTTGCGCCTGGCACTCTGCCCGTGCGTTGGCAGGGAGAAAACGGCCGCGGGGCAGAGGAACCCAAACGCAGTTGGCTCAATCATGTACACCCCTATCTGGGGAGCGTGACACAACCCGAACCCATGACCTGTGAGCCCAACCCAGCGTTTGCTGACGTACCGGATTTACAGCAAATGACGGAAGCTGCGCTGAATCATTTAAGTCACAACAATACGACCGGGTTCTTTTTAATGATTGAGTCTGCTTCCATCGACAAACAGTCTCACGAACGCAAGCCCTGCGGCTCAATCGGTGAAGTGCAGCAACTGGAGGAAGCCCTGGCCAGCGCGTTAGTTTTCGCAGAGAATCACCCACGGACACTGATACTGGTAACAGCAGACCATTCGCAAGCCGCCCAGCTGATTCCCTATGTCAGTTTATTTGATGCCATACCTATCCCAACCTATACGCCGGGCAAGGTAGCGCGCATTATCACGCCTGAGGGCAGCCAGATGGCGATAAACTATGCCACGAGTAATTTCATGATGGAGGAACATACGGGGGCGGCAGTGCCACTTTTTAGCAATAGTGAGGGGTTAGGGCTAGTGGAACCCTTTGTACAACAACCACAGATTTTTGAGATTGTCCGCGACTACTTGAAACTGTAAGGCCCGACGCGGCAATGCTTATAAGTTTATCCAGCTATTAAGGGCGCGCAGGCGGAATTGTGTGCCCTGATAGCTCAGCACTACCGAATCAGGAAGAATCTCCTCGATCTTCATGCCCTGAGCTGGACTCCCGCCTACCTTAAGCGCTTCGCCGTTTAATACAACTGCAGAAATCGCCACATTCGTTGAATAGTCGTGGCGTTGATAATACAGCGTGGGAATGTTGTCTTTGGTTTGCTGTGACATGGTGGCCAACAAGGGCACTGAATGCTGGTCAAGGTTTGCGTCTTTCATCTCCTCCCGAGCCGACTTTAAGACCTGCGCTATATCAATAGGCTCTTCCACGCGAGACTCTGCATATAAGTCCAGAGCTGCGGATGACGTTTGGTTTCGGACCCCGGCGTCGTCGGCCAAATTTTGGTTCTGGTAGAGCTGCGCTACGGCGGAATCTTCTACCACTGGCGGAGAAATCGGCGTTTTTGTCTCCGTTGCAACCACAGCCGACGCAATACGTGGCTCAGCGCTATTCGCGGCAAGTCCTGCCGTCACTGGCGCCTGACTATCCACAACGAACTCGACCAACGGCTCCTCAACTACGGCTTCCTCTTTATCCGCAGAAAAATCTGATGCATCCGCATTGGTGGTAGCTTGCATCACGGGCTTGGCAGAAGCTGCAATCTCAATATCAGATGCAGGGTTGAATAATCGCGCCATCATCAGCCAGCCAATAATCACCAGTGCCACTAATAACACTACCCAAGGAAGATACTGCCGCTTGTCTGATGCGACTTTCTCCACCGCATGATGCGTTGCCAGACTGGGCACTGAATCTTTATCTTGGCGAGAGCGGTTTAGCGCATCAAGAATTAGCGACACGGGTACGCTCCTAGTTCCAATATCAATGCAATATCTGCGGCCATTAATTTAACTCGTCTTCTGTAGCAGCCTGCAGCTGCTGTCTAGCTTGCGCTGCAGTCACGTCAATCGCCAGTTGCTCATTCAGCTTCAGCAGTGTTTGCACCCCTATGACACCGTCATCTACCAGCCTGTTTTGTCGCTGAAAAAGTCGTACGCGCTGCTCCAGCGCCCTGTTAAAGCGTCTGTCCGCAAGGGGGCTGGGTTGCGCATCGAGGCGGGCGAAAAGCTGCGCGACCGATGCGACCACAGAGCTGCTGTCTCCCAGCACGAGAGCGTTTTCAAAACCTACGGGTGGCTGCCATAAGAGACGATAACGCCCCGTCCAATAAGGCGCGAGTTCGGCTAGGGGTAGGGACACAACCGCGCTACCCACCAGCACCCAAGCCATTGGTTCATCGATCCCTAGCAGCAACACCTCGGCTGAAAAGCGCTCCGGCGTAATCATCTCCAGTAACAATGGGCTATTAAACGACTCCAACTCATCCCAGGTCCAAGCCTCTCCGTCGAGACAGGCCAAACGAGTTTGCGCTTCGTTCATGCAAATGTCAGCCGGCGCAGGCTCAGCTGAGTAAAGTGCCCATAGTTCTGCCGCAGCCACTCTAGGGGCTTGCATCGCATTTATCGCGTCTAACCGAACTGGCGGCGGAACTGCCTCCATTAGCGGATCAGGTAGGCGTTCTGTCTGCGGTATGACAGGAGCATTGGCCGCAGAGTTTTGCGCTGGCACGCCAATCGGGTCGGGCTCTGGCGGCGCATCCGTCCAAGATGGAATCGATAGTGCCGTGTCCGTCGTGTATTTGCCCAATAGCCATCCAGCAGTCCAAATTGCCATCAGCAACACCACAGCAATGCCGAACCATCGCCACAGCGGCGTGCTAACGGTCTCATCGCCCAACACCTCCTGTATCGCTAATTTTAACATAGCATGATTCACGCTAGAGTCGTTGCGCCCGTAAGCACCCAGTAGCATGCGATCACACAAGACGTTAATTACCCGAGGAATTCCGTGTGTCGCCTTGTAAATGCTTCGCACTACGGAGGGTGGAAAGATTAACCGTCCGGGCGTCATCCCGGCCACCTGCAATCGATGCTGGATGTAGGCACCCGTCTCGTCAAGGTTCAGTGAGCCCAAGTTATACCGCGCAGTGATACGCTGATTTAACTGCCGCAGCTCCGGTCGCGCCAACATTTGGGCGAGTTCAGGCTGGCCAATGAGAATAATCTGCAACAATTTTTCGCTATTGGTTTCGAGATTCGTCAGCAGCCTGATTTGCTCAAGCACATCAAAGTCAAGATGCTGTGCCTCATCGATTAGCAATACCGTCTTACGCCCTCTCGCGTGATTTTCGAGCAAAAAGCGCTGCAAATTATCCGTCAGGGTTTTCAGTGTGTGCTTGTCATGATCGTATTCAATACGCAGCTCGTCGCAGGCACTGGCCAACAACTCAATGGCATTGAGAGCGGGGTTGAGGATAATGGCGATGTCTGTGTCCTGGGGCAGTTGCTCCAGTACGCAGCGATTTATTGTCGTCTTACCTGTACCCACCTCACCGGTCAGCAGAATAAAGCCGCCGCCCGCACCCACACCATACAATAGGTGCGCCAGTGCATCCCGGTGACGTGCGCTCATAAACAAATAGCGGGGATTTACCGCTATGGAGAACGGCGCTTCAGTTAGCCCAAAATATTGATAATACATTTAGTCAAAAACCAGTGAGCCCTAGTGTTTTATCGCTGGCTATTATGCCCAAGCGCGGCTGTCAATGCTACGTCGAGGTCAGAAGCGGCCAAAGCCCACAGCGGACGATGCTTCTATCACCTACTCGGCCGCTTTTCGATACACAGACCTGTTATCATAGCCTCGTAGTCTCAGTAACCCTGTGTCTTGCTGCAGTAAACAGGCATGCACAGCAACAGATTTTTGTTGCCGATTTCAGCAACAACGAACTTTTGTTGCGAATTGCTGTCTATCAACCCGCGTCAATTTATCCAAGGACATACTGAAATGCGTTATAACACCCTGCTGCTGTTGATCCTAGTTGCACTGACCTCTCCAGCTATGGCAGATTCAGCCACCGCAGTTTTCGCCGGCGGCTGTTTCTGGTGCATGGAATCCGACTATGAAACGCAACCAGGCGTCACCGGAGTTGTCTCCGGCTTCACGGGCGGCACGCTAAGGAACCCTACCTACTCTGGAAACCATCAGGGCCACTTCGAAGCCGTTGAAGTCACCTATGATCCAGCTGTCGTTAGTTACTCAGAGCTACTCTCGATATTCTGGCGAAACATAGATCCGTTCGACAATCAGGGTCAATTTTGTGACAAAGGTCCTAGCTATCGAAGCGCAATTTTTCCCGGCAGTCAGTCGGAACGAGACCTTGCAGAACGCTCTAAAAATAACGTTGTAATGCGCTTCGAAGGACAGGATGTCTACACCGAAATCCATGATCGAAGTGAGTTTTGGCCGGTGGAGGAATACCACCAGGATTATTATCTGAAGAACCCTGTACGCTATAAATACTATCGCTGGAACTGTGGGCGAGACCAGAGGCTCGAACAGATCTGGGGCACAGACAAGGCTTCAAAGGCCACGGGCTGATGGCTAACCAAACGCGTCGGTAGAGTAACCTCATACAGACGCGAAGCTACGAGCGCGCCAGTATCACCCAGGCTCATTTCGGATTAAGTGTCTTCCGTGCCCGCTATTAAAGCGATAGCCTCGTCACACCAGGCCATAAATTGCTGGCCGTGACCAAGTCCACGCGCAAGCGCCAGATACACGCCTTTACTGCGGATTGGAAGCGACTCCGGATCACTGTAATATCGAACGCGAATTTTCTCGTAAACGTACAAGATACGCATCATTTCCTGTCGACGATTACCAATCTCGGTCGCCAAATGCACAGCATTTTCAGCGCTAAGATTGTATAACTTAATCACCAGCTCATCCTTGGCTGACTGGGTTTTGGTGACGGTATACACCCACTCGGCCAATGCATCCCGCCCCGCCTTAGTAATGCCATAGACAATTTTATTGGGCTTACCGCTTTGATGCACTTCCCGTTTATTAAGCCATGCCTTGTCGGCGAGTTTGTGTAGTTCTTGATAGATTTGTTGGTGTGATGCATGCCAAAAAAAACCGAGCGAGCTTTCGAAATCTCTAGCCAATTCAATGCCAGAGAGATCGTCATCAATCAGAGCGGTCATTATTGCGTGTGCAAGCGCCATGCGTTCAACTCCTGTACCGCTGTTCTTATTGTCGGATGCTGCAGGCAGCATTCTACGCCCGCCAGACACTCCTTGATTTGGTGAAAGCTTATCATGAATCGACACTCAAGCCATCTCAACGCGACGGTAAAGCCGCGCTATTCACCCCCTCAGCATCGACCGAAAAAGTGACTTTGTCCAGCTCCTGCGCGCTCCGAGACAATCGACTGTGGACGGCCATCAAAAATGCGCTGCGATTTAGCGGCATTGCGCTATAGCGCGCAAGACTGTTGAATCACAGAGGGGCAAATAGAGCAGAATCAAAGCTGGGGAATAATTTTAGAGAATTGCTCAATCATGGGCATCACAATTTCCGGCTTACCCCAATTTTCCATACCCACACCAATATTACAGCGATCAACGCCCATATCTCGATAAGACTTTAGCAGGTCAGCAGTAACCGGCGCCATCACCACCAGTGTGATTTCAACGCTATCGGGGTTGCGGCCATTGTCCTTCACACTCTGACGAAATGCCTTTATGTCCCGCTCAATATCCTGCATCGCCACATCCACGGGCATCCAACCGTCCGCCCACTCGGCCGCATGTTTTATTCCTAATGGACCCATTGCGCCAAAAATAACCGGCGGCCCACCTGGACGTGTTGCCTTGGGATCAAACCACACCGCGTCAAAGTTGATCAGCTTACCGTGAAACTCCGGCTCTGCATCAGTCAGTAACGCACGCTGCGCGAACACAGTTTCTTTCAATCCAAGATAGCGACGACCGAACGGCAGGCTAGTTGCATTCTCAAACTCTTCCTTATTCCAGCCCACACCACAGCCGATAATCATTCGGCCATTAGACAACCTGTCCAGCGTGGCAATCGTTTTTGTTTGCGAAAACAGCTCTCTCTCCATAAGCAGTGCGATGCCGGTACCCAATTTCAGACGGCTGGTTGCTGAGGCAGCCGCCATCAGTGAAACATAGGGATCCATCATGTTTTTATAGGGGTCAGGCATTTCACCGCCGGGTGGATACGGGGTCAACCGGGAAACGGGAATGTGGCTGTGTTCGCCATACCATAACGACTCAAACCCAGCATCTTCTAAGGTTTTTGCCAAGACATGAGGAGCGGGATCATCCGCCGTGTTCATTGAACTGAATCCCAAATGCATACGTTTTACCTCGCTTAGTTTTTCTGAATCTTATCGACAGAGCGCCTTAGGCGGACGGCTGCTGCCAACTCCTGTAACAGGGGCAAAGTGTCATCCCAGCCCATACAGGGATCAGTAATACTTTGTCCAAACGTCAATGGCTCACCCTCGACCACATCCTGACGGCCTTCCACCAAATTACTCTCGAGCATTAGGCCAAAAATACTATGATTTCCGCGACTCACCTGAGTGGCGATATCCCGGGTGACATCGACTTGACGCGCAGGGACCTTGCGGCTGTTCGCATGGCTAGCGTCAATCATAACCAGCGCAGGTAGGCCCGCTTTGGTTAACATCGCCTCTGCGTCTTGCACCGAAAACATATCATAGTTGGGGTGCTTTCCTCCACGCAGAATGATATGGCAATCCTCATTTCCCGTCGTTTCAAATATTGCAGAATGACCCTGCTTCGTGACCGATAAAAAATGATGCGGCTGAGAAGCGGATCTTATGGCATCTACGGCTACCTGAATATCGCCATCTGTGGCGTTTTTAAAACCCACGGGGCAGGACAGACCGGACGTCAGTTCGCGATGCGTTTGACTTTCGGTGGTGCGCGCACCGATCGCGCCCCACGATACTAGATCAGCAGAATACTGCGGGCTGATTAAATCAAGATATTCAGTGCCGCTCGGCAGGCCCATATCCGCAAGATCCGACAGCAACTTGCGAGCAAGATACAAACCCTTGCTAATCTGGAAACTGTTATTAAGATCCGGGTCGTTAATCAGCCCCTTCCACCCTACGGTCGTACGCGGTTTTTCAAAATAGACTCGCATGACAATAAACAAGTCCTCCGTCAATTCCTCAGCAGCACGGCGCAACAACGCGGCATATTCCAAGGCAGCTTCGGGGTCATGTATTGAACAGGGACCGACGATGACCAACAGGCGATCATCTTCATCGTTAAGAATACAATGAATGGCATGCCGAGCCTGAGCGACGGTCGCCTCTCCCTGTTTGCTTACACCTACATCCTTCACCAGCTGCTCAGGAGATATCAGTTCGGTGATCTGCTGAATGCGAAGATCGTCGGTTGTTGCTGTCATGCGCTATTCCGTAATGTTGTCATTGCTTGATAAAACCCTCGGTGCCTGAACGACTAGGATAATATAGCACAGGCACGCAGCAGAATAAGGACGGTGTGGTACAACATATAAGCTGTAAAGGCTCAGATGGGGACGACTGACCCACCGCACGGTCCACCCAAAACGGCTGCTGCTAAACACATCTGGACGCAACGCGCTGCGCCAACCCCTAGCGAGGTCGTTCAGCACCAGCGCGCGTTGCTACTGCAGCTCAATCGCACCCAGCGGGATTTTAACCAACCGCTACTGCGCTTGCAGGCGCCACCATTCGTCCAGCATGGTGCCCACCGTATTAGGTTCGACGAGGTGGGCCCCGTACCAAGTATGCAGGCAACGTATACGCGTAAAGTCTCCAATTCCTCCTACGCCCCTAGTCACCAGGGCCTCACTAAATCCAAGCGCCTCGAGCCGCTGTCGAATATCCGGACCAATGTACGAATCACGCAGTGCGATATACGCCTCATGATCATCACGCATGCCGCTTTGCAGATTAGACTCCAGATCAACGCGCTGCTGGAATCGTTTGATTAATCCGAACGCTTCTAATTGGTCGATGCGATAACACAACGCAGGATCTACCAGCCAAAATAATGTCGGAAATGGCTTATCCTCCACAAGGGACGCAACTCGGATAACCACAGGCTCTCCGGCCGGTCCTGTCACGGCAATAGCTTCTAGCCCACGCGGTGCTCTCCCAAGCAGAACGGCGACCTGATTCACGATGGCAGGGGTAATTGTCATCCGCTGTCACTATTTTATGGGTAGGGTCATAGTTTACTCAAAGCCAGCAACTTTGGCACTAACAAGCCTTTAAAGCGCCATATCCACCGGGTAGACGTCACCGTCGTCGAAGACAATCAAGTCTTATCATCATTGACATGCAGCGTTCTTCACTCTAGAGTCGCGCCGAAGCTAGGTGCCCACCGCGATATTTTCATCTTCGCTGGGTGGGTTAAATGGGAAGTGTGGAACGGCTATTGCCGAGTCCACCGCTGCCCCCGCAACGGTAGACAGTCACCGACTGTCAGCCCGATACCTGCCTAGCAA